>CAZYEF010000049.1:0-16325 GCA_964646375.1 uncultured Nitrospiraceae bacterium | reverse complement strand
ATGATGTTCTCCTCCGACAGCTTTGACCGCATCGCGGTACACCCGGTCATTAGGCTGCATCGCGTCTTCAAGGCTGGCACCGGTTACCACAAAAATCGCCTGGCGTCCTTTCCCCCCCCAGACTTCCTGAAATGTCTGTTCGGCCCGCAGCACTTCAGGCCCGCTGCCGTCGAGTTTTTTGACATCGCTGTCGAATCGGACGGAAAACGAGAGGATAAAAAAAACCGCTGTTGCGGCCAACCAGATGCTTATGGTAAGTTTCCTGGGCCAGTGGATTTTTTTCAGGTTTTCATCAAGCGCGTTATCGGCAGGCCGATTATCCCGCCTCCAGGAAAGCGTTAGCGGTAAAACAAAGAGCGAAAAAAACAGACAAATGACCAGGCAGAGAATCGAGAACAATGCAAGCTGATGATAGCCTCGTATCAGGGAGAAGTACAGAACGACAAAACTGAAGATCGTCGTAACAGCATCGATCAGCACCAGTTTTGCCAGTGTTACCGAGCGAGCAGGGTCGGTTCCCTGCTTCATGGCTATGTACACGATCAGTCCGTAGTCGGAAATACCGACAATCGCCGTGCCGAAGCCGATGACCAGATAGGAAAGTTTGTGCTCAATGAACGCCGCGATAATAATGGCCCAAATGACTGCGATGAACGGAAAGAGAAAGACAAAAACAGCCCGTGCATCCCGAAAAACGAACAAAAACAACAGCAGAAAAGCGATTGACGCAATAATAGAGGCAATGGTGATGTCCCGGATAATGACCTGCTCATTCTTCACCGTGTGCACATGAGCGCTTATAATATCGCCTGAAACGAATCCTGGCAGTTCCTTGAGGCGGTCCTGGAGCACCGAGATCAGTTCTTTGCTGCGCTGACTTTCCATCATCGGGACGGTGCTCTGGATTATCAGCATCGTATGGCGGCCGTTACGGCTTATGAAGTGTCCGTCTTCAATGGATACATCGTATCCCATTGACGCCGGAAGCGCCCGCAATTTGTCCATCAGAAGAAGCTTGATGCCGACAGGATCGGTTCTTGACAACGAAGACATGAAAATGCTTTCCGGCCGGAGTGACTGCCGGTAGATGGCCCTCATTTTTTCTGCCACTGTTTCCTTGTTGAGCTGGCGTCCGATTGCTGCAAGGTCATCTTCACCCAGAACTTGCGGTGCATACTGAAGCATGGAAAATTCCTCCATGACGTCGGCAGCGGAAAAACCGGAAATGACTTTTTTAAACAATGGCGGTTTAAGCGACGCGGCAAGCCGGTCTGCGGCAGCAAAAAGATCGCTTTTATTTTTTGCGGGATCATTCAGGGAGAGCGATATGACTATCTTGTCGGAAAGGCTGGAATCACGCAGGAAATCCAGATTGCGCCTGATGTCCCTGTCCGGTGGAAGCATCAGGTCAATATTGCCGTCATAGGTGATAAAGAAAAGTCCGATACCGGCCGCAACCGTAATCAGGGCCACGGCGCCAAGAACCAATCCTTTATGGTTCTGGAGAAATTGGGCAAAAAGCAGAAAATATCTGTCAAACATGCCCTTTCACCTCAAAGCTGTCGGTGTTCAGCGGGGCATTCAGCAGAGTATTTGAAAAATGAATGGTTGTGACATCGCCGTTCAGTTCCTGTATCCTGATTTGACGGAGGTATTTCTGGTCTTCCCGGAATGTAATTGTTATATGTTTGATGATTTTTTTCGCAATATTTTTTTCGCGCGGTGTAAATTCAAGTACCAGGGGTTCACGGCTCACCAGACGTACGGTATTCACATCGAGAAGCGTGCCGTATTCACCGGAGAACCATACGGTCAACTGATTCAGCACGTTCTGGAAAATGGGATTTTTCTTCAGGGATACTTCCTGCACCTGGTCCGTGTCCTCATCCCACTGACGGATAATTTTATCCGTAATAAGGACGGAGTAGCGCAGAGGTGTGTCCACATGCCATGCGATTTTATCGGGTTTTTGCAGATAGATCCTGCCCTTCAAAACCAGCTTGTCCTTGAACATGGCCATTTCTTTTTCCTGGGTGAAGGTTGTGCTGAGCGTCTTAAAATTAGAAACCTTTTTACCAAGGGAATTCAGGAAAAGAGCAAGATCGGCGGGGTCCGACGGCGGGTCTGCAGAAAACACGGGACATGTCTGGGTCAGCAACAACAGGCAGGCCGTCATCAAGCAAAGAGCAAATCTGTACCGGATATGTTTTGTCATTATGCCGCCGCCTTGCCATCACGCCAGACCTTTAGTTCACCGTGTGCAATAATGGTGTTTTCCTTCCTGATTTCACCACGAATGATGCCAAAATCCCCGAGTTTTGCAACCTTATAGATCACGATCCGGAGGATGTCGCCGACCCGGGCACTGCCGAGAATTTCGAAATTTTTGATTCCGAGCAGATATCCTTCCTGCTGCGGATTTCGGCTTCCGACCTCCCGGAAGCCTTCCATTGCGGCAAGTGCCTGGGAAATGATCTCTGGATAAGATGCCTCATCAAGCTTTCCATTTTCTGAGACAAAAACCATGTCCTGCCGCACCGTCATCTCCGATATGGATTCGCGCTCACGCAATTCAAGCAGACGGTCTATAAGGAGCATGGGAGGTTTATGAGGGACCACCCGTGCGGCATCAACCGGCAGAAACATAATGTCATCCCGGCGGTCAAGATTATTCCAGCAGAGGGGATCGGATGCGAGGTAGTCACCCGTCAACTGGTATGCAGCCCCCCTGCATCCGTAGCATTCGTCAATTTTGGCACATTCTCCGCACGGGCCCTTTATCAGTTCCTTGTATCTTTTGAGATCCTGCACGACCTCGCTGTCGCGCAGAATGTCTTTCAATCGCTGTTTTCTTACATTGCCGATGGGGAATGTGATCCCCACGCAGGGCTGCACATATCCTTCCGAATTTACTGCACAGGAGAACTGATGGCGGAGGCATTCGCCGCCGACCAGTGGAGGTTTCGGATCCCAGTGATAACCGTATTTCGTTCTGTCAATTTCAGATATGCGGTTGAAAAAATCCTGCATCGTCCGGGAATCGACTTCCAGCATGTTATGCTCACGGGCCCCGCCCTGGGGAGTCATCATCTCAAAATACGGCAGGATATGCTGGTCTCGAAGCCATTCCCACATGTGGGTCAATTCATCAATGTTCTGTTGGCAAATGATCGTACTGATCCCCATTGGATGCTGCGATGACGGGTATCCCACACTCTTTAAGTTTTTTAGAGCTTCCTGTATCTGTGTATAAGCACCTTTTCGTCCGGAAAGCGTGTCCTGAAGGCTTTCGTCGAAGGTGTTCATCTTCAGGATCACCCGGACGTTGTTATCGTATAAAAATTGAGCCATTGCGGCGGTAAGGTTTGTTCCGTTAGTAAAAATTTCGATTTCCATGCCAAGATCCCTGACAAAAAGGATCATCTCGCTGATATGAGGATAGAGCATGGGCTCGCCGCCGAGAATGATGATTTTGCGCGCAGACAGGTCCTTTGCCTGTGAAATGACATCCTTGAATTCTTCCTTTGTCAACTCGTCGCGACGTCGGGCATTGTCCGACGCATAGCAATAGATACAGCGGAAATTGCAGCTTTGATTGAATTCAATTTCCATCGAAAGGAGCCTGCCGTCACGAACGGCATCCGCAATTTCCTGCTGAGAAAATTCAGCACCGTAGATTCTGCTTTGACAAGTACTCATATGCTCTTTCTGTTGTCCACAAAACGGACTAACTTGCGGGAATTTCCGGGAAAAACCTGGTTTTTTATATTTTCCTCAGTGGTAAGGACCACTTCCGGCCGGACCCGCAGGTGGCTTTGCAATCTATCCATAATTATTTCCGCCGTGCAACCGGCATTCCGTACGGAAACAAAAACCGTTACCAAGTCAGAGAGATCGTAATCGCTGGACACGGTAATGTAATATCCGCTTACTTCCGGCAAAGAATCGAGGACATCATAGAAAGAATTTGGATAAAGTGTTGTACCCCGAAATTTTATCATCTGCCTGTTTCTCCCCAGAATGGGACCGAGCCGTGGAGAGTTTCTGCCACAGGAGCATGGTTCTTCTATCAGGAAACTTATGTCCCCGGTCCTGAATCTCAAAAGCGGCATCCCTTCAATAGCCAGAGGGGTAATCACCACTTCACCCGCTTCACCAGGCGGAAGGATCTCTCCCCGTTCACTGACGATCTCCACAACGGCAAGGTCAGGATGCAGATGACCTCCCTGCTGGGCAGTGCATTCGCAAAAAGAGGTAATGCATTCCGAAGAAGCATAGGTTGAAAAAATTTTAGAACCCCAGACCTCTTCGAGAGTTTCACCGATTTTGAGCAACGAAAGCTGACGATTCCGAATAGGCTCGCCGATGCAGATCAGTTTTCTTACCCCTGTCGAGCGGGGATCAACGTTTTGTGATTCTAAAAAAAGTCCGAGTTTGAGCATAAAAGTCGGAACCCCGACGATCACCGTGGGTTTCAGTCGCTGGATGATTTCGAAATGGCTCTCTACACTGCTCAAACCGTTTCTGATGGCAGCGGCCCCCAGACTTCTGGCCCCTGCATAGTAGGCAAGACCAGCAATGAAACAACGGTCAAGCGTGCAGGTCAACAACACGACATCATCCCGCGTCATTCCGCAACCGGCGAAGGATATTATCTCATTGTATGCCAGACGCTGGAGGTCATGTTCGGTATACATAATCGGAGTCGGTCTGCCCGTTGTCCCGGAAGATAGTACAATATCTACGATTTCCGACGGGGAAACGGCAAGAAAATCACCGTTCTGATCCCCGAATGCGGCTTTTTCCGTCAGGGGGAGGTCGGCAAGAGAAGCCAGGTTTTTTTCGGATATATCGATTCCCTGCTCGCGGAAAACCGTGCGATAATACGGGGAAGCCGACGAAAGATAACGAAGATGCCTGTTCAAAAGATCTTCCTGTACTTTGCGGATTTCCCTGGGTTTTGAAAATTCAAGATTACGGTTGTGGTCAAATGCCGTCATACCGTATTCTCCATCCTGGACAGTTCACCGTCAAGAATTTTCCATACTCTGTTTTTGAATGCAAACGCCGTCAGATCCTTATACTCATCCCAGGGAATTGGCGCAAGTTGCCGTATTCGGACCATCCCCGGCCGCAGCAGTGCCGACCCTTTTGGAAAAATCTTCTCGGTCCCCGATATGCAGAGCGGAACAACGGGGGTTTTCGTCTCAAAGGCCAGACGAAATGCCGCACCGTGAAAACTTCCCATCTGCCCCGTGGTCGAACGTGTCCCTTCCGGAAAAAAGATGATAGAAACACCGTCCTTCAGGAGTTGTGAGGCTTTTTGCATAAAGTGATCACGGGACATCATGCGTATATTAAGGTATCCTGAAAATCTCGCGTAGATGCCCAGAACTGGTATCCGGAACGGCCAGACGTTTACAATCTGGACGACTTCATGCGGTAAGACGCCGATAAGAAAAGCGTCCGCCGCAGACCGGTGATTGCAGACGAAAATATATGGCTCCTGCGGAGCATTTTGAGCAGACTGCTCATACCGTATTCTGATAAAAGGAAACGGTATGGCCATGATGGTCTTGCCATACCAGCTGATTGAGCGGCGGAAGTATTTCAGCGTTTTGCGCGGCGGCAGAAAAAAAATCCCGAGAAAAGTCACGACAGCGGTCAACACTGAAATCACAATTGCTGAAAACAGGAAAAACAACACATAAAAATACAGATTAAAGAGATACAGCCCTGCACGATACAGCATCGATCTCAACTCTTCTTTATCTCCTCGTTTTTAATCGAGGAGATAAACTGATAGATGTCCTGCAGCGTTCTGATGTCCCTGACCCCTTCCTCGTTTCTGATCTTGACGCCAAAACTGTTTTGGAGCGCGACCACCAGATCCACGATATCGAGGCTGTCAAGTCCTAAATCCGTAAAAATATGGGCCTGCGGGACAAGGCGTTCCTTTTCGATTTCAAAGGATTCTTCAAACACTTTGTTGGTTTTATCGATAATTTCCTGTTCAGTCATATAATCCTCCACCGTAGCTGTCACGGATACGTCATATTTTTTTGCAAACCAATGCTGCGTTGATGCCGCCGAAGGCGAAGCCGTTCTTGAGCACGGTCGTTATCTGTTTTTTCAGCGGTGTCATAACGTGTTGAATGCCTTCACAATCAGCACTCACCTGTTCCAGATGCAGCGTTGGATAAATCACGCCCTGCTCCATCATCTTGAGGGACGCAGCAAGTTCAATCGCCCCCGATGCGCCGAGTGTATGGCCGATGTATCCCTTTAAACCGCTCACGGGGACTGAAGCGCCGAAAATATCTCTGATTGCCTCCGCTTCCTCCTGGTCTCCCTGGATTGTCGCCGTGGCATGCGCATTAATATAATCAATATCACTGGGTTGCAGCCCTGCGTCCGCAATCGCCTGCCTCATGCAAACGACCATGGATTCTTTATTGGACTGGCTTACATGGAGTCCGTTTGCCGTTGTGCAGTATCCGACGACTTCGGCATAAATTTTCGCGTTTCTGGCAAGCGCGCGTTCATAATCCTCCAGAACCACGATCCCGCTTCCTTCACCGCACACAAGCCCGTCACGGTCTTTGTCAAAGGGGCGCGGCGTTTTCTGGGGGGTATCGTTGTATTTTGTTGACGTGGCAAAAAGAATATCGAAGGAACCCGTTACGGTAGGATGCAGTTCTTCCGCCCCTCCGCAAAGAAGCAGGTCCTGTCTGCCGAGCCTGATAAGATCATATCCCGTACCGATCGCATGGAGTGCGGATGCGCATGCGGCTGCCGGAGCGATAATTGATCCGTTCAATCCCAAGTATTGGGCGACATTTACGGCCGCAGTGTGCGACATGCACTGAAAAAACATTGTCGAATTCAACTGGCCGAGATCTTTGTTCGGGAGAATGATCTCAAAAGCGTCGTTGATACTTTTTGCGCTGCCCATTGTCGAACCGATAACACAGCCGGTTCGCCAGAAATCCTCACCCACAAGTGTGATACCCGCATCGGCAAGCGCTTCATCTGCGGCCTGGGCGGCGAAAATGCTCATACGTCCCATGGAGCGACGTTTCTGGCGTGGTATGCGTTTTTCATCCCGGATTTCGGCTGGTGCACCCACCAGACTTTGCAGACCTATATACCGGTCCCATCCTTCCATCCGCTGAACTGCGCTCCGTGCTTTTTCTATGCCATCCATGAGTGCAGGCACGCCGTTGCCGAAGGGAGAGACTACCCCCACACCCGTTATAACAACACGTTTTAAGGTCATACCGTCTGTTTTAACAGTTTTCCGTACTGTCCCTTTCCGATCAGTGCGCGACCGACAATGAGCGATGACATCATTGCTCCAATTATGCCCGGCAGCAGAGCACTCTGGCCGGCGGCGAACAGGTTGTGCAAGGGAAGCTTTCCAATAAGATTGAATTGCCCCATTTTCTGCTTGATACCATAAGCGCTTCCGTCGGGGCTATTGAGATAATCTTTAAAAGTCAGCATTGATGCGGAATCCACAATCTGAAGGTTTCCACGATAGGCAGGAAAGACCCTGAACAGATGATCGCTGATCGCTTCCGTGCGCAGCTGTTTATAATCGAGGTATTCTTGCGGCCTCTTCCTTCTTCCGGATCCGGTCCAACGCCCTACTTCATCAGGAAAGGATGGCTCAAGAATGCAGATGCCCTGCCTACCATTCTGCTGCACCGGCATCTTGATGATCACCATCGCGGGGTCTCGGTGATAGGAAGGATCGAGAAGCAGATTTACATCGTCCATCGGGAAGATGGATGAAATCCCCGCATCTGGATAGGGGTCCTGTGCATCCTGCTTCAACATGGCAAATGCGGTGAAGATGCCGACGGAAGATTCAAATGAAGCAATGCGGTTTGCAAAAGCTTTTGAGTACTGTTTTTGCGGCAAAATAGGCAATATTTCCTTCGGATGAATTGTAAACACGCAGGAATCCGCTGCAATTTCTTCTCCGGAGGTCAGGATGAAACGTCCCACTTTGTGATCATGAATATCAGTCAATTCCCGGATGCTGGTTCCGCAGCGGACATCTACACCATACTCGTTGAATTTGTTCCGAAAGGCGCCTATAAAAGCATCTCCGCCGTTTTTTACATATGCAAGAGACTCATAGAAACTGAGGATCATTCTGCAATGGTTGGCAAAGGATATTTCATCGGGCCTAACGCCATAACACATAACATAACCGGAGAGCAGCCCCCGGAGAAGAACATTGGAGGTCAAACCCTTCAACATAGCATCAAGCGAGATATAATCCTCTTCGAGATTAGGCGGAGTGATTATATTGTTGTGAATATTGAGCGCCGGGGTCCGCCGGCAGACTGACTGCACCTTTTCAAAATACCGGTCAATGGTGTTTGCCTCACCGGGGAAATATTCCTTGAACTTTTTCTTAACGTTTTCGATGCCGCCGGGATGCTCAAACTGCCGGCCTGAAGCTTCGAAAATAAACCGGTTCTTATACGATTCTCCAATAAAAACCGGCTCTATAAAATCATGGATATCTAGGAGCGTCAGGATATCCGAAAGAATACCCCCGGTATGAAGCCCCCCCGTAAAGTGGAATCCGGTATCGAACGCAATGCCTTGTCTGGTAAATCGAGACAAGGAACCGCCGATATGCTGACCTTTCTCAATCAGCAGCACCTTGTGTCCATTCATGGCGAGCAGCAGAGACATTGTCAAGCCGCTGATACCGCTTCCTACCACAATATCATTATATTTTTTCATTATCACCAGTTGATGACGGCAGCAACAAAAACCGAAATCGAAGAAATCAGTCGTATTACATCGCCAGTCCGCCGTTAATGCCGATAACCTGACCATGAATATACATGTTCTCTTCAGTGCAAAGAAAATGAACAACAGAGGCAATATCATCGACCTTGCCGACGCGGTTAAGGGGAATCAACGGAAGGACCTTTTCCTTCGGAATATCCTTGGTCATTTCCGTTTCAACAAAACCGGGGGCAACGACGTTTACATATATATTTTTTTTCCCGACCTCGCGTGCTAACGATTTTGCGGCGCCGATTAAGCCAGCCTTTGAGGCGGAATAGTTTACCTGGCCAGCCTGACCAACCTGACCGGATACGGACGAGATGACAACAATTCTCCCTCGTTTTGCCTTGAGCATGGAAAATACTACCGCGCGGGTAACATTGAAAAAACCGTTCAGATTTGTGGTAATCACTGAACTCCACTCTTCTTTGTTCATCCACATCAGGAGATTATCACGTGAAATTCCGGAATTGTAGACAAAAACATCAGGCGATGTGGCCTCCAATCGGGCACCCAACGCTGCTTCTGTTTCTTCAAAGCTGGATACATCGAAGGGAAACAGTTCGCATGGTGTGCCCAACGATTCTATTTCTTCTTTAACGGAACGCGCCGCTTCGTGATTGCTTTTATACGTAAGCCAGATGGCAAAACCGGCTTTAGCAAGTCTCACCGCAATGGCACGTCCTATCCCGCGGCTACCGCCTGTTATCAGTGCAATTTTCATTGGCTGTGCTTTCATATCTGTGTGAAAAACACTTCTTTCTATGCAGCCGTTGCAAAATGCTGCAAAAGACAGATGTGTTTAACCTTTTAATTTTTCAAGGTATTTTTGCTAATCCTGTAAATTTTGCATAGTACACTAACATTTTTTGGCTGTCAAGAGTTTTCCTTGCCGACAAACCTTATCAGTATTATACAAAAATAGTATGAGAGAAAAGAATACAAGAGTGAGCTCTTGGATTTGCAGAAAGATGATCGAGTGGTAGCATGGGAAAAAATAAAGCGCGCACGCTTACAATTTATCAAGAACGCCTAAAAGAACGTTCAGGTTGAGTTCAAATGCAGCGCACGGCATGGTGATTTGAGTGCGATCTAGGACAGCAGGATTCAGTTCGCCAAGAAATCCGACATCACTTCCATTTGCAATGATTCTGCCACACCGGCCCTGGATAAAAAGAGGATGTTCCGCGGGTTGCAAAGAATATTCTATTCCCAAGTAAAACAGCAGAATATCAAGGGAAGCATGCAGCTCAGAAAAATTTGCCGCTGGATGAGAGATAAGTGCAGCAAGGTTCAATTCCGTTCTCGATCCCATGTTTTCGCTTTGATCGAATACCGCAACATCTCCGACTTCAAATATCCTGTGAGGGTAGAATGCCTTGGAACTTGCAGCCTCTACACTCAGCAGTGATGGAACAACTCGGTTTCTGAGGACTGAATATGCCTGGGACATTACATTGTCCACTTCTACAAGTTTTTCCTCCTGAGACATGGCATATTCGAGATCGTCGCGGGAACAAAGAATATTCGACATGATTTCCTGAAACCCGGAACCTACCATGTATCCTCTGACCGAATCCGCAAGCAATTCAATTTTTGAGAGTGTACCTACGGTCGATTCCTGCGGCATAACAGGCTTAAACGTATCATAGCCTTTGCTGATAGCGTAATCTTCGACCAAATCAACGGAATGCATGATATCGTCCCGGTACGGCGGTACAGTAACGGAAACGACTCCCCGTTTGATTGAAACGGCATGTCCATACGCATTCAGAAATTTTTTAATATCTGACTGCGTTACCTCTTCACCAAGCCCTGCCGAGAACCGTGCAAGCGGCAGCGTAAATGTACTAGTGGAATCATGTGGAAAAACAACGCGTTTTCCAAGTTCAGTCGTATAAGGGTATGTCACGAGTATCGGCTCAATATCCGCACCGCGATCCGCGAAACTTGCGGCAAGGATGTTGAGTGCAAGGTTCGTCATCCTGAAATCTGTTCCCGTCACCTCAATAAGCATATTGCTGGTGCTTGTCTTAACTTCTCCGATTTCGCGGCTGTTGATTATCGGTGGGAACGACAGGACACGCCCCATACTGTCGAGCAAAACCGGATACTGAGGAAATTGTTTTACAATGCTGCCGTATTCGATGCCTTTTGGATGTCGCTCCAAAATTTCGGCAAGGGTAAGCTTTTCGTCCATGCCGAGAGGGGTGAATGAGACTGATGATGGTTCTGCAAGCCTGTACTGTACCGGGAAAACAATTCGGTCGAGTTCATAAATGCCGATGGAAAGTGTTGTCCGCTTCCTGCCGAATATTTCAGCTAGCTTTTCCTGGCTCTGGATCATTTGTGCCAGCACATCATTGTTCATGGGCACACCGCTCGCAGTACATGCCGCAAGATAGGGACGCACAGACCTCATGGATTTTGCAACCTTTATCTCGCGCGTGGCTCTCCTGCCATGCTTAAAGAACTGATACGATGACGCTTTGCCGGCAAAAGCAATGCGGATTTGGCGGGCAACGCCCTCCGCCGACCAGAGGTCAGGTCTGTTGCTGTCGGACAGCTCAATTTTTAGCTCATCGGTCTCCGTGTTATAATCCTTCAGTTCAGCCTTCGCGAGCATAAGACGTTTTTCTAACGTCTGGAGAGAAAGCGATCTCCCGATGAGAAAATCGATATCTTTCTTTTTAACATCAATCGTAGGCATAAAAAACTCTAATTCTACTCAGCGGTTGTGAACCGTTTAAAAAAGGTTCCGAGAAATGAAATAGCTCCTCTTCATTCGTCGGTTTTACGTTTTTTTATTTGTCTAAGCGGATCTTTTTTGTCCTTATAAAATCCAGATCGCGCGAGAACAAATCACGAATGTCCTGAATTTCCAGTGCTATCATGGCCATGCGGTCAAGTCCAAGGCCCCACGCAATCACCGGCACGTCAACACCAAGCGGCAGCGTAACTTCCGGGCGGAAAATACCCGCCCCCCCGAGTTCCATCCAACCAAGTTTCGGATGCTTTACATGCAATTCTACGGACGGCTCAGTAAAGGGGAAATATGCAGGCCGAAACTGGAATTCCGCGGCTTTTGCAATCTCCTGCCCAAAAAGCTTGAGCAAACCGAGGAGAGTTCTAAAGTTAATATCGTTCCCAAGAACAATACCTTCAACCTGGTAAAAATCAGGAGCATGTGTGGCGTCAACAGCATCATAGCGGAAGCACCGGGCGATGGAAAAATATTTTCCCGGAATTTTCGGTCCTGACGCCAGTGTACGGGCTGAGACTGCAGTTCCCTGACTTCTGAGCACCAGCCTCTTCGCGCGTTCGAGATCAAAAGAGTATTTCCAGCCTGTTGAACCGGTCTTCCCGCCGTTTTTATGGGCAGCGGCAACCTGTTTACCAAAAGGCGCTTCAATCTGTCTGGCAGCAACAGGATCTTTCACGAAATAAACATCGTGAATGTTGCGTGCCGGATGGAATTGCGGCATGAACAGGGCATCCATGTCCCAAAATTCATTTTCCACAAGCGGTCCGCGCATTTCTTCAAAGCCCATGCCGATAAACTTGTATTTGACAAAATCAAGAAACTCCTTGTACGGATGCTTTCTGCCGATGCTTTGACGGGAAGGTTTCAGGGCAATATTATATGCACGGAATTTTTTGTTTTTCCAGGTGCCCTGCCTCAGCATTTCCTGAGAAAGAATAGAGGACTCTTCCGCGGCCACTCCCCGCTCTTTCATCAGGTGAAGCAGTTCCCTGCCGCTCGGAGCAAGGATGTAGACGCGATTTTTTTTCTCCGTAATGCGGAAAATCCCCTTTGATTTTCCACGCTTATGAAAATTATCGCGTATGACGGCTTGCTCATGTTCGAGAAAATCAGACAATAAAAGCGACGATTCTCCCGTTTTTTGTATTATTGACTGCAACAATTCATTCGGATTTGCATTGTCCGGCTGGTCAAACTGGAGTATACCGCCCTGAACTATGCGAATAACATTGCTGGTTTTCAGGAAACCGGTGGCAGAACTGACTTCGGAAGGATCCATGTTCCAGGACTGGATCATATCCTTTACCGTAAATTGTTTCCCTTCGCGAAGTGCGGAAATGATGCGCATTTCAGGAGTGCCTCGCTGAAGGTAGTCTCTGCCTGTTTCTGTGAGGGAAACAAAAGAAGTTACAGATTCGTCTTTTACATCCAGGAAGCCTTTGGTCTGGAGCCATCCGGATGCCATATCCAGACGGGACTCATCGAGGCCGGCAGTCTGCAGAATCTCTGAGGTAGGAATAGTGTCTCTGTTCGTAAAACAAAACAACACCTTGTTTTCCAGCGGGTGAAGACTTTCAATCAATTTTATAATGTCAGTCAGTGCCATAATACGATGTGGCCTAGATTACGTTGATTGGGCAAAATTGTCAAGAGAAAACAGACTCATGCAGGAGAAAGCATCTATTCCATTACAACGATGGTCGTAAATCCTTCTTTTGACTTGATCTCTTTTTGAAGTTTTTCAGCGGCGCCTTTATTGGAAAAGCTGCCGATCCTTACCCGGTGCCATGTCCCCTTTCCGGAGACGTCCGCAGCTACAATAAACGCGGCATAACCGCGTTGTTTCAGTTTTTTCACATCGGCATCTGCAAGCTCTTTTTCCTGATATGATGCAAACTGCAACGTGTATTTTATTTTTGAAGCTGCGGAAGATGGCTGAGCAGTTTCTTTTTTAGTCGGGAGTTGAGCGGGTTTGGGAGCAGGTGCGCTTTGCAATTTTGCCTGTGGTTCAGCGGCGGGTTGCTTCTTTTCAACCTTGCCTTCCTGTGGTGCGGAATTGGGTTTTAAGTTAATGGAAACGGTTTTATCATTCTTATCAAGCAGCGTCTTATAAAAAGTAAATTCTTCCTTTGCAGGAAGATTCCTGGAAACGATGTCCGGAAGGGGCGGAAGAATTTCATTCTGCGCGCCGGATTTGCTCTGATATTTTCCGACATAGTATCCCAGAAAAAAGAAACCAATCATCAATGCTACCAATACCGGCAGCATGAAAAGCTTGAATAAGATTCCACCTCGCTCATTGCCCATTACAGTTTTCCTTTCATGAGGCCGTACGATCCTCGTCAGAGAATAAACATCGCATCGCCATAGCTGTAAAAACGGTATTTCTCTTTCACAGCAGTCCTATAGAGGGAGAGAATCCTCTCCCTGCCTGCAAACGCTGAGACGAGCATAAGAAGCGTTGACTTCGGCAAATGGAAGTTGGT
Organism: uncultured Nitrospiraceae bacterium; assembly: GCA_964646375.1. GTDB lineage: Bacteria > Nitrospirota > UBA9217 > UBA9217 > UBA9217 > JBAZLV01. Next base: position 2,258 of record CAZYEF010000049.1, on the reverse strand, counting down.
AATCAAACCATTTATTATTTTAAAGCGATATCCTGGATAAATAAAAAGCGTCGATTGACCTTCCCCGTGGCAGACCGTGCCATTGTTCAGGGCAGCGGTTTCCAAAGACCTTACACAGGTAGTACCGACTGCAATCACGCGTCTTTTTTCGCGGCACGCGTTATTTATGCGATCCGCTGCACTTTGTGAAATAATATAATATTCAGGAAGCATGCGGTGGCCAGCTATTGCATCCACCCGAACAGGCTGAAACGTGCCGGGTCCGACATGAAGGGTAATGGTGACGATCTCTACGCCATGGAGACTGAGTTGACGGAGAAGCTTTTCAGTAAAATGCAGCCCCGCAGTAGGGGCCGCAACAGCGCCTTCCTGTGACGCATAGACCGTCTGATAGCGATCACGGTCGATTTCGGTGGGATTGCGTTTTATATAGGGAGGAAGTGGAACTTTGCCAAGAGAGTGCAGTTCTTTTTTAATATCGTCAACACCTGAAAAGCGAACAACCCAGGTATCGTCTGCACACTTTTCAATGATTTCAGCTTCTATGCCATCGTTAAGGTGCAGTTTTTTCCCGAGGTTCACGCCGCCTTTTACCAGCGCGTTCCAGAGGTTTTGCTCCCGCTCGCTGACCAGAAAAATCTCGGCCCTGCCGCCTCCGATTTTTTTAGCGGGCAACCTGCATGGAAAAACCTTTGTATCATTCAATACCAAAACATCACCCGGAAGAAAATAATCCTTAATACCCGAGAAAAAAATATGTTTGATCTGTTCCGTCCCGCGGTCAAACAACATAAGACGGGAATAATCGCGGCGTGGGCAAGGTGTCTGCGCAATCAAGGCTTCAGGAAGGTAAAAATCAAAATCCGACAGCCTAAGCTGTTCTGTCGTCGGTAGAATCACGGATGGATATTACCACATTGAACTGCTGCGATAAAGGGAAAATAACTTTTATAAACCGAAAAGCTCCGCAGTCCTGAGATGAGTGGGCATCCCCCGACAGAAGCCGGGTTCTCTGCCGCAGAGATTGGCAATAATCAAAAACAGTCATTCAACAGATTGTTTCCAGCCTTTTTGAAACTCATCATAGGAACGCATGATGCCCGAATGTATTGCGGCCCCTATGTCGGCACCACGGCCTAGCTCTTCCAGCACGGACTTTACGCGATAAAGGCCGTAGGTATCTACCATGTAGCAGACTGCGGAAAGGCTGTATAAGTAGGCGAATTTTGCCTGATTGGCCTCCATCCTCAAAAAAGGTCCTTCAAGGTAAAAAAGAGGAGGTAGTTTTCCCATTTGGGCTATCCTTCTCAAGAGCGCCTTCTGTTGTGCGTTAATCTCTCTTCCTTCGAAGTACTGGGCCAGGCCTTCGTTCAACCAAGTAGGAACCCGTGTTGTAATCGTTCGTATGACTGCATGGGTGTATTCGTGATAGAGAATCCTCCTGAGCCCTGGTGTCTCCTGCTCTATTCCGCCGATTGGAATACGAATTTTACCGTCGAATAAAGCACCTGCCCAACCGGGAGCATCAGTAACCTCCTGAAACTGTTCGTTGGAGTACAGAATTACCTGAATGTCTCTGCTCGGATAATAGGAAAGACCTCTGCCAACTTCTCCATAAGCATCTTCGAGAATTCTGATAACGATTTTCCCTGCTTCTATTTTTTCTCTGCCTTCGTACTTTACCAGAAAATGGCTGGTAACATCACGGTTGAAATCTTTCTCAGTTTTATGCTCTTTCTGAATACGTTCCAGTCTCGCACGTAAGGCGGAGGCTGTAGGGTTCAACTCGACGGCTTTGCTCCAGTATAGTACGGCTTTTTCCAAGTCATCTTTACGATAGTATATTTCTCCGAGAAGGGAGTATGCTTCGGCGGAATTTGGATTCAGGTCAATGACATGTTTCAATTCCCGTTCTGCATTTTCATCTTCCCGCAGAAAAAAGAAGGCTGTTCCAGAACCGAGGTGAGCTTCAAAAGATGAATTATTCTGCCGAACCGCCTGTGAAAAGATATCCCGTGCGGCCTGATAGTCGCCTGTCTTCAGTTTGTCCATGCCCGTTTTCAAGAGCTGCGCATATGCATTGTGATCCGGGGTTTGTGCAAAAGCCGTCATGCACAGGACAGCAATAAACAATGCTGCAAGGGAGGCCGGTTTTACTCTCCATGGGCACATGATATTATCTCCTGCCATACCATGATGCAAATCGGGAGAAAGAGCGGTCAAATGTTCTTTCTACCTCAGGAGGAAAGGCACATGCG
>CAZYEF010000048.1:0-16527 GCA_964646375.1 uncultured Nitrospiraceae bacterium | reverse complement strand
TCGGGGTCGGAAAACTGGGCGGTAGGGAGTTAACCTATGGGTCGGATGTTGATATCCTCTTCGTATCTTCCGGGTCATGTGCCGATTCTTCTTCCGCGGAATTGACTCTGCCTGAATTTTTCAATAAAGTGGCAGAGAAAACCATCGCGTATCTGTCGACGCTTACCCGCGAAGGGTTTGTTTTCCGCGTTGATACGCGCCTCCGCCCGATGGGAACCAAAGGCCCTTTGGTGCAAAGCATCGATGCGTTCATAAATTATTACGAAACCCAGGCGGCCACCTGGGAACGACAGGCATTATTGCGGGCCAGGTTTATTGCGGGAGATCGCGCCGTGGGGTCGGATTTTCATAAATTGCTGCACGGCCTGATTTGCAGGGATTTTGACAAACGGTCGCTGTCGCGGGACATCATTGATATGCGCAAGCGGATGAGGCAGGAGTTGGGAACCGAAAAACCGACGCATTACAACATCAAACAGGGGGCCGGGGGCCTCGTGGACATTGAATTCCTTGTTCAATACCTGCAACTGCTTTACGGAAAATGCCATCCCCGGATTGCCGCACCGGGGACTTACAACGCCCTCAGGGCGCTGAAGAGAGAGCGGCTCCTGGAGCAGGAGGATTATCAGATTCTGATGAGCGCGTACCTTTTCATCCGGACGCTTGAAAGCAGGATGCGGATTGTTACGAATCAGGCCACCAGTGAGCTGGCACGGGACCCCGGCGCGCTGCATTCACTGGCGCTGCGCATGGGCTATGCAGAGGATGGAACATCTGCAGGCCAAAAGCTTCTTCATGACTATGAACACAACAGTTCGGCAGTGCGTACCGTTTTCGAAAAAGTCCTGTTGTCCGGATAAAGCTGTATTTTTCTGCTCCCGTGGCTCCTGCGGGGAGTTTTTTCTTGACAAAAGAACCGAAAAGTTTATACTTCAGCATCCGTGTGTGTGGTACGGCGGGGTTTTTGCCAACGGTTGATCTTTCAATGAACGGGATTTTTTTTAATGCACATCGAATGTCATGGTATGTCTGCTCGTATGCCGTCTTGTTTGCCCGTAGCCACTTCCGAACTTCCTCGCAGAACAATCACTAAATCTATATCCCTTTTTCTGCAATATCTCTTGCAATGCAAAAGCCTCACGACTGATCGGGTGTACGCGGTTTTGTTTCGCGGAAGCATTCCCGCCGACCGTGTGCCGGAGCTGGTGCAAGGCGGCCTTGCGGAGCATTCCGAAGGCAGAAGGTTTTTTGCCTATTGTCTTACGATGAGGTGAGCACGTGCGGTTTTCGCCGATATATATCATGTCGCTGTCGTTTGCGGTGCTGCTGTTTGCACTCGTTCTGACGCTCCTCCTGCGCCGCAACCAGCGCCTGATGATCACGCTCTGTTTTTCCTGCGCATCACTGGCTTCTTTTTTCGCCGTAGTTGCGGGGGCGTGGGCAACGGCAAGCACCGCTCCGGACCGGGTCATACTTCTGCTCGGCCTTCCCGACCTGCCGTTTCACCTGAGGCTGGATTTGCTGTCGGGTTTTTTCACAACGGTTGTGGGACTCCTTGCCACGTTTGTCTCTATCTATTCCATTGGATATGTCAAGGGCTTTCTCGGCCGCCGGTCGGTCACGCGCCTTGTATTTTTCTATATTCTGTTCCTTGCCGGCATGCTTCTGGTCGTGCTTGCCGACGACGCGCTGTTTTTCCTTATTTCCTGGGAATTGATGGCGGCGGCTTCTTATTTTTTGGTGCTTTTTGAGGATGAACGCGTGGAGAACAGACGGGCCGCGCTTCTCTACCTCGTCGTGGCCCACGTGGGCGCAATCGCCATCCTATTGTCATTCGGCGTCATGGCGGGACTCACCACCGGGTTTACGGGATTTGTCAGCTATACTTTCGATGCCATGCGCGATGCGGAACTGCCCGCGGGATTTGCGGCACTGGCCTTTTTGCTCGCGTTCTTCGGTTTCGGCGCCAAGGCAGGCATCATTCCGCTTCATGTCTGGCTTCCCGAGGCGCATCCGGTAGCTCCGTCGAATGTGTCGGCGCTCATGAGCGGCGTGATGCTGAAAACCGCCATCTACGGCATTGTACGCGTGACGTTTGATTTGATCGGAGATTTTCCCTGGTGGTGGGGCACCCTGGTGCTGTCGTTTGGTCTCGTGTCCTCGGTTTTGGGCGTGCTGTATGCCCTGATGCAGCATGATCTGAAAAGACTTCTTGCCTATCATTCGGTCGAAAACATCGGCATCATTCTTATCGGCATCGGACTTGCCATGATATTCACCTCGTTTTCGATGCCCCTTTTGGCTGCGCTGGCGCTTCTTGCCGGCCTCTATCACACGCTCAACCACGCCATATTCAAAGGACTTCTTTTTATGGGTGCCGGCGCGGTCCTGCATGCCACACACGAACGAAACATGGAAGAAATGGGAGGGCTTATCCACAGCATGCCCTGGACAGCGGCCTGTTTCCTTATCGGCTGTATTTCCATCTCTGCGCTCCCTCCCTTCAATGGTTTTGTGTCCGAATGGCTCACGTTCCAGGCGTTTTTGCTTTCTCCCGGACTTCCCAACCAGCTTTTAAATGTGCTTATTCCCCTGGGCGCGGCGCTTTTGGCGCTTACCAGCGCCCTTGCTGCGGCTTGTTTCGTCAAGGCATTTGGCGTGACGTTTCTCGGACATCAGCGCGGACACCATCGCGCTTCCGTCCATGAAGCAGACTGGTCTATGCGGACCGGCATGGTGCTTGCTGCGATGACCTGCCTGGCGCTCGGCGTGCTGCCCGCGTTCGTGATTACCTGGATGGACCCCCTTGCGCAGTATCTGGTCGGCGGCGAGATTGCCTCATCCGCCTCGGGATTCGGCTGGATGTGGCTTACGCCGATTGCCCATGAACGCGCCTCGTACTCGGCCCCCATAGCGTTTCTGAGCATCCTGACCGTGGTGGTCGCAGTGTATCTTCTGCTGCATGCGCGTCCCGCCACTATTCATCGGGTACCCCTGTGGGACTGCGGCTTCAAAAAGTTGACCAGCCGGATGCAGTATACGGCCACCTCGTTTTCGATGCCGTTGCGCAGAATATTCGGATTTGTCTTCTCAATCAAGCAGCAGGTGCGGCAGCTTCCTCCGCAGACACATCCCGCGTTTCCGGAACGTCTTCATTATACGCTCAGGGTGAGGGACCGGTTCTGGGGATGGCTGTACCAGCCTGTTATTGACGCGAGTTTCTGGGTGTCCCGCAGAATCGGCAGGCTGCAGCAGGGACGCATCCAGATTTATCTTATTTATTCGTTCGTGACCATTGTTGTGCTGCTCCTGTTTGCCAAATAATCCGGCACGCTGCCGGGCGCACGCTTCCGTTTTGTGAAATTGCTCCGGGAATTTACGGTACAACCGGACATGGGGTTGAATGTTGAAAATCAGTCCTTTCATAATAGAATTCATCCAAATCGCCATCCTTTTATTTATTGCGCCGCTTTTTACCGGGTGGGTGAGGATGGTCAAATGCTGGTCCCAGGGCCGTACTTCCCCCAGTATTTTACAGCCGTATCGCGATATTATGAAGCTGTTCCATAAAGACGTTGTCCTGGCGGAGAACGCATCATGGATATTCCGGTTCACACCCTATCTGGTGTTCGGCGTTTCGGTCCTTGCAAGCTGCATCATCCCCCTTGTTTCCACGGAATTGACCTTTGAAGCTGCGGCGGACGTTATTGCTCTTGTTGCTCTTTTCGCCATTGCGCGCTTTTTCACCGCTCTTGCAGGCATGGACATCGGCACTGCGTTCGGCGGCATGGGGTCGAGCAGGGAGATGACGATATCGTCCATGGCAGAGCCGGCCATGCTTATGGCGATATTTGCCGTTTCACTCGTGGCAAAATCCACATCGTTTTCGCACATGGTGGGTGTTATCGCCCAGGGCTATTCCATTCTGCGGCCGTCTCTTGCTTTTGCGCTGCTGGCATTTATTCTCATCGCCCTGGCGGAGACCGGCAGGATACCGGTGGACAATCCTGCGACGCATCTGGAATTGACCATGATCCATGAAGCCATGATCCTGGAATACTCGGGAAGACATCTTGCGCTGATGGAGTGGGCGGGCATGATGAAGCTTTTTCTGTTCGCGACTCTGGGTATTGCGGCCTTCTTCCCGCATGGAATTGCCTTGAATAATAATCTGGGAGCGGTCTGCCTGGCTTTTGCGATCCTGCTCGGGAAACTGGCAATCGTAGGAGTCGGTTTGGTGCTGATCGAGACGGGTCTCGCCAAAATGAGGATTTTTCGGGTGAGCGAGTTCCTTGGCAGCGCATTTCTCTTTGCCACGCTCGGGATGCTTTCTTATTTTATTCTGGAATGAAAAGCTGCCGGTTCTGCACATGCGGCAACAAGATGTTTTTTAAATTGAAAGAAGAACCGGCTGTATTGTGCCGTAAAAAAGAAATTTGACGAAAGGACCGGCTCATTTGATATGGATACCGCCCTTGCCGCACAAATAAACAGTTTGCTCGCCGCGCTGATTCTGCTCTCCGCCTTTGCTCTTCTGGTGCAACGGAGAATGAACGCGCTCCTGCATCTGTTCGCCCTGCAGGGTTTTCTCCTTGCCCTCAGCACGGGAATTGTGGGTTTTGTGAGCGGGGCCCACCATCTCTATATTTCCTCCATTCTGACGCTTTCCGTGAAGGTTGTTTTACTCCCGTATATTCTTCTGGTGCTTATTCGAAAATTGAAAATTCATCGCGAGGTGGAGTCAGTTGTGAAGATTCCCACGATCATGCTGATGGGAATAGTTCTGGTCATATTTTCCTATCACCTGACCGGACCGATCAGGGAACTTTCGACGCTGGTGACCAAGTCGACCCTCGCGGTCGCCCTCGCGACCGTCCTGCTCGGATTTCTGATGATGATTATCCGCAAGCACGCAGTAACGCAGATCATCGGGTTCCTCGCCATGGAAAACGGACTGCTGTTTGCCGCCACCAGCGCGACGTACGGCATGCCCCTTGTCGTTGAACTGGGGGTTGCGCTTGATCTGCTGATTGCCGCCTTCATATTCGGCATTTTCTTTTTCCACATCAACACCACCTTCGACAGCCTTGATGTGGATCAGATGGCGCGATTGAAGGAAAAAGACTGAACACGACGTTCTGATGTGCTGCACGGTATTATACGATTCTCTGATTTGAGGTTTGCATGGCTCTTCTTGTATTGCTGATCGTTCCTCTTGCGGCGTCGATGGCTCTGGCATTCATCGGCGACCGGAAACTCGCGCCTGAAGTAAATATCGTCGGTTCGATTTCCACGTTCGTTGCGAGTGTCGTGCTGGCGGTCCAGGTGTATCTGCATGGTTCGATACTTGCGTGGAACAATTTTTTCTTCATTGACGCCTTCAGTGTGTATTTGACGGTCCTCACCGCGTTTGTTTCAACAACAACGGCAATTTTCAGCAGACGGTATATGCGGCGCGAGCGGGAACACGGCAAGATAGGGACCCGGCGCATCCGTTTTTATCATGCCATGTTCCAGCTTTTCATTTTTGCAATGCTACTGTGTCTTTTAACGAACAACGTCGGTATTCTCTGGATAGCCATGGAACTTGCGACACTCTCAACCGTGCTGCTCGTTTCCCTCTATCGCACTCCTTCCGCGATTGAAGCGGCCTGGAAGTACTTCATTCTGTGCGGCGTCGGCATCGCACTCGCGCTGTTCGGGACCGTGCTGCTTTACTTTGCTGCGGAAAAAGTGCTCGGCGAAGGCGGCGCCGCTCTTCATTGGACGAACTTGAAGCAGGTAAGCGATCAGCTTGAACCGACCATTCTGTCCCTTGCCTTTGTGTTTCTTATGGTGGGATACGGCACCAAAGTGGGGCTGGTACCGGTTCACAACTGGCTTCCTGACGCACACAGTGAAGGCCCCACACCCATCTCCGCGGTTCTTTCCGGTCTTCTGCTCAACATTGCCTTGTATGCGCTTGTGCGGTGCAAGGTCCTTGTTGACGGATCCACGGGGACGCATCACTCCGGCGATATCATGATGGGTTTTGGCGTTATCACGATCACCGTTGCCGCTTTTTCACTTCTACGGCAGAAGGACATCAAACGGATGTTCGCATATTCCTCCATTGAACATATGGGAATGGCTACCTTCGCGTTTGGGCTGGGAGGCCCTCTCGCGACATTCGGTGCGCTCCTGCATATGCTGGTCCACAGTCTGACCAAATCCGCTCTGTTTTTCACTGCAGGTCATGCTTCCCAGATGCATCTCACGCAGGAAATGGAGAATATCAAAGGTCTTATTAGAGGGAATCCGCTTGTCGGCTGGGGTATGATTTTTGGTGTCATGGCGATTGTGGGTATGCCGCCTTTCGGTGTCTTCGCAAGCGAATTCCTGATATTGACTGCCACGATCAAAGACGCACCATTTATGGCCCCGTTTCTTCTGCTCGGACTCGGCATATCCTTTGCTGCTATTTTCAGGAGAGTACAGCCGATGGTCACGGGAGAGGTACCCGGGCATCAGATCCGTATTAAAGTCGCGCATCTTCCGGTGCTGCTGCATCTGGCTTTGGTTCTTCTGCTCGGGTTGTATATGCCAAAATTTCTGTCAGACTGGTTCCAAACCGCCGTGGAGCTGTTGAAATGAATACCCTGAAAACCGTCATCCAGTCAACGTTCGGGCCTGATGCACAACAGGACCATTTTCAATTTCCTTCCTCTGTGACGGCCATCGTGGTCCCGAGGGCGCGGTTTAACGAAGCAGCCAGGGAACTAAAAAAGGCCGGCGCCCTGCTCGCCGGCGAATGGGCGGCAGATGAAACACCATTCAGCAGAGGATTCGGCATCTATGCTTGTTATCGCAGAGAAGGGGAATATCTTCTGATTAAAACCGTTGCGCCAATCGAGGATCCCACATTCCCTACGCTGACCAGAAAATTTGCAGCGGCCTATCGATTTGAGCGTCAGATAAAAAGCCTCATGGGAGTGACTGCCACAGGTAATCCGGATACGCGTCCCTGGATAAAACATGAGGATTGGCCAGGGGATGCGTGGCCGCTCAGGAAAAAATTTCAGGCTTCGGAACGTCTCCCCAGAGTTCCTGGTGAGTACCGATGGGTCCAGGTGCACGGCGAGGGTGTGTATGAAATCCCGGTGGGACCGGTGCATGCAGGCATTATTGAGCCGGGTCATTTCCGTTTTCAAGCCCTGGGAGAGGACATCCTGAACCTGGAGGAAAAGCTTGGCTACGTGCATAAAGGCATCGAGAAGCGCTTTGAGGCGCTCTCCTGGCATGACGCATCGCGTCTGGCGGGAAGGGTGTCCGGAGACACCACGGTTGCGCATGCCATGGCTTTTTCGATGGCGGCGGAAGCCCTGAGTGCGTGCGATTTGCCGGAGCGGGCGTCCTGGCTCCGGGCGCTTTTTCTCGAACGGGAACGCATTGCAAACCATCTCGGCGATCTGGGGGCAATCTGCAACGATGTGGCATTTGCGTTTCTCCTGTATCAGTTCACGCGGCTCAAAGAAGTACTGCTCCGGACCAACTTCCGGCTTTTCGGGCACCGCTTCATGATGGACAGCATCATTCCGGGCGGAACAACGATTGATGTTGATGATGCTGGTGTGCAGGCCATGCTTGCGGAAATGGACTGGCTGGCCGTTGAGTTCGAACGGCTGGTCGTCATCTATGATGAAAATGCTTCCCTGGAAGACCGGTTGCGGGACACCGGGGTCCTGACGCCGGAAGTGGCAGGTGATCTCTGCGTCGTAGGGCTGGTGGCGCGGTCAAGCGGCCTCAGCCTCGACTGCCGTGCGCAGAATCCGTTTCCGCCGTACGACCGCATCAAGGTCAAGGTGCCGGTTCTCAAATCAGGGGATGCGCATGCGCGGGGTTGGGTGAGGGTGGAGGAGGTCAGAGAATCCATTCGGCTCATCCGCGAAATTCTGACAACCATGCCGCGCGGCAGCACTGCGGTACCTTTGACCATTCCTGCACCTGACCAGTCGGGATTTGCTGCGGTAGAAGGGTGGCGTGGAGAGATTCTTTATTGGATACAGTCGGGACCGCAGGGGTCAATAAACCGCTGTATGGTCAGGGACCCGTCGAGCGTGAACTGGCTGGGGCTTGAACAATGCATCCACGGGAACATCGTCCCGGATTTTCCGCTGTGCAACAAGAGCTTTAACCAGTCTTATTCGGGGCATGATTTATAGTGATTGTCTCATACCATCCCGTTTGCGGACAATTCGCATTACCGAGTATTCCGGAGGGCTATGATTCGCATTCTTAAACAGATAGTTCACACCGGCATTGTGACCGAGCTGCTTCCTCCCGTCACGGATCCGGAAATTGAAAAAATCGGATCTCAACTAGAGGAGATAATCAAACGCCGCTTCAAGGGAAGCTTGACGATTAGACAGGTTGACGCAGGCTCCTGCAACGGATGTGAGCTCGAAATCCACGCGATCAACAACGCCGTGTATAACTGCGAACGATTCGGCATTCACTTTACCGCCTCACCCCGCTTTGCAGACATGCTGCTGGTCACGGGACCGGTTTCGCATAACATGGAAATCGCATTGAAAAGAACATACGATGCCACACCCTGTCCGAAACTGGTTGTTGCCGTGGGAGACTGTGGCTGTACCGGCGGCATTTTTGGTGAAAGCTACGCTTCCCTGGGAGGCATTGAGAAGGTTATTCCTGTGGATGCCTGCATCCCCGGGTGTCCTCCTACGCCCACTGCGCTGCTTCAGGGCATTCTAAAAGCGGTCAGTGGTTAATATCACGGATATCTTTCGCTCCTTCCTTTCCCTCATCTGCCGGAAACAGAAGCTTTGTTATTTACCCGGTGTTATAAAAACTTGCTGTATCAACTGCTGTTTTATGATATAGTTTGCATGCGAAGTGACCAGCCTGAGGTTGACCGTGGGTACCGTTAGGGTGGCCCCAATATCAACCACTACCGTCTTGATGATAGGACCTGCCCATGTTGAACAGAATTGTATTATTTCGCTCACAGATATTTGTCCTGCTCAGTATGACTGTTTTTCTGATCAACGGCTGTGCTGCCAGAACGGTGAATCATAAAGAGTTCAGAGCTTCCATACAGGAAAATGAATTCTGGAAGATGATGGAAAAATGCACTGATGAAGATTGCACAGTGAACGTTGATTTTCTGACCGGCAAGGCCATAACCATGCGCGTTGAGCTCGATAATGACGCGCAGACGGGAAAATTTTTTATCATTCGCACGGAATTCACTGCTGTCAGAAACCAGGGCATTTTTACTCCTGCAGCCCTCACCCTCCGGCTTGATAACGAAAAAGCCTTGAAGCCAAAGGTGTTCTCCTGCTATTACACAATTGCTGATTTGGAATATCTAAGGTCACGTCCGTCCCTGGAAGGTTCGTTTCCTGTCAACAAACTCGACTGTTATCTGCTTTTCTTCGACCATCCTGCACTGTCATCCGGAAGCAATCCAGTTTTATATCTGAATGACGCCTTGAAGTCGAACAATAAGAGCTTGAACATCCCTCCTGTTTACTTCAAAAAAGACGCTTCAACACCACAGAACTAGACAGGTTCGCCTGCGTATTTTCTTCGATGTTCCGACATCCAGTCAATCGTGTTTCATTTTTCTGCACGCACCGGTTTTTTGATATAATCTTGTCAGCAGCCGGCGATTTCCGCCGGAGAGGCGTGCATGTTGAACTTTTTCCGGTTTCATCGGGTATGCATGACGGCAGTAGTGCCTGCCTTTTTTTTTCCGGATGCTATCCGTCATCAGGAATACCTCTTGTGCAAATACAGTATACAGCGGAACAAAAACAGCAGACGCTTGTCGTCTTTCTGCCGGGTAGGGACGATTCCGTCACGATATACCAGAAACAGGGGTTTGTTGAAGCCGTGAAAGATCGCGGACTGCCGATTGATATGGTGGCGCTAAACGCCCATATAGGCTACTACCTGAACAGGAGCATCATCTCCCGATTGAAGGAAGACGTAATTGAGCCGGCGAAAAGGAAAGGATATGAACATATCTGGATCGTTGGTGACTCCATGGGCGCATACGGAGCGATTTCGTATTTAAAGACATATCCAAAGGACATAACGGTTATCGTGCTTCTCGGTCCTTTTCTTGGTGAAGAATTGTTGATTTCAGAAATTAAGAAAGCGGGCGGACTGCAAAAGTGGGATCCGGGTGAAATAAAACCTGCATCAAAATCAGACTGGGAAAGAAGCATCTGGGCTTGGTTCAGGGAGTGCGAGATCCAGGGGAAATGTTACCAGGGCATATATCTCGGATAGGGACAGGATGACCGGTTTGCGTACGTTCAGGATATTTGGCATCACGCATGATTTCCGAACAAGTGGTCGTTATTGACGGCGGGCATGATTGGAAAACATGGATAAAATATGACAAATTTTTCTTGATAAGAATATTTTCAGACAAAACGCGGCACGCGGCAGTTTTTTTAATATGTAGTGATTAATTGCGCAGAGGTGCGGTTATGAACAGGCGTGAATTCCTGGCAAAAATGGCGGCGGGGGCTGTCATGGTGCTTGAAGGAAGCCCGGGGAAGAGCGGAGCCGTGGTTAAACCGGAACAATCCGCAAAAAAAACCGCGAAGACCAGGCTGTCGCTCGTCAAAACACGCGACAGGGCAACAGGAATCAGGAGGGCTGTTGATCTCCTTGGAATGAACCCGGTCGCGGGAAAGAACGTGTTGCTCAAACCGAATTTCAATTCCGCAGACCCGTTTCCTGCATCAACCCACAATGACACTCTTATACAGTTGATCAACCAGCTCCGGAACATGGGCTCCCAAAGCATTACCGTCGGTGAGCGGAGCGGTCTGCCGAGGATTGGTGACGTTTTTAAGCAAAAAGGGATTTATGAAATCTGTGCACAGCATGGGATTGGAGCTGTCAGGTTTGAAGACCTCCCCGAATCGGATTGGGTGCGCATACAGCCGGAGAAAAGCCATTGGGTGAACGGTTTTGACATCGCCCGGCCGGTTTTGGAGTCTTCCTGCGTGGTGACCACTTGTTGCCTTAAAACCCACGGCAGCGGAGGGGTTTTTTCCATGTCGCTCAAGCTTTCAGTGGGGTGCCTGAGAGACGCAAATATGATCGAGCTTCATATGTCATTGTTCAACATTCAGAAAATGATTGCAGAGATCAATCAAGCGTATCAACCATCACTGATTGTCCTTGACGCTCTCGATGCTTTCGTGGACAAAGGACCTACTTACGGCCCCGTAAAGCGTCCTGACGTTATTCTTGCCGGTACGGACCGGATTGCCATTGATGCGGTTGGTCTCTCGATCCTGAAGGAACTGGGAAGCAACAAAGCCATCATGAACAGGAAAATATTCGAACAAGAGCAGATTGCTCGGGCGGTTGAACTGGGCTTGGGTGTAGCCAGTCCCGAAGACATTGAAATTATAACTGATGATTCTGCGGGAACGGAATATGCCGAGAAGCTGATGGGAATATTGCGGAGGGGGTGACGCGGTTTTTCCCGGCAGCCTTTCTTGACCGCAGCGTATTTTTGCGATACAGTGTTGAAAATTTATAACAAAGAGGACATCATGCGTATCATCATTTTCGTGCTGGGAATGGCATTGCTCTGTGCACCCGTTGTTTCCGCGGGGCTGTTCGAGGAACTTGCAGAAGAGGTTCTCGGCGCGAAGGGCGGAAACCACGAACCAGGCGGGCACCTTGATTCGAAAACCATAGCTGCCGGATTGAAGGAGGCATTGTCGGTCGGCGTAAAAAACAGCGTCAAAAACGTGTCCCGGCTGGACGGGTACTTCAGCAATCAGCTTATCAGAATAGTAGTGCCTGAAAAGATGCGCCGGATTGCGGAAGTACTGCGGGAGACCGGTTTCCGGAAAGAAGTGGACCAGTTTGAACTCAGTATGAACCGGGCGGCGGAGAAAGCCGCTCCCAAAGCACGAGCTTTTTTTATCGGAGCGGTAAAAAGCATGACCCTTCACGATGCCGAAACAATTCTTCGGGGTGGGGACACGGCCGCTACCGACTACCTGAAATCCAAAACATATGATCAACTGTACACCGCGTTTAAACCGGTGGTCGTAAAAACCATGAGCAGCACGGGTGTGACCCGCTCATTTCAGGATCTTATGGATGTCGCGGAAACGCTGCCTTTCCTGAAGGAACAGACAGTTGATCTGGACCGCTATGTGACTGAAAAAGCTCTGGACGGACTTTTTCTCATGGTAGGGGACGAAGAGAAAAAAATACGGAAGGACCCCGCTGCGCGCGTCACCAGCCTGTTGAAGAGCGTTTTTCAATAATTCAGTCTAATCCACGTGCTGTTCAAGGTGGTTACCATGAAATCCAGAACGCAAAAACTTTCGGGGAAACTGGTTGTCTTTCTTGTCGCGGAGACCACCATGAACCTTGAAACTTCCAATGTCGTTGAAATCAAAACCATGAAGAGCGCCCCAAGTTATCCGGATGTCATCCCGAAGCAGAAAATCATCAAGGTTGAAAATCGCTTGATTGACCGCATTGAGGTTGGCTTTCTCACAAAGGCATATTTACCTGATGTTGTCGTGGTGGAAGCGTCGCTGGATTTGAAGGATATCCTGTCCGATGCAACGCTGGAATTAAAACGGTCGCTCCTTGGCGAGTGCAGAAATGTTTTGAAGACATTCTGCTGCAATCCGCAGTTTGATGAAGAATACAGCGTTTACTGCATATCGGGTTACCGCGGCGACCCCGAAGTGTATCTGTCCCAGCATGGAGAAAAAATTGCGGCTTTTTTGAAAAACGAGAAAATCCTGCTTGATGAAGAAGAAGTCCATGCCACACTTTCATCGTATCTGAAATACGGAAAAGACGATGTCACGATTGTGGACTGGGACGGCGCGTTTATTTTTGATGCTGCGGGTGATTTCGCGAGCAATATCGAATTGTTCGAAATCGCCAACCTGCAGCTGCTGAAATCGAGGATCCTCGATAATGATCTGGATTTGCGGCTGGAAAAAACCCTGCGCCTCATGAGGGTTTCAGAACGGCTTCCGATTATTCGGTCAGTGGAAATCAGGCGGGTCGTAAAAGAAATTATCGAGATCAGAACCGAGTCTATTCTTGAGTCTGAGTCCGTGGAGCGCAATATCAAACTGATCGGAGACTGGTATTCCGCGAAGCTGTATTCACTGATTTCGAAGAAATTTCATCTCGACAGCTGGAAGCTCGCGATCAAGGAAAAACTTGACACGCTGGAAGATGTCTATACCATGGCGACGGAAAATTTCAGCGTCTCGTACCGGGCGACGCTGGAATTCATCATCCTCGGAGGATGGTTTGTTCTGCTGCTTCTCTACGTGGCGGAGTTTCTGTTCACAACGAAGTAACACTACCGCAGGAAAGGAAAATATCCGTTTTATCCCCGGCCGATAAGCGGCATTTTCGTCGCCATGACAGTCATGAACTGTACATTTGCTTCAAGCGGAAGGCTTGCCATGTAAACCACGGCGCGCGCCACATGCTCGACGTCGATTGTCGGTTCCACTGCGATACCGCCATGGGCCTGCAGAATGCCGTTCCGCATCGGTTTTGTCATATCGGTTGCGGCGTTGCCGATGTCAATCTGTCCGCACGCAATGTCGTATGCGCGTCCATCAAGCGACGCTGATTTGGTCAGGCCTGTTATCGCGTGTTTCGTGGCTGTATATGGCGCGGTGTTGGGCCGGGGCGCATGCGTTGAGACGGAACCGTTGTTGATGATGCGTCCCCCGCGCGGGGTCTGATTTTTCATCATCCTGAACGCTTCCTGGGTGCACAGAAACGCGCCGGTCAGGTTTACATCCACGACCGCCTTCCATTGTTCATAGGTAAGGTTTTCCAGCGGGATTGCCGGTGCGCCGGCCCCTGCATTATTAAACAAAACATCAAGTCGCCCGAAGGCTTCTTTTACTTTGGCAAAAAGAGAGCGAACAGAGGAGGGATCGCTTACGTCTGTGGGCACCACCAGGGCATGTTTGCTGAACTGACCCGCATCTTCGGCTGTTTTTGCTAAAAGCTCCGAACGCCGCCCGGCAAGAGCAACGAAATAATTCTCCCGCAAAAAAGCGAGCGCAATGCCTTTGCCGATGCCTGTTCCCGCTCCTGTAACAATCGCTGTTTTTTTCACGTCTCCCATGGATTTTTCTCCTTCTCTTTTTCCCGGTGGGGCTGACTCTAACAGATTTCTCACGCCGTTTCAAGTAAATCATGAAAAAGTTCTTGACAGCAACTCGTTGTTTGGAGTATTGTGTTTTCACGTAAAGCAACTCCTCTTTAAGTCTGGTCCTGTGAGACCAGAAAGGGACCGTAATGACGATATTCTACGCCAAGATTGTGTACGCCAGAAAAGACAGACCTTCTTCCTGATTCAGGGAGAAGGTTTTTTTTGTGCCTTTTTATCGACAGTTGGGAGATATGTGTGTATGAGTCTGAAGGAAAAAACACTCATCCTTGACAAAACGGGTATTGACCGCGCGCTTACCAGGATTGCACATGAGATACTGGAAAAGAACAAAGGTGCGAAGGATCTCGTCCTTGTGGGCATTCAAAGCGGCGGCATCCATCTCGCCAGGAGACTGGCTTGCAGAATCAAGAAAATAGAAGGAGTTGAACCGCCGGTAGGTACGCTGGATATTACGAAACACCGGGACGATCTTGCAACAAGAAAATCCAAACCCATACCGTATATTACGGAGCTTTCGTTTGACATTCAGAACAAACTGCTGGTGCTCGTCGATGATGTCCTGTACACCGGCCGGACCATCAGGGCCGCGCTCGACGGCATTATGGACTACGGCAGGCCGAAACGCATCCAGCTTGCCGTGCTTGTTGACCGGGGCCACCGTGAATTGCCGATCCGCGCCGATTATGTGGGAAAGAATCTTCCAACGTCCTCGCGGGAAAAGGTCGAGGTGATGCTGTCTGAAGATGGTATGGAAGAAAAGGTCGTGATTCTGGAGGAATAAGAGTTTCCCATGAACATTCTTGTTAAGAACGGGCTGATAATCGATCCGGCAAGCAATTTGGAATCAAAACTGGATATTTATATATCAGATCACCGGATTGCCGGGATCAGGAAACCTGGCTCTTTCCCGGAGGATGGGGCGCTGGTCATTGATGCCCGGGACAAAATTGTTATTCCGGGCCTTATAGACATGCATGTGCATCTCCGCGAGCCCGGATTCGAATATAAGGAAACAATCGAGACCGGCACAGCCGCGGCAAAAGCCGGAGGTTTTACTTCGGTATGCTGCATGCCGAACACGAACCCGGTAAACGATGATCCGGCGATCACGAAGTTTATCCTGACGCAGGCCGGACATGCGTCTACGAGAGTCTTTCCCATCGGCGCCATTACCAGAGGCTCAAAAGGTGATGAACTGACGGACATGGCCGTGCTTCATGCTGCGGGGTGCATTGCCGTATCTGATGACGGCAGACCGGTCATGAATTCGGCAGTCTTGCGCCGAGCCATGGATATCGCGGCTGGTCTGGACCTTCTTGTCATCTCACACTGTGAAGACACCAGCCTTGCCGACCGCGGCGTCATGAACGAAGGCGTTGTTTCCAAATCGCTCGGCCTGCAGGGTATTCCCGCTGCAGCTGAAGATATCATAGTTGCGAGGGACATTGCTTTGGCGGAATTGACGGGATGCCGTTTGCACATCGCCCATGTCAGCACGGCCGGTTCCGTCCGTATTGTACGTGACGCAAAGTCCCGCGGCGTGAAGGTTACCGCCGAGACCTGTCCACACTACTTTACGCTGACCGATGAAGCGGTGAAGGATTACGGCACACTCGCAAAGATGAATCCTCCGCTTCGAACGACGCAGGATGTGCAGGCAGTCAAACAGGGCCTTCAGGACGGAACTATCGATGTGATTGCCACGGACCATGCGCCGCACAGCATCGACGAGAAGCAAAAACCGCTCGATTCCGCCCCGTTCGGCATTATCGGACTTGAAACGGCATTCGGACTTACCCATAGACTGGTGGAAGAAGGTGTTCTCTCTCTGTCCCAGGCGGTTTGCAAACTCAGTTGCAACCCGGCGACTGTGCTTAAACTCGACAAGGGAACGCTCTCGGTTGGTGCGGATGCTGATCTTACCATTGTTAGTCCCAGCGAGGAATGGATTGTAGACATTTTTCACTCTAAATCGAAAGCAAAAAATTCTCCTTTTCATGGATGGAAGCTCAAAGGCAGAATTGTGCAGACGATTGTGGACGGTAATATATCGGCAAGGCGAAAATCATAATCTTGGTGCGGTTTCAGATTTACAAATGCGGATTAAAGGAAAATAAAATATGAAAAAAGCTTTCCTGGGATTAGCTGATGGTTTGGTGTTCGAAGGGTATTCGTTCGGCGCCGAAGGTGAAACCTCCGGCGAGGTTGTATTCAACACAAGCATGATTGGGTATCAGGAAATTCTGACAGACCCGTCTTATAAAGGACAGATCGTTACGATGACCTATACGCAGATGGGAAACTATGGCGTA
>CAZYEF010000047.1:0-16597 GCA_964646375.1 uncultured Nitrospiraceae bacterium | reverse complement strand
GTTGGGCATAGTTTTTGGTTTGATAATAAAATTGCTCCTGTGCTTTTAGTTTACCTTTTCTCTGAGAAAGGAAAAAAGGGAAAGTAAAATACTGGGCCAAAAATATTCAAGAGTTGTTTTACGAATGGATCATTTAGAAGCCAAGTTTATGGAAGAAGAAAAAAAAAAAAAAAAATACAATAATGCAGATAGTGACGTGTGATTAATCAGCCAGTTCATTCCGGGAGCATTCCGCCACTCGATTCCGATTGAATCCGCCACCTCATTGCGAGCCATTTCCCATCTTGGACTGACGGATGTGAGCAACGCTGGATTATTTGATACGCAGCCATTAGCCTCATACAGCCATGCAAGTGTCCTGCATGGTCAGTGCTGGATACTGCCGAAGCCATGAGAATGACGCTTCGCACGATTGAACACTTGAACCTGAAGAAGCGTTTTGTGAAAAAAGTTGACTTGCCTCCTTTTACGTTTATCGCTCCGTCTTGGGCTTGATATTTAGCACACGCAGAAAACCCAAAAAGAAACTCTTAAACATCTGATAGTTCCGGATCTGGAATATCATCCGGAGAATGTACATCGGCCGTAGATAGAACCCCTTAGTCGCTCTGGAATAAGCGTCTCTGAGGTATTCCTCTTTAAGCTGAGGCTGCTCGAAGTAGATTTCGTTGCCGAAGAGCGACTTGCTGAAATCGAGATCTTTCTTTTTCAAGACGTAATTCGATTCGATGATCTCTCTCAATTGTATGCCGAGTGGAACTGTCATGCTGAAACTGGAGAAATCCAAATCCAATTCACGGGACAGCGCTATGGTTTTTTCCGTGGATTCAACGTCTTCTCCAGGGAAGTTCATCATAAAGAACGCCTTGGCCTGAATACCCGCTTCCTTTGTATATCGCACCGCCTGCCTAGCCTGTTCAACAGTGGTATTCTTATTCATCAGCTTGAGGATTCTGTCGTCACCCGACTCTATCCCGTAGGTGCTGAGGCTGCTCGAAGTAGATTTCGTTGCCGAAGAGCGACTTGCTGAAATCGAGATCTTTCTTTTTCAAGACGTAATTCGATTCGATGATCTCTCTCAATTGTATGCCGAGTGGAACTGTCATGCTGAAACTGGAGAAATCCAAATCCAATTCACGGGACAGCGCTATGGTTTTTTCCGTGGATTCAACGTCTTCTCCAGGGAAGTTCATCATAAAGAACGCCTTGGCCTGAATACCCGCTTCCTTTGTATATCGCACCGCCTGCCTAGCCTGTTCAACAGTGGTATTCTTATTCATCAGCTTGAGGATTCTGTCGTCACCCGACTCTATCCCGTAGGTGATGCTACGACAGCCGGCGTCGTACATCGCAAACAGGAGCTCTTTTGATACCTTGTCCACCCTGGAGGCGCATCTCCAGATTATCTTCATGTTGTTTTTCTTGATTAGCTCACAGAGTTTCAAGACTCTCGACGAACTGACGGTAAAGGTATCATCGTAGAATTGTATTTCCTTGGCAGAATAGCGATCGATCAGAATCCGCATTTCTTCTATGATATTTTCCGGGCTCCGCAATCTGCAACGGTCCTTCCAGATAACCCTATCATCGCAAAAAACGCATTTATAGGGACACCCGCGAGCGGTGATCATGTTGTGTATAGGCAGCTTGAAAAACATCCCCGGTGGACGGCGGTACTCGAACATGTTAAACAAGTGGAAAGCGGGAAACGGGATCGAATCCAATTTCTCGATCAAGGGGCGGGGAGGAGTGGAAACCAGATCACCCGTTCCGTCACGATATACTATGCCCATAACCTCGCTCAAGGCACGTCTTTGACGGATGGAATCGACCAGATCGACAATGGTTAGTTCTCCTTCACCGATTACTTCTACGTTGACATTCTGCGTCCTCTTCAATATCTCACGAGGATAAATGGTGACAAAAGGGCCACCGACAACAATCATAGTATTGGGCTGTGCGGACCGGCAAAGCTCGGCAAGGTAAACGCAACTCTTTATTGTGAATATATTTATCGAAAAGCCGATAAGGTCAAAGCTCTCCCGGTACACCAGTTCACGAAACTTCTGCATCGTGCTGCTCAGTAATTGGAAGTCATAGATGACCACTTCGTGGTAACTTGCCTCCAACACTGAAGCGAGGTAACCAATGCCCATGGGGAAAGCACTGTCCTCGCTGCTGACGTATTTGGAATCATCGTACTCCAACGGTGGTATTACCAATAATATTCTCATGGATTCACGTGCCTTGGAATTCATAATCAAAACCTTCCACCTTTATCGGTCGTACGCAACCATCACAAAGTATCTGGATCCGCAGGAGCCTTTCCGCCACTGATCCTCGCCCTCTTCAGCAACAGTCTGTCCGGATCACCAAGTGCGTCCATTGAAAATTTTTTCCGCCAGCGATAACACAGGAAAAGGCCGGGATTTCTCACTCCCCAATACAGTTGATCCATAAATAAGTGCAAAGAAAAACCGAAAAACATGCCGCGGATCAGGTCACCGCCAATCACCACGACCAGGAACAACAGCACCAGCAGTAACTCGTACGAGTGCAGCGGCAGAAGGCAACGTTTAAAGGACGAAGAATAACATGCTCGGAACAATTTGGCCCGGTTGGGGAACTCCCTGTATTCATAACAATAATCGACGATGTGGTCAGCGTCAATCAACGAATTGGACAGAAACAAGACCGTTGAAAAAAATACGCTCTCCTGGCAATAGGTATACGAAAAAACTCCAGCTGAAAATCCAGCCACAACATGATAAGAGACCTTCATCTTGCGCCACCGCCTTGTACGATCCAGCCATAACCACTCGGCTCGTTTTGACAAACAATAGAATAACAACCGAACATACCCAGTCGCCGGAACGTCTAATGCCGAAAGGTCATCACCTGCACACAACACACGACCCGGTACAACCTGCACCCCGCTATTCATTTTTTTGGGCGGATACATAATGGATATAGGTTTCCACTATTATTGGAGGGGTAATCATTCTTAACAATTCCTTCCATCCACTGAAAATCTTCCAAGCATATCTTTTCTGCCAGGCATCGATCAATGGTTTCAATTTTTCCAGTTCAGGAACCAGTTTTGCTCCCTTGCAACCGATACCGATTATTGTATGAGGAAAATTACTTCTTCCAAGATAGGTGACTACGCTGCCGTCAAACTCTCCCAGCAGACTTCTGAAGCCCTCTGGAGTAAAGCGCCAGTAGTCGTTAGGATACGCGTGTATAGGGAAATCCATAACAGAACTCATAAAGACGATGCCGTTGTCCTTCAAGACACGATGCACTTCCTGCATCGCCTTTCGGACAAACTCCACATGCTCCAGTGTGTCGATCATAACCACCATCCCAGCAGATCCGTCCGGCAAATCGATATGGTGAAGATCGAGAATTTTGTCCACCCCCGGTCCTTCACGCATGTCAACGCCAATGTAATCCAAGGAGAAGGAAGAGAATATCTTCCTTGTATCGATCAGTTTCTCCTGTCCGGGTACCTGATACGATCCGAATTCAAACACCGGGCTTGCTACCGGCACTCTTTCGACCGTGTCTGATAAAAGCTCTTTTATCGCAGTACGCATAGTATGCACTCAATGCGGAAGAGGGAAAAATGTCTGTTGGACTGGAACTCCCTTATGGCGGGGAGATCGTCAGGTCAGAAGAAATCCTACAGCATCAATCAAGCAACAACTATGTCATAAAAGGAAAACAAACCATCTCTCGTTTTTCATCCCACGACTCAGAAATTCCGGGAGGACAGACGTAAACGTCTGTTTTAAATTACCTTGCCGACGATGCTAATCCATCTTTTCGGCCACCACTACAGCGTGCATGCACAACGGCCAGAAAAAGAATGGGATGCTTCTGCAAAAAATCGGGCGGAAATTTTCTTCCTTTAAAAAATGAAGCATCTCGCATGGTGTCCATTGTTTCAGGTGGCCTGGGTCATAGCGTGCTTCCCGAAAATGCAGCGTCGCAAACCGAACGATTTTAACGAATTTATCGTTGGGAAACACTATGGAGATACGCCCGCCCGGTTTGAGTATCCTGTAGATCTCCCTAATCGCCGCCCGGTGGTCCTCAAGATGCTCAATCACCTCGGAAAACAGGGCGAAATCAACGCTACCCGAGGCAATGGGCAACTCATAAACACTTCCTTGCCGGACATCCAACCCGTATCTTCTGCATATTTCTATATTCTCCTCAAGAAAGTCGACTCCGAAGACCCGTCCGCCTATATGCTCGTTCACGATCTTCTCTAACGTTATACCCTCACCGCAGCCGATATCGGCTATGACTTCATCGTTCGCTCTCAGAAAGCTTAGTGAGACTCTGTCCCTTAAATCCCAATGCCACCGCCCCAGTCCACCTTTGGCATACTGTTCACGCTGATAAATCGTAGCTTGTTGAGGATTATTTTGTGTCACCGGCATTATTATCCCTTAAATTCGGTTGGCCCGTCGTACCGAAACTGAAGCCGAATAGACTGACAATGCATGAATTCATCACTCTCTATGCTGCTCATTCACGCTATCTCGCATGCCGGGAACGACGATAAAAATCAAGGCCCAGGCAATGAAGACAGCATCGTACTGAACACGCTGGAAAACGATATTGGAGATAGCGATCGACAGTGAAGCGACAGTAAGCAGACTCAACACCCCAAAAGCCGTTATCAGTCTGTATCGAATATCCGTAGACACTTTTCTCCATTGGAAAAGAAAACAGACCAATCCTATAACCAGCCATGCGCTAACTGGGGGATTGAGGCTGGTGAGAATTCTCAGCAACGTACTGATTTTTTTTACACCATCTCTTACCGGCAAATTAAAATCGATTCCCAATCGATTTATTTTTTCTACAATCCCCGAATTGACCACATACACAATCTTTCCCTTATCATTTGAAGACATGTATGCCATGTTCGGAGAAGTAGTCAGGCGCGATGGCAACACGACCGGAACACCGTTTGAATTAAACGATTCCAACCCCTTCTGCTTTCTCGACTCGAAATCAATGTAGTACAACGGATTCAAAGTTACACTGTCCTTGGCTACGACTTGCGCGTTGATATATTGCTGCTGGAGGAAACCATCCACCACGGTAATCACCACATTGGTGGCGAATCGTCCAGGATGAGCTAGAACACCTTCGATAGAAGCCTGGCGCAGAACCTCGTATCTGGAGTCCCAGCCGAAGTATCTGTCGGACAAGCAGATCAAGTCGTGCATCTGTTCGCTGGCCCTGTATTTTCCTCCGGATTCAAAAAAATCCTCAATCGTTGTCCCATGCAGTATATATGGTTCTCTCTTTAGCAGGTCGTTCTCCACAGCAACGGCCAGTTTTTGGCTGGCCGGACCGTTCGAGGGCTTTATGATGCCATCGTTAATATATGCCCGGGCAAAAACGAACGCACCACCCGTACGGTTATAGTCGAAATGGTTATATCGGACCCAATTGTAAATAGAAAACAAAAAAAGCAAAGAAGCAAAAACGGAAAGGAAAGAAAGCGATTGGACTACTTTTTTCTTTATCGCTGACTCATAAGAGAAGAAAGGGAACACCGCGAACAACAAGAGGAATATTCCGATCGGCCTGATCATGACAAGAATAAAGCACATGATCCCATGCAGGATATAGTGCTTGCAAGTGTTCTTCTCGAACGAATGGAATATGTACGCTATCCAGGATAGATACGCTGTCATAAAATATGCGTCACTGCAAACACTGTGAAACGGCATAGCGAAAGTCGGGTAAGCAAAGAGCAGGATCACGCCGATACGAGCTACCCTCCTGCTCCATTTCGAGAGGATGCAGTACATGGACATTATGCTTGTCGCATACATCATACCATGAAGGGCTTCAAGTAAAGCCGCTCCGCCGATCTTGAGACATGTTCCGATGATAAACGGCGGGATTGGCCTGATTATAAGCATCAAAAGCTGGTGTGAAGGTTCGGCGTTGAAAAAATCGGCATAATACGCAACGAAACCCCAATAGTCCCGACCCTCGGAAAGAGGCCAGCCCAAAGCATACAAATAGTAGACAACAAAGGACACCGCGAATACGGTGGCAGTGCCTTCCTTTATGTCAAGAAAACGCTTCATCGATGCACCTTTCCAAGAAATGTCGCCGTTTTGTCTTCTTCGGAAAGATGCGCTCTTAAACAATCAGCGAACTTTTGTGCAAATATGCGATGCGCCAACGCATTTGGGTGTCCGTCGAAAGGAAGATTGCTATACTGTATCCCCTTCTCGCCATCGAATGAAACATCCACCGTCGTTATACCGTGTTCTGCACAGTAGATCAGTGTTTGCCGGGTTTTCGGATCAGAGAATATCCCGGCGACGATGAACAGAACACCGTTCTCCTTGCACAGCTCCGACATCTTTAGCATGATTACTCTGGTTATATCGTTGCTTTTCACATAAGAATCCTCAAACCCGCAATACAGTAGCTCCAGGTAAGCCACGATCGACAGTCTGCTCTGTAGAGGCCATTGCTCGTATACGCTGGCCCTCTTCCCGATCACCAGTTTGCCATTTTTCACCCTGGCGAAAGGAACATTCAATTCTCCAAGCCTGTCCGTATTCACGTATTTCCTGTATTGTCGCAGGAACGCGTTCCGCTGGTCATGTACGGATGCGTACGCCAGAACAGCCACCTTCGCCCTCTTCCCTTCCTTCAAAGCCGTCTGCATCTGGAGCAGGGATTGGAGGTTGGAGTAGCCACTGACCGCCCAGTTAACCACATCGTATTCCGGTAGCATCTCCTGTACAACCCAAGGATAAGTATCACTGTCGCTCACGGAAAAACCATAGGTATTGGAATCCCCGAAAAACCATATTTGTTGCCTGGAAGCGGATACATCCGTCATTCCCTCAGGCGGTTTGGTGATTCTCAGGGTGCTTGAATCGTGTGTAGCGTAGAACACCAAGGAATCCTTAACTTCTTCGTTGTGCAGCACTATACGGAATTTACCCGTATAGTGCCGGTACCCCAGCAACGGGTCCTTCTGATACAACTTTCCGCCGGGATCTACTTTCATGTGGTCCGTTTTCCAAGCAACCGATTTATACGGGTATATCTTCATACTGCGCAGCACAATTTCGACCGACGCCAAGCCGATGACCAGAAGAAATAGCAGGTAAGCAAAATAAAAAATTCTAAAGCGCCATGAAATTCCAAGAACGAATTTAGCGCCCTAAAAGGCCACAAAGCCAATGCCAATCAACAACTGGACGGGAAAGACAAAAAACATCTCCAGTTCCCATTTCGTTTTTACCTCAAAGGCAAGCGCCTTGATTCTAAAAGAGGCGCCCACAACGGAGAAAAAAATCACCGCCGCCAAAATAGACATAAATCCCAAGGCGCAAATATAATAGAAGATGTTATCCGTCTTCTTGTTGACAACCGCATACAAGGAAGCGGCAGAGGTCAACAAGTAAACAAAAGCCATCGCCAAATATCTAAACGAATACTTAAATAACTGCGGGTCGCTGCTCTCCCTGCTCAACAGGGAATAAGTTCCAATAATCGTCAACAAACACCATAGAGTAACAATAATATACGGCCATCTGAAAGAAGAAAAAAATTGCCGTGTGTTCATGATGAGTCAACTCCTCATCAATGGTTGACGTTTTGCCACAACACCGCAGAACAACCCGGCCGCTCTCAACGATAGGCGGTGGCCATATCGGAAAACGATCAATCGCTGAGCCGCCTCTCGCAGGACGGATCGCAGGCAAGTCCAGCTCTGAAAGTCAGTTTATTGCCAACGATGAGTCGCAACAAATGCCAGCTGTTTTTTTTTCTGAATCGGTTTATTTCCAGTCTTTTCTTAATCATTTTGGGCAAAAATCGAATGGAGTCGACCATCGACATGATATAACACCAAATGATTTCTCTTAGAGAACTGCTTTGGACAAAGCTGGTCAACGGAGTATCGCTTTTAAAAATCAACAGATACAACTGGAGAAAATACCGGTACAAAGTAAAGAACGGCAGTAAAAACAGCACTTGCCAAGGGAAATTCTTGATCGCCACCCAATAATGGTTGCGTTCTACCCAAAATATCTTTCTCGTCGAAAAAGCGCCGCTTGTCAATGAACCGTAATGACGGACTTCCGCCTCGGGTGCCAGAACTATCCGCCAACCAGCAAGAATCATGCGCAGGCTCAGGTCTGTATCCTCGCAGAAAGCGAAGAAATCCTCATCAAACAATCCCACCTGCTCAAGTGCTGACCGTCTGAACATGCAGGCACAACCGCTGAAAAGCAGAAACTCTGTTTCATGTGAAGTTGCCGGTTTCTCTCGGCCCTTTAATAACTGGCGGGACATGCCATCAAGACAAATCCCTACTCCCAGAGAATCGAGAAGAGGATATTTGTTGTAATCGTATACCACTGATGCAACGGCCGCGGCATCGGTGTTTTCTCCCATCGCCTCAAAAAGCTTTTCGATCCAGTTGCTTTCCGCAATGGCATCATCATTTAAGATAGCCACATAATCACCCCGAGCTTTTTCTATACCCCGATTGTGCCCTGCTGCAAACCCAGTGTTTTCATCGAGCTTCACATGCACAATTCCCGGAAACTTCGGGCCGACAAAGCTTTCCAAGCACAAAGGGGAACCGTTGTTCACCAGCACCATTTCGATATTCCGGTACGTCTGATTCTTGATGCTCCTTAAGCAGTCTTCCAACATGCCCGTGTTCTTATAGCACACGATGACGACCGAAATCAAGGGTGCATCTTCTCTCATTTAAGGGTTTCCTCCCTTTATCAACCCGACGACCAGTCTAAGACCGGCCCAAACGATTTTAATGCCCGTCAAGGGATTGTTGACGCAAAGCCTGATATAGGCAAAGATAATTCGGCGGCGGAAATAGAATTCCCTAATAAACCGGTTATAGTACTCACGCAGCAATTGCTCCGTGAGCCCGAAAGGCACGAAGACCGATTCAAGAATCGTCATTTTTGACCAGTTGTCTTCAAAAGTTCCATACTGGCTTGCTATGGCGCTAATTTTCGAGCCCGGGAAGGGTGTCATGAAGGTAAGGCTGATGTTGTCCAGAGGTAATGACTTGGCGAAATCGATGGTTTGACGCAGGGAGGTTTCGGTCTCCTTAGGGAAACCGAAAATGAAAAAAGCTCTCGAACTAATCCCTGTCCTGCTGACCATATTCACAGTTTCACGGATCTGTTCGATGGAGGTTCCTTTTCCCGCAAAGTCAAGAATCTCCTGGGAACCACTCTCTATCCCAAATGCCATCTGCCAACAACCGGCTCTCTTGAACAAGGAGAGAATCTGTGGATCCATTTTCTTGATCCTTGCGTTGCATGACCAGCTCAGATTCAGCCCCTTCTCGAGAATTCTCGTACAGATATCAATGGACCGTTCTAAATTCAGCGTAAATGTATCGTCCTCAACAGATATCTCCCGGATACCGTATTTACCAGTTAACAATTCCAACATTTCTAAAACATAATCCACGCTATGGAACCTAACCTTGCGAGTAAAAACAGAAGAATCACAAAATATGCAGTTGTAAGGGCAGCCCCGTGACGTCAAAAGATGTGTTGCCGGAAGACGGCGAGTCTTGAACGACGCCGGATGAAATTTACCGGGGAATCCAGTCAACAGATCCCAGGCGGGGAATGGCAAGACATCCAGATCCTCAATGAGCGGCCTACCGCCCCCACGACAATAACCATCTTCCGACCGGCTTACGATACCTCTTACCTCCTGCCAGCTCTTCTCGGGCCACTTATCGAGCAACTCCATTAGGGTGATCTCCCCCTCGCCCACCACCGCTGCATCGATAGCGGAATAACACGCCAATGTTTCTTCCGGCACGGCGCTGGTATGTGCCCCACCAATCAATACTGTGACATCAGGGCAATTGTCCTTGATAAGATGGGCGATGGCCCCGGCCCGCGTAATAGAAGGGGTAGTGGAAGAAATTCCGACAACATCGAAGCGCGTGGCTTTGATGATTTGCAGAATCTGCTTGGCAGTTCCTTTCTGAGCCTGTGCATCATAGAGATGCACCTCATGACCATTCGACCGGAGAAAAGCGGCGATGTACAACAGGCCTAGCGAAGGAAGATCAGCCGCGATGCTTGCCATGCGGCCACCCCTTTCGAGCGCGTCATACGGGGGGGTAATAAGCAGGACTTTTTTCATTGGTTGTTTCCCGTGAGTTCTCGCTCCGAATCCTTCAATCAAATTTCTATCATCCGGACATCTTTTTCTTCTTGCAGTACATTATCAACGCTTCTTTTTCGAAGGTATCTGCCCCTTATACCGGTTTTCTGTTGGCTGGAGTGCTACAAAAAGTATACCACCCGATGCAATCTCTCCCGAGATAGATAACACCTTCCCTATCCATGACAAGATCGTCAAGATTTTGCACATAAAACCTGAGCGGATTCTTGTGAACAGTTGAACAGTGACGCTCTCTTTCTCCCAGAGATTCTGAATCGTTGAAATCGATTTGCCCCGTTGCAGGCTCTCGAAGAGATCCAGCATGGAGTATACCCTCTCACCGAGACAGATGTCGTCCACCGATTTCTCCGCAATAAAGCTGTCCGGCCGGATAGTCGGCTTTACTCCTCCGAAAATGGTCATAATCCATGGCGCAGCAGTCTTAACTTTTCTTGCCATCATCACCAATTTGAAATAACTTTTGATATTATTTTGCTTTCCTATTGCGGTCAAGAAAAATAATTTAAAAATAAGCCCCACCCGCTTACCAGATGGGGCCACCATTACCATTCCTCATCATCACACTCGATTACTGCCAGAGGACAGATATTCCAGTTTTCATCCTGCTCAGTAGTATGTAATGCATCAAGAAGCCTGTCTTGTGCTTCCGTGGTCAAGTCCTCAAAGTAGATTTCAAAGCTCCTCATTCCGTTCTCCTTTCCAGTCACTTGATCAGGGCCAGGATATCTCCACCAACCCTCTGTAACCTGCGGCTGCTCTCCGCGCTCAATCCTTTATCCTGTGAGGCCCGTGTATAGGTCTGGATTATGTTGAACATTATGTCGTCAGCTTCCAGAGGCCATGAGTTTTCCACAGCCTTCTGTTCAGCATCGTTCAGCATGAATTGTCGGTTGAAGGACTTCATCGTGGAGGCAGGATCACTCACCTTGCCGTTGACAGAGATTTGAAACCTGTTCCTCTGCTGGGATAATCCATTGAATATGTTTTCCAGCACTGAGGGCAACTCGTTGAGGATCCTTTCAGAGATATGCCTGTAAGAGTTACCCACCTCGCTCCTTGCGATCATCCCATTCGTACAGACCAGTCTCATGAAAAATGCCGTGATTTGGAGAGAGGACAAACCTACTTCTGAGTTGGAAACAGAAATTCCTGGCGTAATATGGTCGCCATGTATCGAGAAAGTCTTTCTGTCATCCGGGATGGAAAGGCTCATGAACTCTGAATCCAGAGCGTACTGAACTTTGTTGTCAGGATCGAAACCAACCTGTAGCAGACGTGAAAGCACCACGTTGTTATCCATCGGCTTGTAACGCGGGGTGAATATTGCTCTCACCGCTTGTCCGTCGAAACGGAAAAACAGGTAGACGTTGCTCTCTCTGGTGATCCAGTGATTGAGGTTATCAGCCTGAAGCTGTTTCGAACATTTCTGGAGGTAATAATGGGGGATTCCCAACATTGATGAAATTGCACGCTGGGCCACGGATTTGAGCTGATGAGGACTGCCCGGGATCGTAACCGTTTCCAGATCGTTGAAACTTATCTCGCCCACAGGGATATGAGCGTCCCAGCATTCGGCTGACATCATCTTCACCTGCTCGGACACTTTGCCGAGTGTTGTCATGCCTTTTTCAGAAAGCAAAACCATAGGGGGCTCCATGGAATGGAATAAGGATGCTTTCAAGCTGACAAACACGAACCATCAAGAAAAATAAGCTCAGGAAACACCCAGAACGCCACAAGCCATTAAATCAAAGGTCTCGAATTATTGGCGTGAATCTGTAGCACAACCTAAAAGTCAAGCAGACGCAGCATCCACGGGCTTCTGAGTTGTAAATCAAGGTAATGGGAAAACTCTGCTGACCCTGCCTTTTAAGCAGCGGGCCGTGGGTTCGATCCCCGCACGGCTCACCATGATTCTCAAGGGGTTTGCCGGGTTTGCGGCAGACCCCTTTTTGATGTCAGAAACTCTCGTCGTTTTGACATGCACCACAAAACCCTATAAATATTGAGATGAATACTCTTATCAACCTCACGACACAAGCATCCGGCGGGACCAGGCAATGCCGCTTAAAATGTTGAGAGAGTTTATCCGTCTGGAATCCTCGGGCGGTATTGCGCTTATGGCCGCAGCCCTGGCTGGCCTGTTTGCCGTAAACTCACCGCTGGCCGGCCAATACGAGAAGTTACTGTCCAGCTACATGACTGTGGAATTTGCTGGCTATGGCGTGGACAAGCCGCTGCTGCTGTGGATTAACGACGGGTTGATGGCATTGTTTTTTCTGCTGGTCGGACTGGAGATCAAGCGAGAAATCATTGAAGGACAGCTCGCCAGCCGCGCGCAGGCTTCCCTGCCTTTGATTGCCGCCCTGGGAGGTCTGGCGGCTCCGGCTCTGATCTATTACAGCATAAACAGTTCCAATCCTTTTGACGCAAGGGGCTGGGCGATCCCGGCCGCAACGGACATTGCATTCGCCATTGGAGTGATCAGCCTTCTTGGCAGGCGAGTCCCGGAGTCACTGAAAGTATGCCTGGTGGCGCTGGCGATTATCGATGACTTGGCCGCGATTGTGATAATCTGCCTGTTCTACACAGGCGGCATCGCCCTTGGCTACCTGGCCGCGGCCGCTGCAACGGCATTGCTGCTGCTGATACTGAACCGGATTGATGTAACCGCAATTGGCGCCTATATAGCCGTTGGAGTATTGCTGTGGCTGTTCGTGCTCAAGTCTGGCGTCCACGCCACTCTTGCCGGCGTGGTCACCGCTCTGGCAATCCCCTTGAGAACAACGGAAGGTGGGTCGCCGTTAAAAGAACTGGAGCACAACCTTCATCCGTGGGTGGTGTTCGGCATTCTGCCTGTGTTTGCTTTCGCCAATTCAGGAGTCCCGCTTGGCGGAATTTCACCCGAACACTTGCTGAAACCAGTCACCGTGGGGATCACTATCGGTCTGTTCATCGGCAAGCAACTGGGGGTTATGGCCTTCACCCGGGCGGCTGTGGCCTTGGGTCTGTGCACTCTCCCCGAGGGTGTAAGATGGCGGCAGTACTATGGGATGGCCCTGCTTACCGGGATCGGTTTCACGATGAGCCTTTTTATCGGCAATTTAGCTTTCGATAACCCAGGCCACGCCAACTCTGTACGGATCGGGGTGATTTGCGGATCGCTGTTGTCAGGTCTGGCAGGTTACCTTGTCCTGCGTTTCGGCGCCCGCTGCCAGGAGGAGGCTCGATAAACAAATAAAAGCCATTTCGTAAATCGTAAGCAAGGCTGACCGTTGAAACAGCCGGGGATATTGCGGCGGTCTTCAGCATCGGTTCTTTTACAGTCCTGACATGCCGGCAGCCGTCTTTCCGGATGGGACTCCGATTGACATACAAATGGATAATATAGTAACATATAGAGGTGTGTTGATAACATGAATCAAATCCCACTTGGCAGGGGGAAACAGTGGGTTGTTTTCTGTAATTATTTTCAACACGCTTATAGAAAAAGGTTGGTTTTTCTGGGCAACATACATCGATCAGGGATTCGAGATGAGCAAAAAGGAAAAAACTGCTCTGGAGCCACAGGATATTTCCCTTCTTCTCAAGCGCTTGAATGATCTGGAAGAAGAAAATTTCCGCCTGAAAAGTCTTTCCGGACAAACCCCATCGGCCGGCTTCATATCGGATCACTCCACAAAGCGCAACAAGGAATTGAAAAATACTGAAGCCCTTGCGGATCTTCTGGATAATGCCCCATCCTCGGTCATAGTGCACGACCCGCAAGGCCATATCCTGTACGCGAATAAGAAGTCATTCGAGTATTATGGTTACAGCGAGCCAGAGTTCATGTCGCTGAATCTGAACGACATGATGACGCCGGACGCCAGAGTCCTTTTCGATGCAAATCTTAAAAAAATGCATAAAAAGGACGAAACCTTCTTTGAGATGTTTCACCGACGAAAAGACGGTTCGGTTTTGCCGTTGTTGGTGAACGCCAGGTTTGTGCGCTGGGATGGGATTAAAGCCATCCTCAGCGTAGCCTCGGACATAACCGAGCGTAAAAAAGCGGATGAAGCGCTTGAAAAAAGGATGACGGCGCTGATACAGCCGTTGGACAGTCCTGAAGGCATTGCATTCGAAAACCTGTTCAACCTGAAAGACCTCCAGCATCTCCAGGATTCATTCGCCGAGGCCACCGGCGTAGCGGCCCTGATAACGCACACGGATGGAACACCCATCACCGCACCAAGTAATTTCTGCCGTCTCTGTTCCGAGACCATACGCAAGTCCGAGACTGGACGCTCCCTGTGCATGCACTCCGACTCAACTCTTGGCCGCGATTGCGTGGATGGTCCGACAATACGGCCTTGCCTGAGTGCAGGGCTATGGGGTGCAGGAGCCGGTATTTCGGTCGGCGGACGGCATATCGCAAATTTCCTGATCGGCCAGGTGCGTGACGGGACTCAGACCGACGAGCAGATGCGGAAATACGCCCGTAAGCTTTGCGTAGATGAAGAGGAGTTCGTCAAAGCCTTCCACGAAGTGCCGTTCATGACACACGAGCAGTTCACGAAAGTAGCCCTGGCGCATTTTACGCTTGCCAACCAGTTGTCGGCGTACGCTTATCAGAACTTGCAGCAGGCGCGTTTTATCACTGATCGCAAACGGGCTGAGGAGGAAAGGGAAAAACTGCATGTCCAGCTCTTTCAGGCCCAGAAAATGGAATCCGTGGGGCGGCTTGCCGGAGGCGTGGCCCATGATTTCAACAACATGCTTCTGGTGATCCTCGGTCACGCCGAACTGGCCTTGAGCCGGATTGATCCAGATCATCCGCTGTACGCCGACCTTCAGGAAATTCGGAAGGCCGCCGAGCGTTCCGCCAATCTTACCCAGCAGTTGCTCGCTTTCGCCCGTAAGCAGACTGTAACCCCCAGGGTTCTCGATCTGAACGAGACTGTTAAAAGCATGCTTAATATGCTGAAAAGATTGATAGGAGAAGATATCGATCTTGCATGGCTTCCTGGTGAAAAGCTCTGGCCGGTGAAAATTGATCCCTCACAGATTGATCAGATTCTGGCCAACCTGTGCGTCAACGCCAGGGACGCCATAGCAGACACCGGTAGAATCACTATTGAAACAAGAAACATCGTATTAGACGAAACATACAGCGCAAATCATCCCGGGTTCAATTCCGGAGAGTATATCCGCCTGACTGTGAGCGACAATGGCTCGGGAATGTCAAAAGAGACCCAGGAAAAACTGTTCGAACCATTCTTCACCACCAAGGGAATGGGGAAAGGCACCGGTCTCGGATTGGCCATGGTCTACGGAATTATCAAGCAGAACAACGGTTTTATTAATGTTTACAGCGAGCCGGGGCATGGGACGACTTTTAATATCTATCTGCCCAGGTCCCACAGCTCAATCAACCGGAAAAGGGAGGAAAAGCCAGCCTCACCTGATAGGCACGGTCACGAAACTATCCTTCTGGTCGAGGATGATCCCGCCATTCTGCAACTGACCACAATAATGCTCAAGCACCTGGGGTACACTGTATTGGCGTTTTCGACTCCGGATGAGGCCATACGCTCGGTTGAAAAAGCCCCTGACAAGATACACCTGCTGATGACTGATGTCGTAATGCCCGGGATGAACGGAAAGGAACTGTCAAAAAGGTTACTATCGACTTATCCAGAACTCAGGCATCTTTTCATGTCGGGTTACACCGCCAACGTGATTGCTCATCATGGCGTGCTGGATGAGGGCGTGCATTTCATCCAGAAACCTTTTTCGCTGAATGAGCTCGCTTTAAAAGTGCGAGAAACTCTCGAGTAAAACACTCCGGATTGCTTTATCCAGACGGGACATATTAAGAGACAACAGGCTGCATTCTGGAGAATTGCGGACTTATTCCTGCTGCCTGAAAAAACCTCACCAGGATTGTCTTTTTTCAACTCACAGGCTCTCAGGACCTGAATAATACTCTTATCAGTTCCAGGATTCTTGACCTGCCCGCTGATGAGATATATGATAGGTCCTCACCGAACGCTTACCGCTCCACTTTTAAGCGTATGGCGAAGCAGTAATGTCCGGTCAGGATATTGCAGAGAGGATCGAAGAAGCTTTACGGTCACGGCGCACCGTGACCTACGCCGAATGTCCCAGGACAAGAAGGATTCTTTCCGGCTCTGCGGCCATATGTTTGCGGGGCTCGTTTTTCAAGCGGCCCGCCGAGGGCCGTCCGGGGCCGTATGTCCGAGCCGCGCATAAGAAGCGGAGTAATGGATTCGAGCACTCTCAAGCCTGAAGAAGCTTCCGCGGCCGGGCGGGCAATCAGCGCCAGCGTCGCCCGGTGACAAAGGCA
>CAZYEF010000046.1:0-16677 GCA_964646375.1 uncultured Nitrospiraceae bacterium | reverse complement strand
CACGCATATCAGGACTGAGTCTTAAAAATACTCTCCAAAAGTTAAAAGAAGCCGGACTCGGTTCAATGCCCGGGGGCGGGGCGGAGATTTTTGACCCAACAGTCAGAAACACGCTCTGCGCGGAAAAAATTACAGGAAAAAGATGGCTCGAAGTAATAAAAACCGCGCATTGTGCCGGCCTCAAAACCAATGCCACCATGCTGTACGGACATATCGAGACCTATGAACATCGGATCGACCATCTGATCAAGCTTCGTGAACTTCAGGATAAAACCAACGGTTTCCAGGCATTCATCCCGTTAAGTTTCCAACCTCAAAACTCACAAATTAAAAAAAGTGTTTACACCACCGGTTTCGATGATCTCAAGACCCTTGCGGTTTCCCGACTGATGCTCGACAATTTCGATCACATCAAGGCATACTGGGTCATGCTGGGAGAAAAAATCGCGCAGGTATCGCTCAGCTTTGGTGTTGACGACCTCGACGGAACCGTCGTGGATGAGCGCATCGCGAAAGCAGCGGGCGGAACAACGGACGGCAGCATGACCAAGGATGAAATCGTATACTTGATAAAACAGGCGGACCGCATTCCGGTGGAGAGAGATACGGTTTATAATGTGATAAAAGTCTGGAAATAATAAAGATACAATTTTGACTTGGTTATGAACGCAAGCATAAAAAAAATAACAGCAAAAATATTACAAGAAAAACGCCTCTCTGCTGATGATGGTGTTTATTTGCTCAGGCAGGCCGATCTCCTGACCTTGGGAATGGCTGCAAATGCCGTAAGAAAGCGTCTGCATCCGGAACGGTTGGTGACCTTTATTGTAGACCGAAACATCAACTATACCAATGTGTGTGTGAACAAGTGCGCGTTCTGCGCGTTTTATCGTGAACCGGGCAGTTCCGATGCCTACGTTCTCTCCGAGAAACAAATTTTCAAAAAAATTGAAGAAACAATCAATCAAGGCGGCACACAAATCCTCATGCAAGGCGGCGTACATCCCGATCTCGGAATAGAATACTTCGAAAAACTGTTTTCATCGATCAAAAACCGGTTTTCAATCCAGATACATTCACTTTCACCTTCAGAAATTTCATTTATCTCCCAAAAAGAAAACCTCGCCATTGCCGATGTCCTCAAACGTTTGAAAGCGGCAGGACTAGATTCGATTCCTGGCGGCGGCGCAGAAATTCTGGTTGACAGAATCCGGAAAAAAATCAGCCCGAACAAGATCCGCTGGCGGCAATGGGCCGATGTCATGCGGGAAGCTCATAAACTCGGCATGCCCACATCGGCAACCATGATGTTCGGAAGTCTGGAAACCGATAAAGATATCGTAGAACACCTGATCAGGCTGCGAGACATTCAGGATGACACACATGGTTTCACGGCGTTCATTCCCTGGACGTACCAGCCGGGAAACACAAAACTCGGTGGACGGACAGCGACCGCCGTGGAATATTTAAAGGTGCTCGCTCTGTCGCGCATTCTCCTGGACAATTTTGATAACATACAGGCATCGTGGGTGACACAGGGTGCAAAAATGGCTCAGGTCGCTCTTGAGTTCGGAGCCAATGACTTCGGCAGCACAATGATAGAGGAAAATGTTGTGGCTGCGGCGGGGATTACTTTCAGGATGACAAGACAGGAAATCGTGAATTTGATACATGACGCCGGCTATGAGGCTGCACAGCGTGATACAACATACAACATTCTAAAAAGAGAAAGCAACGCATAGCCTTTAATTCATTCGAACAAAATTTATGAAAAAATTGCACATGCGTAGTGAGCAGGAACACATTTGTTACTTTATGCAACCATAAGCCAAACAAGAAAACTTTTATTAACTAAGAGGTTGGATGCTCTTTGCACAATTGCTGTGAATAACATGTTACTAACCCTGTGGATTTGTTTTTTCCGTGTGCAGTCTTTGCAATGAAAATGCAGATTGCCTAAAAAATAGGCATACAAATATACTATTTTACAAATACTTACAGAATTGAAGCATAATTTTCTCGTTCCTCAACTGCTGTAATTTTTACTTTCACAATCCGTCCGATGTGCTCTTTTTTCGCGTCATAAATGCTGACTCTTATGTAATTATCCGTTAAACCAGTCAGTAGGCCTGATTTATCCTTCTTGGCCTCAACCACAGCAGCTGCTTCCGTTCCAACATGCTTTCTTCTGAAAAACAGGTTTTTCTCCTCCGCAATCCTGCGCAGTTCGTTGCTTCGTACTTTTTTTATACTCTCCGGAACCTGTCTTTCCATAGTAGCAGCTGCAGTCCCGGGACGGGGAGAATAGCTGAAGACATGCAGATGCGTCAAAGAAGACTGCTCGATCAATCGCATGGTGTTCTGGAATTCTAATTTTCCTTCTCCGGGAAAACCGACCATAACGTCGGCGCCAAGAGCAATTCCAGGAGTTTGCATGGCAATTTCGTCAAGCTGTTTTTGATAAAAATCTGAGGAATATTTTCTGTTCATTAATCCCAGAATCGTATCGTCTCCGCTTTGAAGCGGAATATGCAGATGCCTGCACAGCCCTTTGCCGAGAAGGGTAAGCAGCTCACCGGTGATTTCTCCCGGCTCGATGGAACTCAGCCGTATCCGTGCTTTGCCACGCTTCTCCAGGAGTTGTTTAAGCAGTGTTACAACGTTCATTGTTCCGTCGAAATCCATGCCATAGGTTCCGATATGAATTCCGGTTAAAACGATTTCCGGACAGCCTGACCGCACCATCCGTTCAAACTCGGCCATGATCTCCTGAGCGGGAACACTGCGGGAGTTTCCCCGCGCAAGAGGGACAACGCAGTATGAACATTTGTCGTCGCACCCATCCTGAATCTTCAAAAAACCTCGTGTTCTGCTGCTGACCGCCTTTATCATGTCCGCGGGTGCGACCCGTGACTGTTCGGCTGAAGCAATTCCTGGGAGCGTTGAAAAAAGATGAAAAATTTTGTCTTTATCCCTGGCGCCGAACACAAAATCAACACCGCCGATATTTTTGATTTCTTCCGGCCGGAGTTCGGCATAACAGCCTGTGACGACGATTTTGGCCCCCTGTTTCCTGCGAACAGCGGATCTGATCGCCTGTCTGCATTGATAATCGCTTTTTGCCGTTACCGAACAGGTGTTGATGACATAAACATCCGCATCAGCGGAGAAAGGTACTATGGTATCTCCTCGGGCCTCCAGATTTCGCCGAAGCATGTCTGTTTCAACCTGGTTAATTTTACAACCAAGGGTGGTAAACGCTATCCGCATATCAGCCCCGAAAGGGAATTTGCGCCTGCCGCAGTAATCTGTACGTGGACAATTGAACCCATGAGATCTAACGGGCCTTCAATATTCACCACTTTGTTTCCTCTTGTTCTGCCGGTCAGTTTTCCACCCTTTTTGCTGAACCCATCTATTAAAATTTCCTTGAGAGTATTCACCTGTTGTTGGTTTTTTTTCAGAGTGATTTTCTTCTGCAGATCGAGCACTTGAGAAAGCCTTTTCTTTTTTATTGAATCAGGGACTTGATCGGAAAGCTTAAGCGCCGCGGTACCCGGTCTTTTTGAATATTTAAACGCAAAAATGCCGTCAAAACCGATTTCCTCAAGGAGACTGATCGTCATCGCGAAATCAGCATCAGATTCACCGGGAAAACCGACGATGATGTCCGTGGTGAGCACGATGTCAGGCACCGTCTGTCTCAGCATTTTCACTTTTTTCAGGTAGTCTTCCCGCGTATACCCCCTGTTCATGACCTCGAGAACGGAGTCCGAGCCGCTCTGAATGGGCAAATGCAATGACTCGCAAACATGGTCAAGGTCGCGAATCGCGGTTATCAGAGCCTCTGATAGATCGCGGGGATGAGAAGTTACAAACCTGATGCGTTCAATGCCGCTGAGATCGTTTACTTGTTTGAGCAGGGCGGGAAAATCCATTCTGGTTTCCAGTCCCTTGCCGTAGGAGTTCACGTTCTGGCCCAGCAGAGTCACTTCCTTATATCCCCGCAGAGCGAGAGCCCGCACCTCGTTTACGATTTCCTCGGAGGGTCGCGAGCGCTCTCTGCCGCGCAGGTAAGGAACCACGCAATAGGTGCAAAAATTGTCGCAACCGTACATGATTGACACCCAAGCTTTTATTTTGTCGGTTCGTGACGCAGGCAGGCGTTTTAAATGATACCCGAAGTCTCCGCTCGTGTCCACCACCGGTTTCGAATGGAATATTGAGCGTTCAAGCATCTCTGGAAGTTTTGCAATGTCCGACGGACCAAGCACCATGTTGACATAAGGAGCGCGAGCGAGAATGTGCTCGCCTTCCTGTTGTGCGATACAACCTGCAACCGCGATAGTCAGGCATGGTCTTGAGTCCTTCAGCTGCTTTAGGCGTCCGAGTTCGCTGTAAAACTTCTGTTCCGCCTTTTCGCGAATACTGCAGGTGTTCAATATAATCATGTCTGCATTTTCAATTGCAGAGGGACAAAAACCCTGCGCTTCAAGAACACCCGTCATTCGCTCTGAATCGTGTTCGTTCATCTGGCAGCCGAAAGTGATAATATGAAAATATTTCATGGGGTTATTATAATACGCTGGAAAAAGGGAGACAACAAGTATCTCATGCAGGATGCAGAATTAACGCGGGTAACATCGAAGAAGGCGAAAAGATATACTGCACGATCCTGGAGAAAACTTACTTTTTCACGCTTAGCCGGACTGCTTCTCCTCTTTTTCCGGAAAGCACGGCTCTGGCGTTCTGCTTGAACACGAATATTTCCACAAATCCCGAGCTGTTGATAAGAGCACCCGCTTCACCCGGTGAGGTCTCGGAATAAAATCTTTTGAGTCCTATGATTTCCCGGCCGGCAAACGAGAGATTGAGGGAGGCAAGATTCATTTCTTCCCCCAGAAGCTCCTGCATGCTTTTGTGGGAAATATTCGTGATCATGTTGCCAAACCGGTCGATATGCACCACATGCCCTTCAATAGCTCCAGCGGAAACTTTTGAAGACGGGACATTGAGCTTCAGGTAATCCGTGATTTCCTCGCCGAAGTTGCCCGAGGGGATTCCCTTGGAGAGCCAGGCAGCAACAGGGGCGAAAACATCCCTGCCATGGAAAGTATGGCTGGGGTTCGGCAAGAAATAATGCGTCGCAGTGATATGATGAACCCGGATCCGCTCTGCTTCCTGATAAATCAACGTGAAGAGTCCGTTGTCGGGGCCAACGAAATAATAACTTTCGGTCACCACGATAATCGGCCGTCTGACGCTGCCTACTCCCGGATCTACAACGGCAAGATGCACAGTGCCCTTCGGAAAATAACTGTAGGCTGATTTCAGCGTGAAAGCGGCTTCCCAGATATCCTGTGGAGCTATTTCGTGAGAAACATCGATCATCTGGGCCAGTGGATTAATCTTAAGAATAACACCTTTTAAACTTGCGGTAAACGCGTCTCTGCTACCGAAATCACTGGTCAGCGTTATAATGGCGGACATAATTCCCTCAAAAGACAGCACGTGCGAAAGCTGGAGCAATAATAACAGCCTGTATTTATTTTGTCAACCCAAAGATAAAAGTCACGTCATTATATTTTGGTTTACGTGTTTCCGGTGAAGAATCGGGAAAGGTTGTAGCAGAGAAAACAGGTATTGTACAGGTGGCATGCACTTCTGAAACTCTTTGTCTTTTATATCATAAGCACTTATCAGCAAGATTTGCGAACGTATTTGTTCCATGAAACACGATTCCTGCTATTTTGACTCCTGATATCCGCTCTATCACTCCCGGGCTCAGTTCTTCCGTCAGTCCTGTTCGCTGTTTATTTGCATAATTAATCACGACCCCCGAAACAGGCACTTTTTTTTCCTTAAGCGCCAGGATCGTAAGAAGCGTATGATTGATGGTGCCGAGACCGGGCCGGGCGACGATTAAAGCAGGGATGTCCAGCATGTTTGCGAGGTCACAATACGTATGGTGTCCGGATAATGGAACCATGATGCCGCCGGCTCCCTCTACAATCATGAAATCGTGGCGCTTCGATAGTTTGCGATATGCATCAACAATTCTCTCCAGATTTATTTTCTTTTTTTCCAGATCGGCAGCCATGGAAGGAGCAAGGGGTTTAGGAAAGCGATATGGATTCACCAGGGAAAGCGAGTCCCGAACGCGTGCAACCTTCATAAGCCGAAGCGCATCATCGGGAATCAATCTGCCGTTCCGTGCGGCGCATCCTGTTTCCGCAGGCTTCATGACACCGACATTAATGCCGCGCCGACGCAGTTCCGCGGCAACACCCGCGGCTATGTAGGTCTTCCCCACTCCCGTATCGGTCCCGGTCACAAAAATTCCTTTGATCATTTTGATATTTTCTCCAATTGGAAAAGTGAACCAAATCTTTCTTCAAACGACTCTGCTGTCCAGGTTGAATACCTGGCCGGACACATTACTCATCAGCGATAGATGATGGATAAATTCAGAGACTTCCCGGGAATCGGACATCTTGCCGAGAACGTTCTGACGCACAATGTTGTCCTGAACAGTTTTGGGAACAGTATGTCCCATGTCCGTTGCGAGATAACCAGGCAGAATCGCATTCACTTTAATGTTGAATTTTCCATATTCTTTTGCCGCGGCTTTAGTCAAACCAATAAGAGCGGATTTTGAAGCTGCATAGTTTGCCTGGCCTTCCCGCCCCTGCAGTCCTGATATGGAAGAAATATTAATAATATGGCCCTGACGCTGTTTTATCATAACGTCAGAAACCGATCGGATGCAATAGAATGCGCCGTTCAGGTTCGTATTTACCACTGTATCCCAGTCCTGTTCTGACATCTTGAGCATCAGACTGTCCTTCGAGATGCCTGCATTGCATATAAGAACATCCAGTTTGCCCCAGCGCTCCACTACGTCACGAATCATCGTATCAACATCGGAAGACCGGCTTACATCTGCTCTGAACAAGGCCGCTTCTCCGCCGGTACAGGAGATATCATCCGCAAGGCGAACAGCATCCTGGCTGTTTTTCAGAAAATTTATTGCAACCCGCTCACCTGCCGCAGCAAAGGTCATCGCTATTTCCCTTCCTAGACCGCGTGAAGCACCGGTAACAAGCACGACGCGTTTAGACGCCATTTTTACAAATACCTTTCCTGCTTCAACCTGCGCACCTGGTCCAATGCCATGTCAATATCCTGTTCGGAATGCGAAGCCATAAGTGTCGT
This sequence comes from uncultured Nitrospiraceae bacterium, assembly GCA_964646375.1. GTDB lineage: Bacteria > Nitrospirota > UBA9217 > UBA9217 > UBA9217 > JBAZLV01. The sequence goes on along the minus strand of CAZYEF010000046.1, from coordinate 9,462 downwards.
TCTTATGCGTGCCGTTCCTTCGGGCACTGTCGGCGGCCTGATTGCAGACGCATATACTCCATATTCAAAAAGTTTTTTGGCCGCCTGGGTCGCCTTTGCCGAATCACCGGTTATCAGGGGAATAATCGGTGTTTCTGACATGCCTGTATCAATCTCAAGTTCGTGCAACCCAGCGACAAATTTGTCACGATTTTTCCAAAGCTGTTCACGATAATCAGGGTACTGTTCTATGATATCAAGTGCTGCTGTCGCCGCGGCAGACACCGCCGGCGGTAGGGCCGTGCTGTAAATAAGACTACGCGCGCGGTTTATGAGAAGGTCAATTAATTCCTGGTTCCCCGCAACGTAAGCACCGAAAGCTCCAAGAGCCTTGCTCAGCGTACCCATCTGAATGTGCACACGTCCTGCGAGATTAAAATGCTCCACAGTCCCCTTGCCACTTCTGCCAAGTACACCTGTCGCATGGGCGTCGTCTACCATAAGGAGCGCGTCGTATTTTTCAGCGAGCTGCGCCAGATCAGGCAAAGGGGCAATATCTCCATCCATGCTGAAAATACCGTCAGTAACGATTAGCCTGCGCCCGGAAACATGATTCGTGCGCAAAAAGGATTCTGCGTGGTTTACATCCTTATGCCGGTAAACAAGCACCTTCGCTTTACTGAGTCTGCAACCATCAATGATGCTCGCATGGTTCATGCTGTCGCTCAGAATGAGGTCTCCTTCCCGCGCGACTGCCTGAATGAGGCCGGTGTTTGCGGCATACCCGGAATTAAAAACGAGAGCTGCCACCGTGCCCTTAAAACGGGCGAGTCTGCGCTCCAGTTCATGATGCAGAATACTACTGCCCGATACCAGACGAGAGGATCCGGAACCGAATCCATATTGTTTGATTGCTTCGGATGCTGCATTGCAGAGAGATGGATGTGCGGCTAGTCCGAGATAATCGTTGGAACAGAAAAGAAGCACATCTTTGCCCTGGATAGTAATATGAGGGCCGGAGCGGGATTCAACCGGAGTAAGCCGCCGCAGCAAATGGTTTTGTTCAAGTTGAAGAAGTTCGTTTTCAAACATTATACAGTCCGCATGTGTTTTATTGCCCTGAGGAAATTACAGACTCGAAGTACTGCTGTGGTTTAACAGCCGGACGGCAGTTTCCGACGTTATCAATCAGAACAGGCTCGTTCTGGAGGTAAAAAATCAATGTATCCTTGTTCAACAGGTGGGAATTCACGAAAAAGACTCTGCCGCCAAGATTGTCACCTCTATGCTTAAGAACGGGAAAACGGACGTATCCTGTCTTCCGGGAAGCAACATAACCGGCGGTATAATCTGGTTCATCAGACCAGCACAGCTCAGCGATCATTCCGGGAGCATGCGCAACTTTTGTTGCGAGTGCCAGCGCCTCCCGTGTACGATGATGCGTTAATCCGATTGCCGCAAGGTCAATCATGATGTTTTTTAATGCATCTTCGCTCCAGTCAAACCGGGTGGCACGCACTCCACGCTCCTGATCTGATTCAAGCCGCTCTCCGGTATCAGCATCCATGATAATCGCGCCGCGCATATTGCATCCTCTTGAAGGCGACGCGCCACGGCTAAGCCATCGGATTCCCGATTTCGCAGCATATGGGGAGACGCCGGCAGTTTTCAGGAGACGGACTGCGGCGGCTCGTCCTTCAGTCATATCCGGTGCGTCTACTGTGATGAGATTCAGCGAGGTTAGCGTCCTAAGCGGAGCATTTTTGAGATGCTCTATATGAATGACGATTTCGTCAGGTGCGTTCGTTCTGTTTTGCGCACGAACAACAAGGTTCTGAATTATGGAGTCTATTTTATCACGGCTGGCTATCCGTTCGGCACCTGAAATATGCCGGCCGTCGGCATTGGCGTGCATGCGGATGCTGTAGAGATTTTCCTGGTTCACCTGGTTCAGTGGAGCCCCCTTGGGCAGGAGCCAGAGGCTCCCTCAATAAATAAACGCAACTTCCCCCGCAAGTATCGAGGGGTTCCATGTCGAAAGATTGAATCAAACCGCGAGGCCGAGATCGTGTATCATTTTAATGTCTTCAGTTGGATCAAGGCCGGAGGTTGTTAAATAATTACCGATCATAAAACCGTCGGCTCCTGCCGCCAGAATCAATGGGTGCAGCTGGCCGAGCGCGCTGCCTCTCCCTCCGCATATCCGTATTTCCTTGCCGGGCAGGATGAATCGGAACAACGCTATGGAATGAAGGGCTTCAAGCGGAGGAATAGGAACCTGATGTTCAAGAGGCGTACCCGAAATCGGCATCAGAAAGTTGATGGGCACGGAATCCACGTCAAGATCCCGCAGGGTGAAGGCCATTTTGATCCGGTCGTCCATGCTCTCCCCCATGCCCAGGATGCCACCGCTACAGGTGGAAAGCCCAAGTGATCGCGCATGGCACAACACCTCAAGGCGCTCTTCAAAGGAATGAGTCGTGCAAATGTGGCTGAAATAGTCCCGCGATGTTTCGATATTATGATGGTATCGGTGGAGGCCTGCATTCTTTAAATAAGCAAGTTGTTCTTTTGCAAGAGCACCGAGCGTTGCACACGGAGAAAGGCCCAGGTTCTTAACACATTGTATTCCATTTGCAATATTCTCTAAATCCTTATGGGTGTCAATTCCGCGGCCGCTCGTCACGATGCAGAATCGCTTGGCGCCGTTTTTTTTGGCGCTCGCGGCGGCATCTATCATCCGGGCAACTGGAATCAAAGGAAAAACCGGTGCTTTCGTTTTATGATGAACTGACTGGGCGCAGTAGGAGCAATTCTCGCTGCATTCACCTGATTTTGCGTTCACACAGGAACAAAGGTCGACATTGTTTCCGCGATAATACTCCTTAATTTTATTAGCCGCGGCAAACAAATCCCAGAGGTCAACGCCTGAAATTTTTGAAAGAACAGATGCGGCTGAGTAATCTATTGTCTTATTGTGCAGGATATTTTGAAGAATCTTTGATATCGAGGACTTAATCACTATGGGTCTCCTTCAAGATTTGTACAGTATATGGAAGATATTGTCAACCATTTTCAAGCTAAAAGGTTGACAAATGTTGCGAGACGAAACAATGCTCAAAAGTGTTCGATTAGTTACATCAGATTAAAAACCATGTATTATCGCGGGTTCTAAAAAAGAACATTGCAGGTAAAAGAAGGGGTTCAGGATAAACACTAGTATCGTTTCCCGAGAAAAATGATGTTTTTTACCTATTATTCAAATCTTCGAATGTCCTGAATTCCTTTTCTTTGCGACCATAAATGAGCTTTAACAAAATAAGGAAGTCCTATACCAATATTAAAAAAGAATGATAGAAATAAATACACGAAAGAAAGTGCAATCGCTTGTTCCTTGATAACGCCAAACTGCGAGAGAGACAGCCAAAAAGCCATCTGGAGAACACCTAATGCACCGGGAGCTGCCGGTATAAGCATGCCGATATTTACAAATAGAAAAAGTAAAAGTGCAGCCTGGTACGGCGATATTGGAACTGACGAATATACAAGCGCCAGGAGCGAAAAATAAATACCTATCCATGATACAATGCTGAGCATGAAGAGAAATACTATTTTTTTCACTTCGTGTAGTTCTCGAAACGGCAAAAGAAAATGAGCAAAAAGTTCTGGTAATTTTGGCGAGATAAAAGCTAGCTTTTGTTTTGCTTTTTCTAACTTGTCGGAATACCTTATCAGAAATCCTGCAGTCAAGGCAACTAAAAGGCAAATTAACAATACGATTTTCACGGTTTGCAACGTCAATCCCTGAATCCCCCAAAAAAGGCCCATCAGTACGAGGAAACCCAAAGTAATCATATCCAGGATGCGCTCTATGAAAATTGTCGATAAGGCAACTGTCCGTCCTAGACCTGTCGTAGAAGACAAAAACTGGGCTCGAAAAAACTCACCTGCGCGAAACGGTAAAATTCCATTGACCATATATCCTACTGCAATGCCGCCGAACAAGGTGGAGAAGGGTATTACTTTGGTAGGCTTTGTAGTAATCCGCCACATCAGCGTCCTTGCACAATATGATAAAAAAATAAAAAAAATGCTCAACAACAGAACACGAACTTCAACATTTTTCAGAGAATCAATAAGACTATAAAAATTAATATTAATGAAGGAACTTGCAAGAAGTACAAGACTTATAATAATTCCAGCTGTGAGAGCGATAAATTTATTTTTGACCATAGTTTCCGGGTGGGCTTTGAATCTCTTTAATTTTTTTAACAATCCCCTTGTCATCCAATCCATGCAACGTATGCAAATATTCCCTGCTACCGATATCGAAAACATAGGAATCTTCAAATCCTATTTTATCCAAAACGATATCCGATTTTTGAAAGCGCAGGATGTTAGCAATTATCGAATCGATACCGGCTTTATTGATAAAGCCTTCCTCAATCGTAACAACATGTTTATATTTTTTTATGCAATCATACAAAAGCTCCGTGGAAAATGGTTTAATAAGAAATATGTCAACAAGACCCGGGTAGATATTTTCTTTTGCAAGTGACTCAATAGCTTTTAAGGCAGCATGCGTCATAAAACCAGTTGAGACGATGCAAATATTTTCACCGTGAACAAGTTCAACAAAACCGGTTTTAAAATCAATTTTTTTATCGGGATCATAAATATTGACTGACGGTTTTCCGTCAAAGCGCATGTATTTGGGAGTTTTTATTTCAATTGAAAAATCAACAAACTGCTCAGCAAGAACCCAGTCGCTCGGCGAAAAAATAGTAATATTCGGCAGGGTACGCACTATGCTGATGTCTTCCAAACAGTGGTGAGTCGGGCCGGACACATCATAGCTGAGTCCGGCGCCGACGCCGAATAAATTAACATTTATTTGATGTGTATGAAAGAGGAGAGACAGGTTATTTCGAATTTGTTCATACGCCCGCATTATTAGGAAGGGAGCAATGGCGTACGCATAAACGGTAAAGCCTTCTAATGCCAGTCCAGCAGCGGCATTGACCAGATTCTGTTCAGCAATACCAACATTAAGAAATCGACCAGGATAGTCTGACCGTATTTTGTCCAGCTTCGGCGATCCAAAATCTGCGGTAACGAAAAAGAGCGTCCTATCCTGTTGCATCCGATCATAAATGCCTTCGATAAAAACATCTCTCATGGTTTTTTTTATGGAGTTCATCGCAGTTCCTCGATAGCGGCATCTATGGTATCAGGAGAAACATTTTTTACGTGGCAGAGCGAATCGTTTTCCAGGCTTCGGACTCCCTTTCCCTTAACCGTATTTGCGATTAAAACCTTCGGTTTTCCGTCTTTACTATCTTTTAGCTTTTTCAGTGAGATGTAAAGCTGATTCAAATCATGCCCATCAACCGTCTGTACACACCATTTAAAAGCGTTGAATTTTTCTTCGAGGGGTTCAAGGTCGAGAATTTTTTCACAATAATCAAGCATGCTGATTTTATTGTTATCAACAATCACAATCAAGTTGTCCAGATGCTGCGCATGGGCCAGCATAATAGCCTCCCACATTGATCCTTCATTAAGTTCTCCATCGCCGATCAAGACAAATACTGATTCATTTTTGTTCTTAGCCTTAAGCCCCAGAGCCATACCACATGCCACTCCAAGTCCATGACCCAAGGAGCCATTGACGCTTTCATATCCTGGAATGATAGGATCAGGAATCCCTCCCAGAAAAGTGCCTTCTTTGCATACCCGCTGCAGCTCTTGCTTGTCAAAATATCCCAAATCAGCCAAAATAGGGTACAAAGAAATTGAACCGTGTCCCTTGCTGATAACAAATCGATCACGAAGCTCCCATCGCGGATTGCGCGAATCGTATTGAAGAATATTGCCGTAATACAGCGCGACAAAAATTTCAACGGAAGACAATGAGGAAGCAATCCGTGCTTCCTGGGCAATTCTATGAATATTCAAGGTCTCTTTTCTCACCCACCGCGCTTTTTCCTGCATGGCATGTAAATCAAATGACTGCTTATTCATAAAACATCCTTTTCTTGCGAAATTGATTCTCCTTATACCATTGACAGGTAAGTTTCAACCCATCTCTTAGTGCAACCTTCGGTTTCCAACCAAGCTCCAAAAAGCTTGTGCTATCCAGGAGCTTGCGCATTGTTCCATCCGGCTTGCTTGTGTCCCAACTAATTGCTCCCTTGAAGCCGATTATGTCTGCAATTATTTCTGCTAATTCTCGAATTGAATAGTCGATGCCGGTTCCTATATTATAGTGACTGTTTTGCAGCTTAGATGCATTCTGCATGGCAAAAATCGATGCATCTGCAACATCCTCGCTAAAAATAAACTCACGTCGTGGAACGCCGCTGCCCCAGAGGGTTATTGCGGTGTCACCTGCCTGATACGCGTCGTGAAATCGTCTGATCAATGCAGATAATACGTGAGAATTATTAATATCAAAATTATCGTATGGCCCGTACATTGAGTTCGGCAACAAGGCAATAAAACGGTTTGTTTTGTATTGACTGTTGAAGGATCGACAGCCGATTATCCCGGCCGTTTTTGCAACGGCATACGCCTCACTGGTCGATTCGATTTCTCCGTTGAAAAGATAATTCTCTTTTATAGGCTGTTGACTATTCTTTGGATATACACAAGAAGATCCGTAAAAAACAAGGTTTTTTACTTTGTACCGTTGAGCAGCATCGAATAGGTGGTTTTGAATTGCGATATTTGTGTGTAAAAAAGTAGCAGGATAGGTTTTATTGGCATAAATGCCGCCTGTTAGCCCGGCACAGAGAAAAACATACTCAGGCTCTTCCTGTCTGAACACTGTTTCTACCGCGCTCCAGCTTGTCAGATCAATATCTTCGTGCCTCCTCGTAATGAGATTACGATATCCCAAAGCAGTCAATTTTTTCATGACTGCCGAGCCAAGAAGGCCGGTATGTCCCGCAACATATATCTTTGATTCTTTAAACATTGCTGTACTTACTGTTTGTGAGAATCCGATAGCCTTTTACAAGTTCGCTAATTCCCATTTCAAGAGAATAGCGAGGCTGAAAACCGGTTTTTTCGATCTTTTCATTGGATACGATGTAATCTCTTTTATCCGGGTCTTCACCTATAGGAGCTTCTAAAAACACAAAATCTTGAACAAATTCTTTGATTTTAGCGCACAGTTCTAACTTCGAAACATTTGCATCTGATAAACCGACGTTATAAGGTTCATTTTTCATTCGATCAAAATTGTCTATGGCATGCAGAAAAGCTCTGGATACATCGCGAGTATGGATGTAGTTTCGTTTGAAGTGACCTTCAAACACGACAACAAAACGGTCTTTGACCGCCCGATAAGTAAAATCGTTGACAAGCAAATCCATCCTCATGCGCGGTGCCATACCAAATACTGTGGCAAGCCGAAAACTTATGGCGTTGCCTCTATCGAGTATGATTTTCTCTGCTTCAACTTTCGTTTTCCCGTAGAGTGATATAGGGTTTAACGGCGTTTCTTCTGTACAATATATGCCCTTTTGACCGATGCCATAACCGCTGTTGGTAACCGGCATGAGTATTCTTTGTTCTTTCGAGGCAAGTTTGACCAAGGAAGCAATGGCATCTTTATTCGTTGTAATCGTGCCGATTTTATCTCTTGCGCAAAGTGGCGCGCCGACAAGAGCTGCCAAGGGAATTATATAGTCTTTACCCCTGAGGAGCGATTTCAATAATTCTTCATCCCGTGCGTCTCCTCGCATAACATCAAATTGATTGTTTGCACAGCATTCAAGAAGCGAATTCTGTCTGAACATAAACGTGTCCAAAACCGTTACGGTGTGTCCGTTCTTAAGTAACTCGGGAACGAGAATCGATCCAAGATATCCGGCGCCACCGGTAACCAGTATATTAAAACCCATTTTCGTATCTCCTTTATATTCCCTTTAATGTCGTATGCAGATAATCAATCTTTTCTCTAATATCGTAAGGGAAATTACCGACAAAAAAACCGTTATAGTGAGCAACATCCGCATTGACAGATTTTGTTACTGTATAGTCGTAATATTTAATCACATCATGTCTCAACATATTGCCACCGGTAATAATGCGATGTTCAATTTCCGCTTCTCTTAATCGCTGAAGGACTTTTTTCCTGTCAATTTCCAAATCAGGATTAATAATTAGGGTAAACGAAAACCAGGAGCTTTCACCCGTTTCCTTTTGAATAATAAACCGTTCATCATCTTTAAAAAGGCCGACAAAATGTTTTGCGTTTTCTCTTCTTGTTTTGATGAATCCAGCCAGTTTATCAAGCTGTTTAATGCCAATAGCGCCGTGCATCTCACCTGGTCGTACATTATAGCCAGGAAGAATAAATCGATACGCTTCAAAGAAGTCGTCATTTCTGCGCTCGAAGATAGGGCTATCTTCATCCTGTCCCCGCGTCCAGCCGTGATTTCTGATCGATTTTAGCAGATTGAACAATTCTTTGTCGTCGGTCAGGACGAGCCCACCTTCCATTGTTGAAATATGGTGAGAAAAAAAAGTGCTGAACGTATTTACCAACCCGAATGTCCCGGTGAATTTGTTATTAAATCGTGCCCCCATGGATTCGCAATTATCCTCGAAAAGAATAATATTTTTTTCCCGGCACAATTGTGTAATTTCGTCGAACTGGCATGGATTTCCCAGAATACTGACAGCAACAACCATCTTTGTTTTGTCGGTAATCGCCTTTTTCAGTTCCTGAAGATCGATATTCAACGTATGAAGATCAACATCAACAAACTTGAGTTTAAGTCCGTATTGTTGAAGAGGATGAAATGTGGTCGACCAGGAAATACAAGGAACAATGACCTCATCTCCACGTTTCAGCGGATTATTTTTTCGGTAGAAAAGTGATGCAAGAGCAATCAGATTTGCAGATGACCCTGAATTAGCCATAACCGCGTATTTCATCCCAAAATAACGTGCGAAATTTTCTTCAAACTCCCTGACCCTTTGGCCCATGGTGAACATGTTGCTGTTTATAACATCCAGTATTGCCTTTTTTTCTTCCTCGTCCCAAGTAGAGCTTGCCAATTCAAACTTCATGCTATCTCCCGTTATTATAGTTATAGGTTGGTTTATAAACAATAATTTCAGAACCGGTGAAATCAAAATGAAATGGCACGTGCAAATAATCACTCAGCGCGTTTTTCACCCGTTCCTGTTTTTCCGGTTCGACATAGAAGACAATAAAACCACCGCCCCCTGCTCCCAGTAATTTGCCACCGACTGCCCCATGCTTTAGAGCCTTGCCATATAAATCGTCAATAAAATTGTTTGTAATCTTGCTGGATAACTTTCTTTTCAGCAACCATGTTTCGTGCAGCAACCTCCCAAAATCCTTAAAATCATCCTTTCCGGAGGTAAGGATTTTATAGGCATCATCAACCAGGCTTCTCATGGCTGAAAGCTGCTGCGTATTTTTCTTGGTATTTTGAATCTGCT
>CAZYEF010000045.1:0-16848 GCA_964646375.1 uncultured Nitrospiraceae bacterium | reverse complement strand
AGAATGCGACTGTGGACGGCCTTTTCAAAACTGCCTGCTGCATTTCTTCCTCTATGTAAGCGGTTACAACAACTCGACCACCCAAGTAAATACATTAGGATATATCCTGCCGCGATGCCACTATTTTAGCATTTATATGGAAATTATGACACGAGCATAAAATTTGTAACACTATTTTTTATTTCTGTCAAGTTCATTATTTTTGCAGCTAAGCAGATGCTAAAAGTGCAAGTCGATGTCTTCCACTATTCATTTCGTTGGCTCTTATCCAAAATTAATTATTTTTTTTAAACAAAATAACTTGTGTGTGTGGAGGGGGAAACGGCATGTAGTACGGGATAATATCATGTTTGAAATCTAAAAGGGCAGGATTGCAATTTGGCGTACTGCTATCAATCAAAAGCGTAAACGAGGGAAGACCACCTGTATATATTAATACATCATGGCATTCACAAATACGTATTTTTTATCATGAACATAGAGCCGAAAACAATCAAAATTGTGCGTTAATAGATGGAATCAAATCCGTACTATCCCATAATTACATTTCCACCTCGATAGACTTCATACAATGTGGCAAGATGATACCCTATTTCTTCATTAACTGTTCTTGAAGCCAGCGCGTCGCTAATCGTGCGGAGCACCTCTTCTGAATACTGTTCGTTTACTTTAAAATAATCAAAAAACTCTCCATCAAAACCGTCTATATGCCGCAAACCGTTGTTCAGCGTACTCAGGATGTCTTCTATTTGCAAATATAGTTCGAACGATCCATTCCAGCAGTTACCGTTATTGAGACTGTATATCATCCATGTCATATAGCGCCTCCGATTGCATCGAGGTCTCTTCAGAATTTTCCAAAGCACCACTATCGGTGAGATAAAATATTTACACCTGTTCTCTTGACTCCCTCTCTGTCATTCTCCTAGTCTTTTTGACGGCAGAAGGTAGTAGTTCAGATAATCATCGACAGCCTCATCGTTTTCCGTGATCGGTTCCTTATATCCCGCCTGACGCAGTTTGGAGATGTCCGCACATGTGTAATATTGATATTTTTCTTGAATGGCGTCCGGCATGTCGATATATTCAATTTGCAAAGCTTTGCCGAGCGACTTGAATATGGCTGTGGCAAGACTGTTCCAGGTCGTCGCTTTCCCGCTGCCGACATTGAAAATGCCGGAACATCTATTGTTTAAAAAATGCACCGTCATGGCCGCAGCATCTTTTACATAAATAAAATCCCGCTGCTGCTCTCCATCCGGAAAGTCGCCACGATAGGATTTGAACAACCGTATTTTCCCCGTAGCAGTAATTTGCTCGTAGGCTTTCAATACCAGGGAACGCATGTCGCCTTTGTGATATTCGTTAGGACCGAATACATTAAAATATTTAAGACCTACTATTGTCTCGAGGAGTCCATTTTCCATAGCCCATATATCAAAAAATTGTTTGGAAAGGCCATATTTGTTCATAGGCCGCAGTTCATGCAAATTTCTTCGACTGTCCATGAACCCGGCACTACCATCACCGTACGTTGCAGCGCTAGACGCATAAATAAAACGGATGTTGTGTTTCATCGCGAACAGAACGAGATGCTTGGAATACTCAAAATTATTTGCAATCAGATAGGAGGCATCCTGCTCTGTTGTTGAGGAGCATGCTCCAAGGTGGATTATCCCCTCAATAGAGTCGACTTTGCCGGGAAACGGCCATGATGCAGTATCGCTCGTGATTTGCCGCAGAAATACATCCTTTTCGACGTAATCAGTAAACCGAAGCGGTGTCAGATTTTTCCATTTTTCACCGGTGCCCAAATGATCAACAACCAGGATATTGTCCCTTCCTTGGCTATTGAGTATCCAGATAACTGCGCTGCCGATGAATCCAGCTCCGCCCGTTACAATAATCATAAGCGTATTTATTCTTTCATAATTTTAAAGTGATTCACAGATGGTCGTTGTCATCGGTTTTACCTTTATACATATCGCTAGCAAGAAAGGATTCCTTATTTCAGAATATCATTTCTCCTGTCAGAACAAGAGACGGCAGCACTCCTATTATCAGCACTGCAACTGCAGTGATAAACAATGCCATTCCAAGGCTGGGAGATGATACCATCGCTGAATCTGATTCAGCCATCTTCATATACATGTTCATAACGACTCTGAGATAATAATATGCTGATATTGCGCTAAAAATAACGGCAACAACCACTAGCCATGTGTAGCCAGCATTGATTGCAGCAACAAAAATATTGAACTTGCCGATAAAACCCGCCGTTGGAGGAATGCCAGTGAGGGAGAACATGAATATCAACATAAGGAACGCAACCAGCGGATGACTCTTGGAAAGTCCTGCATAATCGCTTATTTCCTCGCCCTTTTCCAGCAAAATTACGATTGCAAACGCACCGATGTTCATGAACGCATAAATGAGAAGGTACACAATCATGGCGCTCAATCCTTCACTAGTGCCAGCAATGACCCCCAGCAGAGCATAACCAGCATGGGCTATTGACGAATAGGCAAGCATGCGCTTGATGTTGGTTTGGACAATGGCGACTATGTTTCCTGCCGCCATCGTCAGTATGGAAAGGCCGATAAGAATAGCCGTCCAGTCGGCCTGGAGGGTTCCGAAAGCGATGAAAAAAACCCGTCCAAGAACTGCAAATCCTGCGGCCTTCGGTCCAACGGACATAAAGGCGGTGACTGAAGTGGGGGCACCTTCATATACATCCGGCGCCCACATATGAAACGGGACTGCGGCTATTTTAAAGGCAAAACCGACGGCAACCAGAATCATGCTCACCAGAAGCACTGGGGTAACAGCGGTTTTTTTCAAAAAAGCCGCTATTATATAAATATCCGTCGCTCCCGTCAATCCGTAGAGCAACGCAATACCGTACAGCAGCAGGGCCGACGAAAATGACCCGAGCAGGTAATACTTTATTGCGGCCTCATTCGATTTTTTGTCATGCTTTTTCATGCCGGCAAGAATGTATGTGCTGAGAGCCATCAGTTCAAGGCCAAGGTATAGGACAACCAAATCCTTGGCCGATGCCATGAACATCATGCCTGTGGTAGCAAACAGCATTAAGCTGTAATATTCTCCGTATTCCGCCTTCTCTTTTTTGATGTACCTCAACGAAATAAGAATGCTGAGCAGCATATTGATGAGAAAAATCACCTTAAAGTACATGCTATAGTTGTCACTCACAAACATACCGCCGAACGTTTCTCCCTTGCTCATGGGAAGGGCAACAAATGCCGCAACGGCGGTCACCACCCCCATATAGCCCAGCAAGGACTTACGTTGTACAAAAAGCTCCACAAGGAGCAGAAGCAACGCAACCGTCGTAATAATGAGTTCCGGTATAACCGGGGTCAGATCAGGAAATGGCATGTTCATTTCAGGGCCCCTCCTCCTTGTTGTGATAGCAGTTGGCCCGACGCATTGACTTGGTCGATCAGGTGCTGCACGGACATATCCATAAAACCGAGGAAAGAATTCGGATAAATACCGATCCAGAATACCAGGATAACTAAGGGAATAAGGGTTAGGATTTCGCGTTCATTAACGTCCGGCAGTCCAACAAGTTTCGGATTGGTATCGACAAAAAAGACTTTCTGATACAGCCACAGCATATATGCTGCGCCGATGATGATGCCCGTTGCGGCGAGCGCCCCGAGCATTTTCGACGCGGTGAAACCGCCGACCAGGATGAGGAATTCTCCGACAAACCCGTTCGTGCCGGGGAGTCCCACCGCAGCCAGGGTAAAGATCATGAAAAGGCCGGAGAAAACCGGCAGGGGTGTAGCCGCTCCCCCGTAATCCGCGATCACACGGGTATGGGTGCGTTCATACACCATGCCGACGCAGAGGAACAGCGCTCCGGTTACCACACCGTGATTGATCATCTGGAGAATACCGCCCTGGATTCCCTGGAAGTTCAGGGCAAAGATGCCCAGGGTCACGAACCCCATATGGCTAACCGAGCTGTAGGCAATCAGCCGCTTCAAGTCCTTCTGGCCCAGGCAGATAACCGCGCCGTAGATGATAGCGATAATCGACAGCACCATCATCGCTGGCGCCATGGCGACCGTGGCCTGGGGGAAGAACGGCATGTTGAACCGCAGGAAGCCGTACGCGCCCATCTTGATCAGGATTCCGGCAAGGATCACGCTGCCTGCGGTAGGTGCCTCGGTATGGGCGTCCGGTAGCCACGTATGGACCGGGAACATCGGAACCTTAACCGCAAAGGCGGAAAAGAACGCCCAGAAGAGGACCAATTGCAGCCAGTAGGGATATTTCGTTGTCATCATCTGGAGGATGTCGAATGAATGTCCGGTATAGAAATACAGAACGATGATGCCGACCAGCATCAGGAGGCTTCCGATCAAAGTATAGAGGAAAAACTTGATGGCCGCATAGACCCGGTTGGGGCCGCCCCAGACGCCGATGATAATGAACATCGGGATGAGCATCGCTTCCCAGAAAATATAGAACAGGAACAAATCCAGGCTGCAGAACACTCCGATCATCGAGCCTTCGAGGAGCAGGAGGGCAGCATAAAATTCCTTTACCTTGTCGGTGATCGCACTCCATGATACCGTCACGCACAGGATCGTCAGCAGTCCAGAAAGCAGGACAAACAGAACGCTGATGCCGTCCACACCAACAGCATAATTGATGTTGAACGTGGTCACCCATGCGTATTTTTCGGTGAATTGCATGGCGGCGGTAGTCTTGTTGAAATTCGTATACAGGGGAAAGCTCATTAAAAATACAGCACCGCTGATGGTCAGCGCGCTCATTTTAATGAGTTTCTCGTTTCTCCGCGGCAACAGCAGAAGTGCAACTCCTCCCGCGATCGGCAGAAAGATGACCACACTCAAAATCGGATATGAGATCCAACTGGTGATGAAGAGACCTACGAAGAGCACCAAACCGAGGGCAGGCAAATACAGCAGCGACTTCAGCAACGAGCAGCCGGTATTCTCCGTCGGGGTGCTTCCCTGTGCATCATGCCCCGTTTGCATTCCTGATTCCTCCCATAGAAATATGCCTCAGGGCTGTTATCTTGCCTTGGTGATGACGAAAACGGCAAGAACGACAACTAACCCTATTACCATGCTTATTGCGTAATGTTGCACGCGGCCTGTCTGTACATTCCGCAGCCGGTTTCCAAAATTACCGATCATTTTCGGGACTCCGTTGACTATTCCTTCAATAATTTTGGCATCGGTGAACGCCACCAGGACGTTCGATGCCACCCAATAGGTCGGCCTGACGATAACACAATTGTAAAGTTCGTCCACATAGTACTTATTCCAGAGCATAGTATAGACACCCTTGCACCGACCGGCGATTCGGGCTGGTATTTCCGGCTTGAAATAATAGAAGATCGTGGATATTGCAATACCACCCAGTGCGGTTGCAATGGATATGACCACCACTAACCACTCTTCCTCATGCGTACCGTGAATATGGGTGTGTCCCATGACCGGCTCGAAGAAGTGTCCAATCCAGTTACTGCCGCCAAAGAGCGGTGCGATACCGATCCAGCCCGCTGCTAACGCGCCGACTGCAAGCAGAATCAGCGGGAGGGTCATCGATGTCGGTGATTCATGAAGATGATGCTCTTGCTCATGGGTGCCTCTGAATTTTCCTGCGAACGCGACATAAATGATCCTGAAGCTGTAGAAAGCGGTCAGACCGGCGACAATCGTGCCAATTATCCATACGATTTTCCCTATTGTTCCGCCGTTATATGCCATCCAGAGAATTTCGTCCTTGCTGAAAAAACCTGCCAATCCGGGCACGCCTGCGATGCTGAGTGATGCAATAAGGAATGTCCAGAAGGTGATCGGCATATATTTCCGCAGTCCGCCCATTTTCTGGATGTCAAGCTCTCCGCCCATGGCGTGCATGACGCTGCCCGCGCAGAGGAAGAGAAGCGCTTTGAAGTACGCGTGTGTAAAGAGATGAAAAACGCCCGCGCCGTAGGCGCCGACGCCGCATGCTAGAAACATATAGCCCAGCTGGCTTACGGTTGAATACGCGATAATTCGTTTGATGTCGTTCTGTACCAGCGCTATCGTGGCGGCAAACAGACTCGTGACTGCGCCGGTGATAGCCACCGTATTCATGGCCACCTCTGACAGGCCGAAGACGGGGTTGAACCGCGCCACCATAAATACGCCGGCAGTGACCATCGTTGCGGCATGGATGAGGGCGCTGACCGGAGTCGGGCCTTCCATGGCGTCCGGAAGCCATACATGCAGCGGGATCTGTGCTGATTTACCGACTGCGCCGCAGAAGAGCAGCAGAGAGATAACCGTAATCAGATCATACTCGGTGCCCAGAATGATGATCGTTTTATCTTTCAACATAGTAATATTGGCGAATATGTCGGCATAATTGATTGAACCAATGTACAGGAACAGCATGATAACGCCGAGACCGAAGCCGAAGTCTCCAAAGCGGTTGACGATAAATGCCTTTTTCCCGGCGTCTGCGGCGCTTTGCTTGTCATAGTAGTATCCGATCAGAAAATAGGAGCATAGACCGACTGCTTCCCAGCCGAAATAGAGCTGCAGAAGATTGTTTGCGGTGACCAGCATGAGCATCGAAAACGTAAAGAGGCTCAGATAGGAAAAGAACCGGTAGAAGCCCGTATCGCCGTGCATATAGCCGACCGAATATATATGAACCAGCAGGCTGACGCTCGTGACGACAATAAGCATGATCGCAGTCAGCGGATCGATCAGGAACCCCACGCTCACCTTGAAACTGCCGGAAACAATCCAACTGAAGGCATTAACGTTCGCTATATGACCACCCACAACCTCGACAAACGTAAGCAAGGAGAGCACAAATGAACCGAACACAGCGGCGATTGCGATCCAGTGGGCCTTGTCCTTGATGATTTGCCTACCCAAAAGTATGTTTATTGCAAATGCAAGAAGCGGCAACAGAACGATAAGAACATATTTTTCCATAGTAATTAACCCCTCATCTCCGCTATTTCATCGGCATGGACCGTTTCCTTGTTTCTGAAGAGGGAAACAATGATCGCCAGTCCTATGGCAGCCTCCGCCGCCGCTACGGTGATGATGAAAATAACGAATATCTGCCCTTTTAAATCCTGAAGATAATGACTGAACGCGACCAGACTGATATTAACGGCATTCAGCATGAGCTCGATGGACATCAGCATGATAAACAGATTTCTTCTGACGATAAATCCGGCAAGCCCGATCATGAATATTACGGCGCTCAGAATAATATAAAAGTTTAACGGTACCATGTGCCCCCCCTAATCAAACTCTTCGTTTGGACAATACCAGTGCTCCCACAATCGCAATCAACAAAATTAATGATGCCACTTCAAAGGGAAAAAGATAATCAGTATACAAAATCTTGCCCACGACCTTTGCGTTCGTCTCCGATCTGATCATCTCAACGGTATACATGCCGACAGGACCTAGAATCAGCTTGCTGATGGGCGCAATTATGAGCGACAGCATCGACAACACCAGGGCAATCCCGAACGGCCAGCCTTTGATAAACTTCCGAGTGCGAATTTCGTCTTTTAAGTTCAGCATCATTATAACGAAAAGAAACAGTACCAGAATCGCCCCGGCATACAGAATCAGTTGGACCACCGCGAGAAATTCGGCATTCAAAAACAGGTACAGCGCCGCAATATGAAAAAACAGGGCAAGCATCCACAGAACGCTGTTAACCGGATTCCTTGACAGTATTACCAGCAGGGCAAATGCTGTCATTGTGACAGCGAAGTACGCAAATGCAAATTGAGGAACCGTTATCACGCTGTCTCCTTTTCTCCCGGGGCTTGAGGAGCTGGCTCCGGTGCTCTTTCGCGAAGCGATACCGGCCCCTGTTCCTTTTTCATCTTCGGCATTTTTGCCGTATCAATGCCTTTGGGCCTCCAGAATTTATTGAAATACGTTTCTGCTTTCTGCTTTGCCGCAAAATCATCCCAGTTCTTGAGCAGTCTTTCCCGCGTAAAGTATATTTCCGCGCGGGCGTAGGTTGAATATTCGAACTCCTCGGTCAGAACCAGGGCGCAGACCGGGCAGGCTTCCACGCAAAAACCGCAGTAGATGCAGCGCAGTGCTTCGATATCGAACTGGGCGAGATACTGCTTGCCGTCTTCTTCACGCTTCTTTTTCGTTATGTGAATGCACTGTGACGGACAGACCATCGAGCATTTCATGCACATGATGCACTTTTCCTTGCCGGTCTTGGCGTCCCTCACAAATGCGTGCCGTCCCCTGAAGCCGGGAATCATGTCAATGCGCTCTTCGGGAAACTGCCGGGTGACCGCATGCCGGAACATTGTCTTCAACGTAAGCGCCATGCCCTTGATGATGTCAATCAAAAAAACCTTGTTTATCAGCTCTTTCAGTGTCATTGTTTGCCGCCCCTGCTATGCCAGATATTTGATAATAGAAGTGATCATAATGTTAACCAGAGCCAGCGGTATCAGCACTTTCCAGCCCAGTCTCATCAAGTAGTCGTACCGGTACCTCGGAAGCGTCGCCCTGACCCAGTAAAAAATGAAGATATGGATATAAATTTTAATGGTGAACCAGACGATGCCCGGAATCAATGCAAGCACCGGTATCGCATTGGTAAGAAATGGCGGTACAGTCCAGCCGCCGAAGAAGCATATGGTCGACATGCACGATATGACGATCATCGCGCAATATTCGCCGAGAAAGAAGAGAGAGAACCTCATCCCGCTATATTCAGCAAAGTATCCAGCAACCAGTTCGCTCTCCGCCTCCGGCAGGCAGAACGGGGTTCTGTTGGTCTCCGCAAAGGCCGTGATCGCAAACACAAAGAATCCCAAGAATTGCGGGATCAGATACATCCCATGCCAATATTTCTGCTGCGCATTGACCACTTCTATCAGATTAAGAGAGCCGGCCATGATCATAACGCCGACCAGGCTGAGCCCCATGGCAACTTCATAACTGATCAGTTGGGCTGCTGAACGCATACTGCCGAGAAATGCATATTTTGAATTGGAAGCCCACCCCGCCATAATAATGCCGTACGTACCGATTGCCGATATGGCAAATATATACAGGATGCCGACATTGATATTGGCGATATAAAAGGTGCCGAAAAACGGAATGACCGCAAGGGAGCTTAACGCTGCAAAAAGTGTATAGATAGGGGCCAGCCTGAACACCGTCTTATAATCAGTTGCGGGGAAAATATCCTCTTTGAAGAAAAGCTTGACGCCGTCCGCAATAGGCTGCAAAAGACCGTGCCATCCGACCCTCATCGGCCCGAGCCTCATCTGCATATGACCGATCACCTTGCGCTCGAAATAAGTCGCGTAAGCGATATGAAGCAGCACAACGCCAAGCACCACCGCTATGCCGACAAGGACGGCTGCCGCCTTGGCAATAATGCCGGGCTCTCCGGAGATACCCATGATTGTGTATAATCCGTTATATAGTATGTTATTGTCCACTGATCACCTCATCTGTCACATTCGCCCAAAACGATATCGATTGTCCCGATCAGCGCAATAACATCCGCGACAAGGACGCCCACGCAAAGGCGTTGAAGAGCGGATATATGCACGAAGGAAGGGGTTTTTATTCTCATTCTGTAAGGTTTTCCCGTTCCATCGCTGATCATATAGAAGCCAAGCTCTCCTTTAGGGACTTCCGTGGCACTGTATATTTCTATAAAGACCGGACCTGTTGTCACCGACGCGGGAGCCGAAGCCCCTTCTGGTGTGGAAGCAGGCGCCACCTTTTTCAGCGTTCCGGGCAGCATATCGAGTCCGGGTGCATCGGGATTCGCAACAAGGCCTTCAGGCAGTTTTTCGATGCACTGTCTGATTATTCTGTTCGACTGTCTGAATTCCTCCATTCTGCACCGGTATCGGTCATAGGTATCACAGTTTTTTCCCACCGGAATGTCGAATTCAATCTTGTCATATGCATCATAGGGCGCGATTTTCCGTATATCATAGGGAATGCCGGAACCCCTGAGCGTGGGACCGGTCAGTCCCAGGTTGATCGCCTCTTCGGCACTCACCACGCCGATGCCTTTGGTACGCTGCAACCAGATTCTGTTCTGATCGATAAGAGTTTCATACTCTTCGATCAGCTTAGGGAATTTTTCCGTGAATTTCCATAGACCGTCAAGGAATTCCTGCGAAACGTCACAACGCACTCCCCCAATGCGGGGATAGACATGAAGAAGCCGCGCGCCGCAAAGCATCTCGAAAAGATCGAGAAGCGATTCTCTGTCCCGCATGGAGTAGAGAAAAACCGTCATCGCACCGATATCGATGGCGTGTGCGGCAAGCCAGATAATATGGCTACAAATTCTCGCCATTTCAGCAGTTATGGTTCTGATATATTTGGCCCGTTCCGGGACCTCGATGCCGAGCAATCGCTCCACCGCAACGCAATAACCGATTTCATTAGCCACGGCGGCGCAGTAGTCAAGTCTGCTGGTTAACGCCATGCCGGCGGAATACGTTTTGTATTCGCCGAGTTTTTCCATGCCCCGGTGCAGGTAGCCGATATGCGGTGTGCACTTCATCACCGTCTCGCCGTCCAGTTCGAGCACAAGTCTAAGCACGCCGTGGGTAGCCGGATGCTGCGGTCCCATGCTTACCGTCAGATAGTTTGTTTTTATTTCTTTCTCGATTATCATCTACCGTACTCCATAGGCGTCGTTTCTCTTCGCGGTTTCAACTAAATCGTTATATTCTTTCCATTCCTTTTCTCCAAGACCGCTTTGAAGAGGATAATCCTTGCATAACGGAAAACCGTCCCAATCATCCGGCATCAACAACCTTCTAAGATCCGGATGATCATTGAACGTGATGCCGAACATGTCATAACATTCCCGTTCGCGCCAATTGGCACCGGCCCAGACATCACAAACGCTGTCAATGCTCAGATCGTCTTCCGCTACCTGAGCTTTTATCCTGAGAAGGATATTGTTTTTCAACGAGTACAGGTTGTAGACAACCTCAAATCTGGGTTCCTTCTTACCCTTGTAGTCGACGCCGCATAAATCGGAAAGAAAATGAAATGTAAATTCGGGGCCGTCATGCAGGAATCGCATGATGTTCTTAATCCTGTCTTTGTTGACCGTCACGCTTACCTGTCCCTGATGTTCCGATACGTCCCTGATCGAGGATGGGAAAAAATTCTTGAGCATCTCGACGACTTCTCTCGGTCCCATGATTATCTCCAACCTCCCCATTTATAGGACTCTTTCTTGATCTTTTCCTGCAGCAACATCAATCCTTCCATCAAGGCTTCAGGTCTCGGTGGGCAACCGGGAATGTACACATCAACCGGCATAATCTGCTCTACTCCTTGAACAACGCTATAGGTGTTAAAAATACCGCCTGTGCACGCACAGCTTCCCATTGCGACCACGTATCTCGGTTCCGGCATCTGATCATAGACCCGCCTGGCAACTGGAGCCATTTTTTTAGAGAGCGTCCCTGCGATAATCATAAGGTCGGATTGGCGAGGCGAACCCCGGAAAATGATACCAAACCGATCAAGATCATTATGCGCAGCTCCGGTAGCCATCATTTCTATGGCGCAGCAGGCAAGCCCGAATGACATGGGCCACATAGACCCCTGCCTTCCCCAGTTCGCGAGTTTATTGATCGTAGTAATGATGATATTTGCTTCGGGGACCGCCTTCACGCCCTCGGCGACCTGCACTATATTGACCTGTTCCGTCATAAGGCGTCACCGCCTCCTTTCGAATACCAAACAAATGCGCCCTTCCTCCATGCGTAAATGAATCCAATCAGCAGAACGACAATGAACAGCAGCATTTCCACCAGTGCATACATGCCGATATTTGTATACACGATTGCCCAAGGATACAGAAACACCGCTTCTACATCGAATATTACAAAGAGCATTGCAACAATATAAAAACTGATTCTGAATCTAAGGCCGGGTTCTCCGAACGGCGTAATACCCGACTCGTACGGAACCATTTTGTCGGCATAGGGCCTGCGCAACCGGACCACTGCCCCCACAAGGATAGTGACAATACCGAACACGGCAGCGATAATCATCATAATGAGAACCGGGAAATATTCCGTGGGGATATAATTACCTGGGGTCATTTGTCTATTTTCACTCCTGTCAAAAAATTATATATGCAATATTTTCCGGCAGCGGGCACGGGAAGTGGACGCTGCCCGTGCCCGAGATACGAGAATATATAAGGATTCCCGAAAGGAGCACTGCCGGAAGCTTGTTTGTTTGGAAGAACTACTGGGGAAAATTGTTTTTTTAAATCATACAAAAATATTTCTCTTGCCATTCTTAATTTGATCAAGCATACCATTAGTTGCAACCTGTATTGTTTCATGCATGCTGTCTACGCTCTTCTTAATCAGTCGACTGCCAATCTCCGAGGTTTCCGGAGAGGCATAGTCCAGAAGATACTCCATAAGAGATAAAACTGCGTTGGGATCGCAATGCATTTTAATATCTCCCGGTTTTGCAAGATCCATAAAATCCCTGCCAGTACGTCCCATGCGGTAACAGGCCGTGCAAAATGACGGTATATATCCCATGTGTGCAAGATCGTTAACAACCTCTTCAAGACAGCGATGGTCACCAATCTGAAATTGACCAGGAGCGTTCATATCACCCAGGGAATAACCACCAATATTTATTCTACTGCCTGCCGATATTTGCGAAACACCATGAGAAAGGGTTTGTTTCCGCATGACCGAATCTTCACGTGTCGACATAATGATGCCCGTATACGGTACGGCGAGCCTCAGGATCGCAACCATTTTCAGAAAATCGTGGTCGGAAACCGGATGAGGCGGCTGCAATGAAAAGCATGATCCTTCAGCAGGTTCTATTCTTGGGACACTTATCGTATGAGGACCTATGCCGAACTTTTTTTCCAAGTGCTCTATATGTTGCATCATTGCCAACACTTCAAACTTCCAGTCATACAACCCGAAAAGCGCACCAATTCCCACATCATCTATTCCTGCCTCCATAGCTCTGTCCATCGCGTTCAATCGCCAAAAGAAATCACGCTTAGGGCCGGAAATATGAACATTTTCATATGTAGGCTGATGATAGGTTTCCTGAAAAAGCTGATACGTGCCTATGTTTGCCGTTTTAAGATGCTGGAATTGTTTTACATCGAGTGGAGCAATATTAACATTCACCCGCCTGATTTTTCCGTTTTCAACGCTGACGCTGTAGACAGCGTTAATAGCCTCAATAACATAATCAAGGTTCTTGAGTGAAGCATCCTCGCCGGCAACAAGAAGCAACCGTTTGTGCCCTTGACGAATAAGCGCCTCTGTTTCCTGAACCACCTGCGCCGTAGTCAACGATCTTCTTTCTATTTTGCTTTCTGCACGAAACGCGCAGTAGGCGCAATTATTTGAGCATATATTGGATATGTAAAGCGGTGCGAATAGAACAATCCTTCTTCCGTAAATTTTTTCTTTAAGTATTCTTGCAGCATAAAAGATCTCTTCCAGCAATGTTGGAGTCTCAACATTCATCAGGATTGCAACTTCAGCAGCAGAAAGTCTCTGAAGCGTTTCGGCTTTATTCAGAATTTCACGCACACGCGCCGAATCGAACTCAACTGAAGCCCATTGTTCTAAAATTAAGCTTTCGTCATACCATTCAGTTAGTATTTTATGATCTTTTACGTTATGCATTGATAATTAAAATACTCACCTACCCTTTGCTAACATTTGGTTTTTTCAAGTTCTATTTTTTCACCAACTCAATTCCGCGCTCAACCCACAGGGGGGCTTGATGCTCTGCCACGCTCAAGGGCTGTGTCCCGTCCGTGAACATGGCCTTGAATTCCTCTTTGAAATAAAGACCGAGGAATATGTGCACACAGAGAAACAGGCTGAGCAGAATCGCAAAAACGAGATGTCCCATATTGAGCCAATAGGTAATGGCTTTCGGTGCAACAGGAATAAAGGCCCAGAGCATCCATCCGCTGAACATCAGAAAAGCGCCCCCGAACAACAGCAAAATGCTGAATATCTTTTGGCCTGAATTCACCTTCCCCATGGGAGGAATAGCGACATCTTTTCCAAACAATATTTTTTTCACATAGCCGCCGCGTATCATCATTACCAAAAACCAGTCCACATCGATTTTGTTCCAACTGAAGCTGTGTTTGACGAACGCGATGACCCGGTCAAAAGCAAAAAGTACGAAAAGGACCACTGAAATGCTCAGAATAAACGCCCCTATGAGATGGATCTTCATCGAGAGATTTACAAAGTCTTCACTCCCGGGTTTCAGCCATACAATCAAACCGGTTATTGCAGCAGGCAAAAATCCCAAAATAAGCCCCCAGTGCAGAAGGCGTGATGATAAAGCGTGTTTTAAAACGCGCGGTTCGGATTTCATTTTTGTTCCTCCATTTTTTTGACAAATTTCGCCTGTCAGGACAGTTTTGACCTGTCAATGTATTTTGTATGAAACAGCTTCTCTGAAAGCGGACCAAGGGGTTTTTGTGCAAAGTCCTTATACATCCGCATAACGGCCTGGTTATTGTGGCTCTGTCTTACCTTCGCAATAGTATCGTCTTTGTACAAACCCTTTGTCCGCATTTTTATATATCTCGTTCTGTCCTGAAAAATATCAGTTGCTATGTATGCACCAGCCCAAAAAACAGCACCGGCAACACCCAGGATACCCAAAAATGCCCGTCTGGTAATTTCTGTCTTTTTTTCAACGTAATCATATGTCGGCATTTAGTTATTCCTCCTTAATTCCACGGCAGCAGTGTTTTATATTTGCTCAACCAGGATGTGCCCATGGGGTTTATCGGCTGACCGCCACCGTTCACACAACCGCCCGGACAGTTCATCACTTCTATGAAGTGGTATGGTGAGGTTCCTGCAACCACCTGGTCCAGGACGGGCTTGATGTTTTCCTTTATCCCATGCACAACGGCTATTCTGACCGGCAGCTCTTTGCCGGTTTTTTCATGCTTCAAAGTGACTTCCGCTGTCTTGACCCCTTGCAGTCCGCGTACAGGGGTAAATTCTAATACGTCAAGCTCTTTCCCGCATATCACGAAATACGCAGTACGCAGGGCGGCTTCCATAACGCCACCGGTGTTTCCAAAAATTGTCCCGGCGCCTGTGTAAGCTGCCATAGGATTATCTTTGTCGTCAAACTCAGGTACGACAGCGAGATTAATTTTCAGCTTTTTGAACAACCGCGCGAGGTCGCGGGTCGTCAGCACCGTGTCAACATCAGGGTATCGGCTGCCATTCCCTTTTGAGGACCAGTAGCCTGAAGCGCTGGTGAATTCCGGACGCGATGCCTCGAATTTCTTTGCTGTGCACGGCATGATTCCCACTACGTATATGTTCTCAGGTTTCGTTTTCCACAAATGAGAGGCCCCATATGTCTTCATAAGCGAGCCATGCATCATCATAGGTGATTTTGCGGTGGAAAGATTCGGGATAAGCTGCGGATAATTCAACTCAACATAACGCACCCAGGCAGGGCAACAAGAGGTGAATTGGGGCAGCGCACCGAGATGATGAGCGGTAGGTTCATGCAACATGAAATGATTGATCTTTTCGATCAGTTCGGACCCCTCTTCCATGATGCAAAGATCCGCCGTATAATTCGTATCTCCTATGGTGAATCCTGCTTTTTTCAAGGCGCCATACAGTCGCTTGGTTTCAAGGCTGCCGGGTTCAAGACCGAACTCTTCTCCTATGGCAACGCGAACCGCCGGCGCAATGGATGTCACTACCGTAAGTTGCTTGTTCCTGAGCTTCTCTATGACTATATCCACAGGATCAACAACATCCGTCGGAGCTCCGAATGGACAATTTATCAGACACTGACCGCAGGCAATGCATTTGTCATTGTCAATCCTATGGATTGCGCCATATTTGCCGGTAATTGCGCCGGTTGGGCAAAAAGACTTGCAGCCGTCACATCCCTTACACTTCTTCTCATTTATTTCTATTACCTTTGCGAGTTCATAATTTTTTAATCCATTCACAATGCAACCTCCTTACAAAAAATTTTATACGCATGATAAACTTAAGAAAACATCATGTCGTGCTATGTTTTTTATTTTCGTAGCACGATGCACACAAGCAATTCCCGTTCCATTTTTTTCTTATCGTAAAAACAGTTAGTTAAGCTTACTGATTCAGGAGGGAATTATAACTATAGTTATTATGATAAATAAAAAGCATATTTAATCTTTAATTATTGATAAGTTAAAAAAATATAACGAAAATCATTCTATAACCATTATTATTTAGTTACCTGTATGATAAAACAACTTTAACTAATATTCTGGAAATTCATTCTGATCAATGAAAGTAATCAGCGCATTTTCTTTATTAAAAAGTAAACAATCTTAATTTTTCAGTGAGAGCCTTTGAAAGATACGGTAAATCTGTAAAAGTAAAAAAATGTATTGCTGCTTATCCCGCGCATGACTCAAGCGCACTCATATGCAAACTGAAAGAGTCCACTCCGGCAGGTGCCGGGAAATTTTCAGTCGCAGGGGTGGACACAAAAAAAGAGAAGTGCTATTGCAAACCATAGTGTTACTATTTTTAAAATCGTGCCACAGTAGCACTCTAGTTTGGTCCTGTCAAGTTTTTTTTATTTATATTCGGAAGAGTCGAAGGAGGATGAAAATTTTATTTAGCTATAGGTATGAACTAAAAAACGGGGCACCATATAATCGTGACTATCGATATGATACAAAAAATCCATATGAACACTAAGTTAACTCTTTCCCTGTAGTTGTCGTCGT
>CAZYEF010000044.1:0-17201 GCA_964646375.1 uncultured Nitrospiraceae bacterium | reverse complement strand
GCAATATGGGGCATACCTGGATGGAAATGCAGGCGGACAGCCTCATCGACAAAACGTATTGGCTTCAGACTGTTTTAATCAGCAAACACGTACGTAAGCGAAGCGATCTGCTTCTGGAGAGTTCGCTTGACCGCTATATTTTTTCCTTTAAGACAAATAAAAGACTGTACAAGAGCATGGTTTTTCTTTCTTTTCTTAATGGGAAACGGAAATGGGGCATGAACAAAGAATACATTCGCGAACTCCATGATGAGTCCATTGCCCGCATGCTTGATCTGCTTCAGCATGGCACCGAGTCTTCAGTCCTCTACAAAAATCCTTTGTGACCTTTAAAATTCATTGTTCAGGCTCCTTCCAGTTCTAAAATCTGATATAGTAACAAACACTAAAGAGACTTTTTCCTGAAGGAGGCTTTATGGACTTAGATATTGTTCCTGTTGAGATTCCTGAAGGCTGCAATATTATTCTTGGTCAGACCCACTTCATAAAGACAGCAGAAGACTTGTATGAAATTGTCGCTGGTACGGTGCCACAGGCAAAATTCGGCATCGCATTTACAGAGGCGTCCGGACCCTGCCTTATTCGTACGGAAGGCAATGATAACAGTCTTGTAGAATCCTGTACCAGGACCCTGCAGTCAATCGGCGCCGGTCATGTATTCTGCATTCTTCTGAAAAACGCCTTTCCTATCAACATCTTAAACCAGATCAAGAATTGTCCGGAAGTCTGTCATATTTTTTGCGCTACTGCAAATCAACTCGAGGTTGTGGTCGCATCAACAGGCCAGGGCAAAGGGATTCTCGGTGTTATAGACGGTTTCCCGCCAAAAGGCATTGAAAACTCCAGTGACAAAGTGGCTCGCAAGGATTTTCTCAGAAAAATCGGATACAAACTTTAAAAGCAATGCGTGATACTTGGTAAAACGTACGGAAAATACGAATCTGCATTTTGCCTCGTATCACGCGCCATTCTTGTCCTCTTCGACAGCCACCGCGCTTTACACAGTGTTGAAAATCTGCTACAGTATGACATATGCCGAGCGAAACCATTTTGATAGTTGATGATGAAGAGAGCGTCCGCAAAAGCATTGCAGACGCAATGCTCGACGAGGGTTATGACGTTGTGACTGCTGCTTCGGGCAGGGAAAGTATTGATCTCCTGAATGAAACACAACCTTCCCTTGCACTGCTCGACATTGCCATGCCCGGGATGGATGGGATTGAAACACTCAGCAGAATCAAGGAAATCAGGCCCGACATGCCGGTGATCATGGTTACCGGCCACGGTACAATAGAAACAGCTGTTAAAACGGTCAAAATGGGAGCCTATGATTTTTTGGTTAAACCGCCTGAACTTGCCCATCTGATTTTAGTGGTTCAACATGGTCTGGCCGAACACCGCCTGCGTGAGGAAAATCAAACCCTCAGGCAGCGTATTGAGCGCCGGCACGAAATAGTGGGAGAAAGCAGTCAGATCAAATCGCTGAAACAACAAATAGCCCTCGCAGGTCCCACAAACGGATGGGTGCTCATCCACGGTGAGAGCGGTACAGGCAAGGAACTTGTGGCACGAGCGATTCACCGTTCCAGCAGACGGGCGAACGGTCCTTTTGTGGAGGTAAACTGTGCGGCCATTCCCCAGGAGTTGATCGAAAGCGAGCTTTTTGGCCATGAACGGGGGGCTTTTACCGGGGCGGCGGGAATGAAGCGCGGAAAATTCGAGATCGCGGACGGCGGCACCATTTTTCTCGATGAAATTGCCGACATGACTCTTGCCACCCAGGCCAAGGTGCTGCGCGTGCTTGAAGGGCAAGAATTCCAGCGCGTCGGCGGCACGAAAACACTCAAAGCGGATATGCGGGTAATTGCAGCATCGAACAAAAACCTCGGTGAGGAGATCAGAAAAGGTACGTTTCGCGAAGATCTGTATTATCGTCTGAATGTTCTTCCGCTTGACGTTCCCCCGCTCCGGGAACGGGCTGATGATATTCCCCGGCTGATACAGCATTTTCTCCAGGAGTTTTCCAGGGAATATGGACAAAAAATAAAAACAATGGACAAGGATGCCCTTGAACTCTTTGTCCGATATCCGTGGCCGGGAAACGTCCGTGAACTCCGAAATATCATCGAGCGCCTGGTCATCATGATTCCAGGTCCTCTGATCGGCATGCATGACGTTCCTCCGCCTGTCAAGGCTGACCAGCCTGAGAGCATATCCCCGCATACGACGACACCCGTGGAGTTTTTTGCGAAGTTTTCCACACTCAAGGATGCCCGCGCCGAGTTTGAGCGAGAGTTCATTACCCGAAAACTTGTGGAACACGGAGGCAACATCAGCAGGACGGCGGATGCCATCGGCGTGGAACGCAGCAATCTCCACCGAAAGATCAAGTCGTTCGGAATTGAAATAAGAGATTGAACTACCTCAATGTTTCTGGTCCAAACGTTCCCTCATTCCCGCTATTTCCCTGTTTTTGATTGACTTTTCGACGCCATAAGGCTAATATTTCAAGCTGTATCCTCGGAAAATTTTGAGGAAACTTGAGGTTTTAACGAGATGCCGAAAGTACAGTTTATTTTCGCGATTCACAACCACCAACCAGTCGGTAATTTTGAGTTTGTCGCCGAGGAGGCATACCGCAAATCCTATCTTCCCTTTATCAATGTGCTGGAACGCCACCCGAAGATCAAGATTGTGCTCCACTATACCGGCATTCTCTATCATTTTTTTGAAAAGCACCACCCGGAATTCATTCAAAAACTGAAAAAACTTGTGTCAGATAAACGGGCCGAAATACTCTCGGGCGGGTTCTACGAGCCTGTAATCGCCGTGCTTCCGGACATCGACAAGAAAGGGCAGATTCGGACGCTTTCAGACTATATCCGCCGTGCTATCGGCTACGATGCGCAGGGCATGTGGCTCGCTGAACGAGTATGGGAGCCGCATTTGGCCAAGCCCATCGCCGCGGCAGGTATCAACTATGTCGTAGTCGACGATTTTCATTTTAAAATGGCCGGTCTCCATGATGATGAACTTGACGGCTACTATCTTACCGAGGATCAAAACAGCCTGCTACGTATTTTCCCGGGGAGTGAACGGCTCCGATATTTAATCCCGTTTCACAGGCCGGAGGAAACCATAGAGTTTCTTGCAGGTTTGCGTTCGCAGGAGCGCAATCGTCTGATGGTTATGGCCGATGATGGGGAGAAGTTCGGCGTATGGCCTGAGACGTTCCACTCCGTATACGAAGAACAATGGCTAGAACGATTGTTTGCCCTGATCGAGCAGAATAGTGATTGGCTGGAGACCACGACCTTTTCGGAATACCTGGCCAAGGAGCCTCCCCGGGGAAGGGTTTATCTTCCCACAGCCTCCTATATGGAAATGGGGGAGTGGACTCTTCCTACACGCGCCATGAAGGAGTACGAAAGCGTACTGGCCAAGGTAAAAAATACACCTGAATTCGAAGGGCTGAGGCCGTTTATCAAAGGCGGAATCTGGAGGAACTTTCTGGCAAAATATCCGGAAAGCAACCACCTGCACAAGCGGATGATGATGGTGAGTGAAAAAGTCCATAATGTCCTGGATGTTTCCGATGCGCAAGGCACAAAGAGGGGAAAGCCCGCGTCACGGATGCTTGATCACCTGTATCAGTCCCAGTGCAATGACGCGTACTGGCATGGAGTGTTTGGCGGCCTTTATTTGCCGCACCTTCGTTCAGCGGTATATGAACATCTTATTGAGGCTGAGTTTCTCGCTGACACCATACTGCATCAGCGCGAGGAAAAAAACCGTGCATTCAAGTCAGGCAAAAAACAGGCAGGCCTGGCAAAAACCGTCCCTGCGTCCTGGATAGAGCTTGAAAAAGGAGATTTTGATCAGGACGGAAACGAGGAGATCATGCTGAACTCCGAGTTGCTGAACCTGTTTATAAAACCATCCGAGGGCGGCAGAGTAACGGAACTTGACTGGAAACCGCGTTCATTTAACCTGACGAACACCCTGACGCGCAGGCATGAGGGGTATCACGACAAGGTTCTTCAGGCCGCCAATGCTTCCGGTTCCAGCGCTCAAGACGGTGGTGCGAAAACAATCCATGAGCGGGTGATGGTAAAAGAGGACGGACTTCAGCAGCACCTGTTTTACGACAGGTATGTCCGGGGGACGCTTCTCGATCACTTTTTCGCTCCGGGTGCGGATCTGGCCGGATTCATGAGGAGTGAGTATCGTGAAGCTGGTGATTTCGTGCTTGGTGCCTATGATGCTGCATGTCGAAAAATGAACGGCCAGGCAACGGTAACCTTGAAACGGGAAGGGATGGTGTCCGGAGTCGGTGTGCGGGTCAGAAAAGAGCTGTTTTTGCAAAGCGGTGTTGCCGAAGTCCGCATACGGTACAGTATTGAAAACCTGGGCGATCGTGAACTTACAGCAGATTTTGGAAGTGAGTGTAATTTTTCGCTACTTGCCGGTAACGCCCCTGACCGCTATTACGAAATTCCGGGGTGTGTGCTCGAAAAAAGAAATCTGGCATCAACAGGAGAAACAAACGATGTGCGCCAGGTCAGTCTTGTGGATGAATGGCTGGACGTAAAACTCGTCCTGTCTTTCTCCCAACCGGCGCTGCTCTGGCGCGCACCGGTGGAGACAGTTTCACAGTCGGAGGCAGGCTTCGAGCGGGTATTCCAGAGTTCAATGGTGATGCCGGTATGGCGTGTTTTGCTTTTGCCCGGGCAGCCCTGGGAAACACAGATCATGATGAGAATTGAGTGAAATACTGCACTGTGAGGGATTGAGGCTTGAGAGATAACCAAGGCAGCAGAAAGAAAAGAGGTATCGGAAGCATGAAAAAGTTCCTTATGCTGTTCCTGCCGGTCATCATGCTTGTTGCAACTGCCGGCAGCGAGGAAAAACCGCTTGGAGTGGAGGAGTATACCTCCGTCAATGAACTCGCAAGCGCCATTTCCTCCTATTTCCCCAAGGTGCAGGGCGAAATAAAAACAGCTCAGGGAGAAACGCTGACGATCGCGCTGGGCAGCAAGGACGGTCTTAAAACCGGCGTGACGCTGTCGCTTTGGCGTGCAGGCAAGGAAATACTCCATCCGGTGAGCGGAGCGGTGCTTGGCCGTGCGGAGGAAGAAGTCGGTGAGGCCGAAGTTTCCGATGTGGGAGAAACCTCATCCACCATACGCGTCATAAAAAAAATAAAACAGCCGCAGCCGGGTGACACCGCCCGGATAACGCCCAAAAAAATCCGTATTGTCCTTATCCCGTTGCGGGTTGCCCAGCCCGGAATTATTCAGGATCTTTCCCGCCGCCTGAACGAACTCGGAAGATTTTTGGTCGTTGAGAACGACACCGTGGCGGCGTTTCTGAAAGACCGAAAGCAACGCGATGCCTCATTGATAAAGGAGATTGGACGTACGTTTGCAGTCGACGTGGTCGCCGCAATTGAAGTTTATCCCTCGGAGGGAGGAAAACTTCTGGTGACGACAGGGATGTACTATGCAGATAATGCGAGGCCGATCACCACGATCATGGCCATGCTCGACCTGAAGTCAAAGAAAGAGTCGCTCACCGATGTAAAACCCTTTTTTGCGCCGGACAGAGAAGAAACCAGCTTTTTTGCCGAGGGGAAAAGCTTTGTGTCAGACGGGAAAATCATACCGAAGATTCCGTTTAATGCGCGCCTGTTCGCTGTCGCGGATCTCGAAGGAAACGGTGTTTTGCACTATGTTTTTTCTGATGGTGCGAAATTGCATATCTATTTGCAGGAGTCAACGGGCTGGAGGGAGGAATGGTCGGAAGCAGCACCGTTTGCATCCGGTGAAATAACGCATATCAACATTGATGTCGCAGACATTAACGGCAATGGCAAGCCGGAAATATTTGTCACCGCCATGCAGAATGAGAAAGTGATTTCCTATGTCATGGAGTTTCAGAACGGAGTATTCAGCCGTATAGCGGCAATGCCCGGATTTCTGAGAGTCGTAAAGTACCCCGGAAAAGGAGATGTTCTGATTGGCCAAAGCTATGATCCGGTAGCATTTTATGCCGGCAAACCCAAGCAATACTCATGGGCGGAGGGCAAGTACGTGGCGGGGCTTGAATTTCCGCTTCCCAAAGGCGTGGATCTCTACGGATTTGTTGTCGCAGATATGGGAGAGTCCCAACCGCTTTTGGTATCTTTGAATAACAGTGATCAGCTGGTTGTTTACGCAAACAACAGTGTAATCTGGAAAAGCGAGGAAAAATATCCCGAGGTCGGGGTCACGGTGGTCAAACCGCTGACAGGACACGATGCTGATTTTTTTAAAACCGCTTCAGAGCAGGTGGACAAAACAGCAAACCCCCCGGTGTCTCTTGAGCGCGAAAAAGTGAGGATTCGGGGCAGGGTCCTTGCGCTGGACCTGAACGGTGACGGCAGGGAGGAAATTATTGTGCCGAAAAACAACGCCGTTCCGTATCTCGATACGTTCGGATTTAAATTTATCCTTGGCTATAAGGATGCTGAATTCGTGGGGCTGAGCTGGAACAACTCACGGCTGGAAGAACGGTTCAACATAAGAAGGGTACAAGGGATTGTGATGGATTTCCAGCTGCTCAAACAGCAGGACGTGAAAGGCAGGCTTTATGTCTTGGCGAAAATCCCCGGATGGTGGATAAAGAGCGACACCATTCAGGTGACATCCTATACGGTAAAGTAGCGTCAAATGGACATCTTCTTCTCGCAGGCGATGACTGTCTATATTGATGTGATCGCCTGCCGGGTTGAGTGGCACTGAATCGCCGGCAGCAGGAATTCATGAAGACCGAAAAAAACATAAAAGGCAAAAATCTGACGCTGGAACAGCTTTGCGCCAACGTGGATGCCCAGAGTCTGCCGAGGCATATCGCTATTATCATGGATGGCAACGGAAGGTGGGCGCTACGCAGAGGGCTGCCGCGGATTGCCGGACACAAAAAGGGTGTGGATGCGGTCCGGCGCGTGACAGAGCGGTGCCGGCAGCTTAAAGTGCCGGTGATCACCCTCTATGCTTTTTCCGACGAGAACTGGGGTCGTCCCAAGGAAGAAGTGGGTTTTCTGATGGACATGCTCGGCCACTATCTCGAGACGGAGATAGCGACCCTGAAGACAAACGATATTCGCTTCCGTACCATCGGGAGAATCGAAAAGCTTCCCGAGTCAGTGCAGGTTTGGGTGCGGAAGGCGGTTTCTGAAACTGCGGACAATTCGGGAATGATCCTTAATCTTGCACTCTCTTACGGAGGCCGGGGAGAGATACTGGAAGCTATCAGCAGGCTGCGTTCTGGAACTGATCCTGCGGACAGCATTACTGAAGAATCAATATCCGCTCATCTGGACACCGCGGGCCTCCCTGATCCTGACCTGATCATACGGACGAGCGGCGAGAAGCGCATCAGCAATTTTCTGTTATGGCAGTCAGCGTACGCCGAGTTCTACTTCACCGATACGCTTTGGCCCGACTTTACCGAGCAGGACCTTCTGGATGCAATTCTGGATTATCAGGGCCGCCAGCGCAGGTTTGGTCTTACGCAGGAACAGTTGCTGCGCAAGCCGTGACAACGCCCCGCGTTTCACCCCAATACAGATCCTCCGGAGACAATGCATGCTGTATAAGAGAGTGATTTCAGGGCTTTTGTTTCTCCCCGTCTTTTACGCGGTCACGTGGGAACTGCCTCCGATATATTTTACGGCGCTGGTAATGGTTGCGGTGGCAGTAGGTCAGTATGAATTCTATCGCATGGCGCGGAACCGCGGCAGCAATCCTCACGCTGCTCTCGGCATTTTGATCGGGGTGTTGGTGGTTCTGGAATCATATCATCCTCTTCCCGCGGGCGCGGAAATTTTTTTTCTGGCAGGATGCATCATGCTGGTCATGACTGCCAGACTGTTTTCCCCTCGGCCCGTGGAAGGGGCGTTTGACGACATCGCATTCACGCTTGCCGGGGTGTTCTATGTTGCGGTATTGTTTGCGTTTCAAATCCTGATCCGCATGGGAGCAGATGGAAAGCAGTGGCTGGTGTTCCTTTACTTTGTAATCTGGGCATCGGACATCGGCGCCTACGCCGTCGGCCTCCCCTTTGGCAGGCACCGGCTCTATGAAAAAGTGAGCCCCAAAAAAAGCATTGAAGGTTTCGCGGGCGCGTTGCTGGCGTCCGTGGGAATGGCGCTTCTCTGCAGAATATGGTTTATGCAATCGATATCGTTCGGACTCGTGGAGGCAATCGGTATCGCCTTGATGCTCGCGGTCGTTGGAACGATAGGCGATCTGGTTGAATCATTGTTCAAGCGCGCCTCCGGGGTCAAGGATTCAGGCGGGATAATCCCAGGACACGGCGGTGTCCTCGACCGGATGGACAGCATGCTGTTTGCCGCACCGGTGCTGTATTGCTATCTTCTGATCAGATAAAAACTGCAAATTCAACCACTGTCTCTGTTCGGGAGGCAGCCGCGGGTTGCGGAGTGAAACGACGTGAAAAATATTTCCTTACTGGGGTCCACAGGGTCTATCGGTCAGTCCACGCTTTCCGTGGTGGAAAAATTTCCTGATCAATTCCGGATAGTCGCCCTTGCGGCAGGAAACAATGTAGATCTTCTGGAAAAACAGGTGAGAGCGTTCAAGCCGGCGCTCGTTGCAGTCGCGGGAGAGACATCGGCGGAGGTGCTGAAAAACCGCTGCTCTGATTTGAAGATCCGCATCATGCACGGGATTGAGGGCATGATTCAGGTTGCCGCAATGGAGGAAGCGGAGACCACGGTTTCAGCCATTGTCGGAACAGCCGGGCTGGTACCCACGATGGCGGCAATCCGTGCGCATAAGAACATCGCGCTTGCAAACAAGGAAGTGCTGGTGACTGCGGGCGAGCTTGTCATGGCGGAAAGCCGCGCACGGGGAGTATCCATATTGCCCGTGGACAGCGAACATAGTGCCATTTTTCAGTGTCTGCAGGCGGGCGCATGCAGACATATTAAAAAACTGATTCTGACCGCGTCGGGTGGACCGTTCCGTAAATATTCCAAGAAAGATCTTGCAACCGTTTCGCTGGCGCAGGCCCTCAATCATCCGAACTGGAGCATGGGCAAAAAAATCACCATTGATTCGGCAACCCTTATGAATAAGGGCCTGGAAGTGATCGAAGCGCGTTGGCTTTTCAACATGGAGCCGGAAAAGATCAAGGTGCTCATTCATCCACAGAGCATTATTCATTCCATGGTGGAATTTCAGGACCACGCGGTGTTGGCACAACTCGGCATGCCTGACATGAAAGGGCCCATTGCCTATGCGCTTTCGTATCCCGAGCGGCTTCCTGATGTGTCGCCGGCGCTGAATCTTGCCGCGGTCGGCACGCTGACATTCGAAGAACCCGACGTGGAGCGGTTCCCGTGCCTTGCTCTTGCGTATGATTCCTTTACGGCCGGCGGCACCATGCCTGCCGTGCTTTCAGCGGCAAACGAAATCGCCGTCCGGTATTTTCTGGAGGAAAAAATCGGGTACAACGATATCGCCCGCGTGATCAAAACAACAATGGATTCTCATACGCCGTCTTCCCTCAAGACTGTCGAGGAGGCGCTGAAGGCGGATATCTGGGCGCGGCAGGAAGCGGAAAAAATCGTCGAAGCAGGGATAAAAGACTGATAGCCGGTTCTGTCCAGGCAGGAATGAAAAGCGCAATAATGGCTCTTCGTTCGGGCGTGCGTACGTTCTTTCTGAATGGGTATGCAAGCCTTCAGATGCTGTCTGCATAATCCTGAGAAATAAAATCTGTGCTGCAATGGCAGTAAGGAGTGATAATGACACTGATATATTTTCTGATTGTGATCGGGATCCTCGTGTTTGTGCACGAGTTCGGTCATTTCATCATGGCAAAGCGTGCCGGTGTCCGGGTGGAAAAATTTTCCCTTGGGTTCGGACCGAAGCTTGTCGGCTTTAAAAGGGGGGATACGGAATATCTCATTTCGGCACTTCCGCTCGGCGGATACGTGAAAATGGCCGGAGAGAACCCGGATGAAGAACCGACGGGCGATGCCGTAGAGTTCCAGTCCAAAACCGTCTGGCAGAGAATAAAGATTGCTGTCGCGGGGCCGCTTACGAACATCCTGCTCGCATTTGTGGTCATGCCGTTTGTGTTCATGGTCGGGACCTATTCCGAGGGACCTGCGAAAGTCGGATATGTGGAAAAAAATTCACCGGGCGAGCGGGCGGGATTCATGGCAGGAGATGTGATCGAGAAAGTCAACGGAAGAAGCATCACCGATTGGTCAAAGGCGCTGGCCCTTATCGCGGTGAACCCGGAAACAGACGTGACGATTGTGGTCGACCGGCAGGGAGAGAAAAAAAACATGGTGCTCCGGCCTGCGACTGCGACGGAGTTTAAAATCGGCACCTCGGGCCTTGTCCCGGACATGCCGGCGGAGATCGGAAGGCTGAAACCGGAATATCCCGCCGAGCAGGGTGGAATCAAACTGAACGACAAGATTATTGCCGTGAATGGCCGGATCATCTATCATTGGAACCAGTTTTCCCAGCTGATACGTGAGAGCAAAGGGGAGAAACTCACGCTTCTGCTGGAACGTGATGGAAAACGCATCGAAAAAACAGTGACGCCGATCATGGACAATGGAAGATATGTCATCGGCGTGGAGCCCATTATAAAGCAAGTGCTGATCAGATACGGTTTTATTGAGTCTCTGCAGCTCGGTTTCAGCAAAACGATAGATTTAATGGACCTTACGTTTATTACCCTGAAGCAGCTGTTCAGCCTGAACATTTCCATCAAGAATATCGGCGGACCGGTCATGATAGCACAGATGTCCGGTCAGGCCGCGGCCGCCGGGCTTTCATCGTTTTTATTGTTTCTCGCATTCGTAAGCATTTCTCTCGGCATCCTGAACCTGCTGCCCATTCCGGTGCTGGACGGTGGACTGGTTCTGTTCATGATCATTGAAGCGATCCGAAAGAAACCACTCTCCCGCAAGACCATGGAGGTGGCCCAGAGCATCGGGGCGGCGTTGCTGATAACGTTGATCGTTGTGGTGTCCTACAACGACATCATGAGGATGTTTTTCACTAAATAGATTCTTTCCCATTCCTGCAGAATCGAATGGCGGAGCGCCTGTGGACGTTATCTCTATGAGCGATAATATTATCCGCAAGAAGACCAGACAGATTTCACTCGGCACGCTGAAGATAGGTGGAAGCGCACCTGTGGCTGTCCAGTCCATGTGCAATACGGACACAAGGAACGTACAGGAGACGCTGGCGCAAATAAGGAGGCTTGAACAGGCGGGGTGCGAGGTAGTACGCTTGGCCGTGCCGGACAGTGAAGCGGTTCAAGCCCTCGGTAAGATCAGAAAAGAAACGACACTTCCGTTGATTGCCGATATCCACTTCGACTACCGGCTTGCCGTCGAGGCGGTCAAGCAGGGAGTGGATGCACTTCGCATCAATCCCGGGAACATCGGAGGGAAGGACAAAACCGAGGAAGTGGTGCGGGCGTGCAGGGACCGTGGCATACCCATCCGCATCGGCGTGAATGCGGGATCTCTGGAGAAGCAGCTGCTTGAGAAATACCGGCATCCCACGCCGGAAGCCATCGTGGAGAGCGCCTTTGGACATATCCGTATTCTTGAAGAGTTGAACTTTACGAGCATCAAAGTCTCGCTCAAAGCGTCGGATGTGCTTACGACGGTGCAGGCATACCGCCTGTTTTCCGGCAAATCCGATTATCCGCTTCATATCGGGATTTCCGAGGCGGGCACGATTTTTTCAGGCACGATCAAGTCAAGCGTAGGACTCGGCATTCTGCTTGCCGAAGGCATCGGTGATACCCTGCGGGTTTCCCTTACCGCTGATCCGGTGGAGGAAGTGCGTGTCGGATACGAGATACTGAAGTCCCTGAAAATCAGGCAACGCGGTGTGAACGTTATTTCCTGCCCGACCTGCGGCAGGACGGAGATAGATATTATCAGCCTTGCACAGGAAGTAGAGAGGCGGCTGGCCGGCATCAAAGAACCTCTCACGGTTGCAGTCATGGGTTGCGTGGTAAACGGACCGGGCGAGGCACGTGAGGCAGACGTCGGCATTGCGGGTGGCAAGGGAATCGGTCTGTTATTCAAGCACGGAGAAATCATCAGAAAGCTTTCCGAGGCGGAACTTGCTGATGCATTGGTACGGGAAGCGGAAGCACTTGCCCGGCAGAAAGAAACTGGAGGCGGAAGCCAGAAAACAGAGTAGAATTTTTTCTGCTCTTCATCTGCAGCCCGCATTTTGGAGGTTTCATGCGTTATTCTCACCTGTTTATTCCCACCCTGAAAGAGGCGCCGGCAGAGGCGGAGGCCATTTCACACAAGCTGATGGTGCGTGCGGGATTCGTGCGCCAGCTTGCAGCAGGGCTCTATATTTATCTTCCTCTCGGACAGCGGGTGATGGAAAAAATCAACCGGATCATCCGCGAAGAAATGAATGCCATCGGCGGCCAGGAAGTGACCATGCCCGTGCTGAACCCCGGAGAGGTGTGGCAGCAAAGCGGAAGATGGGATGTCATCGGAGATGAGATGTTCCGCCTCAAGGATCGGGGCGGTCGCGACATGTGCCTGGCCATGACGCATGAAGAAACCATGACCTGGCTTGCCG
The DNA here is from genome assembly GCA_964646375.1 of uncultured Nitrospiraceae bacterium. Classification (GTDB taxonomy): domain Bacteria; phylum Nitrospirota; class UBA9217; order UBA9217; family UBA9217; genus JBAZLV01. The sequence goes on along the minus strand of CAZYEF010000044.1, from coordinate 4,545 downwards.
CGCATGACATTCGCTCCTATCGCGAGCTGCCGCAGATTTGGTACCAGCTGCAAACCAAGCTGCGGGATGAGGCCCGCCCCAAGAGCGGTGTGCTCAGAACCCGCGAGTTCATCATGAAAGACTCCTATAGCTTTGACCGGGACCAGGAAGGTCTGGACAGGTCCTACGAACTTCATCTTGAAGCATATAAAAAAATCTATAGCCGCTGCGGCATCGCATTCAGCGTTGTCCAGAGCGATACGGGCCTCATGGGAGGCTCCATGGCGCATGAATTCATGGCGCCGTCAGCAGCAGGCGAGGACGATGTCGCACTGTGCGACTCCTGCGGATATGCGGCAAACGTGGAGCTTGCCGGATCTGTTCCCCGGACGCCGGTTTTTCCGGCGTGGACATACGAGGAAGTGACAACGCCGGAAAAGCGCACGATTGAAGAAGTCACCCGTTTTTTAAAGCTTTCCCCCGACTTGCTGATTAAATCTATCATGGTAATGGCCGAAAAAGAACCGGTTCTTGCCCTGGTGCGCGGTGATCAAACATTGCACGAGAAAAAGCTTGCCAAGCTTATCGGACCGCATCGGCCTGCTCAGAAAGAAGAAGTAAAAAATATTCTTGGAGTTCCGGCTGGATTTATCGGTCCCATGGGGCATTCCATCCGAAAAATCGCCGACCCGTCTCTCCGACAGGGCGTGTATGTTGCAGGTGCAAACAAAGAGGGATATCATGTGAATGGGGTGTCCGCGTCCGCCCATTTCGCCGATGCTGAATTTGCTGATATTCATTCAGCAGCAGCTGGAGACGCGTGCATCCGCTGCGGCAAGCCCCTTCGCATAGAACGGGTTATTGAGATCGGCAATATTTTCAAACTGGGAACGAAGTATTCCGTCCCCTTGAAGGCGAACTATCTGGATGAAAACGGAGCCGAGAAGCCGATTATCATGGGCAGCTATGGTATCGGTCCGGCGCGGATTGCGGCGGCTGCCATCGAGCAGGGAAACGATGAAAATGGGATTATCTGGCCGGTCGCTATAGCACCGTTTCACATTCAGATCGTTCCGGTAAATGTAAAAGATGTGCGGTCCATGGATCTTGCGGAAGAGATTTATGCCGCACTGGAGGAAAAAGGGTTCGAAGTTCTGATGGATGACCGCGATGAGCGTGCCGGGGTAAAGTTCAAGGATGCCGACCTGATCGGCATACCGTATCGCGTTGTTATCGGCGAGAAGAACCTGAAAGAAGGCTTTGTCGAACTAAAAGAACGAAAAACCGGAACAATGGAAAAGGTAAAAGCCGGCGAGGCAGTGAAAAAAATAACTGAAAAACTGGTAATGCAGGCATAGCAGCGCCGTATTGCAGAGGAGGATTTCCTCCTTCCGGCCGGTCTGCATCCGGAAAAAGAGCTTGAATTTCCGCACCAAAATGCCTATAATCAACCTCAGAGGGGGTGCGTTCAATGGAAGAGGTCGTTAAACTTGAGCTGACGTCGCAGCAGAGTGCGGATATCAAAAAACAGATCGGTTTTGAGCTTCAGGAGATATACCTCTCAAAACGTTCCTTGAACAAACTCCGGGTTTTCCGGCTTCGCCTGAACGAGGCGCAACAGGAGCTTTTGACAGAGAAGCTCGGGCAACAGGTAAAGGAGCTTACGGTCACCCGTTCCGTCGCCACCAGAATACTATAGTCTCTTCACGGGAAGCCGGCCTTGAACCATATTCAACAGTGTTCTCATCACGGGATGTTGCCCCGGGACGATAAACCAAGAGGCAGTGTCCGCTCCACAGCAACAGTAATTGTTCACAGCATCTGTTTCCAAAGGCATGGCCCACCGTATCCACGGGGGCCTTTTATGTTTAAGCCATTCTTGCCCAATTGAGGACTGCAACTTCGCAGTATTTTATGACAAAACTGACAACCAATCTTCTCTGCGAGATCCTGATCAAAGCCGGAAAACTGAGCTTGGAGCAGGCGCGGGAAATCAATATTAAACAAGACGCCCAGAGGATGAAGCTGCTGAAGACCAGAGGGGACTCTCTGCAACGGGGCAGAATGCATATTGAGGATGAAATATCCGCGATCGAAGTTGCGTCTTCACTGAACCTGGAGATTCCGGGCTCTCCCGGCCAGGTTCTAACGGAGGATGCGATAACCGAAACCGTGGCAAAGCATGCAGGCCTGCCTTTTGTCAAAATCGACCCCTTGAAACTCAATCCGGAAATCACCACGCAAATCCTCTCCCGCGCATTCGCACGCAGGAGTATTTCCATCCCGTTGGAACGGGATACCGACAGCATCACGCTTGCCGTTGCAGATCCCTATAATATCGAAGTTATCGAGAATGTAGAACGCATGGGATACAAGGTGAAACGCGTTGTCTCTCCCAAAAGCGATATTCTGAAGATAATAACCGAATTCTACGGGTTTCGTTCCTCGGTTTCAGCTGCGGCAAAGGAATTGTCCTCTGAGGTGGATCTGGGCAATCTTGAACAGTTCGTCAAGATGAAGTCCGTGACTGAAATCGAGGCTACTGACAAGCATGTCGTAAATGCGGTCGAATTCCTGCTTCGGTATGCATTTGACCAGAGGGCAAGCGATATCCACATAGAACCGAAACGGGAGGCAAGTGAAGTGCGGCTCCGGATTGACGGCGTGCTGAATACCGTCCATAAAATACCCAAAGCGGTGCATCCGGCTTTTGTTTCGCGCATCAAAATGCTCTCCCGCATGGACATTGCGGAAAAGAGAAGACCCCAGGACGGAAGGATCAAAACAGAGTTTAAAAGCCGTGAAGTTGAGCTCCGTGTTTCCACCATGCCGACCGCGTTTGGGGAAAAGATCGTGATCAGAATATTTGATCCGGAAATCCTGCTCCAAAATCTTGAGGAACTCGGTTTTTCCCCGCGCGAGTATGAGCTGTTCCGTTCCTTCATCGCCCGTCCGCATGGCATTATTCTGGTGACCGGTCCCACCGGCAGCGGAAAAACCACGACACTCTACTCAGCGCTCAAGTTGATAGCCTTGCCGGGAGTCAATGTGGTGACCATTGAAGACCCGATTGAAATGGTCTATGACAAATTCAACCAGGTGAGCATTCAGCCGCAGATCGGCGTCACGTTCGGGAGCACGCTCCGCACAATTCTGCGGCAGGATCCGGACATCATCATGGTCGGCGAAATCCGCGACCTCGAAACCGCGGAGAATGCGGTCCAGGCGGCCCTCACGGGGCATCTCGTTTTCTCCACGCTGCATACCAACGATGCTCCGAGCGCCATTATACGGCTTCTCGATCTTGGTGTTCCACCCTATCTTATTTCCTCCACGGTCATCGGCGTCATGGCGCAGCGGCTTGTCAGAACAATCTGCACCAACTGTGAAAAGACATACGAGCTGCTGCCGGAGGAGGCGGAGGCTGTTGGACTCATTGCGGACAAGAACCGCAAGATTCCGGTGAAATACGGCGAAGGCTGTTCACCCTGCAGGGGGACCGGCTATAAGGGACGGAGCGGCATTTTCGAGGTCATGGAAGTGAACGAAAAAGTCAGAGCCATTATGAGGGAAAAGGCGGACGCCGAACTGATCAGAAAAGCCGCGATCGAAGACGGAATGGTCGGACTCCGGGAGGCGGCGGTACAAAAGATGCTATCAGGCATCACGACCTTTGATGAAGTCATCCGGGTGACGGGAGAAAAAATCTAGCCGCGGCTTTCAGCCGTTGTTTACCGTACACAACTGTGCTATGACCACTGATACTGCCGTACTTATACATTTCTGGCTGCCGCTGGCTGTTGCCTGCATCAGCATGGTCTTCGCGGCGCTATTTGCCGCTGCGGAGACGGCCATGGTCTTTTCGAGCACCGCACGCCTGCAGCAGATGGCAGAATCCGGAGACACGAAAGCGGCGACGGCACTTCTCCTGCTGAAAGAGCCGGACATTCTTCATTCCACCCTGTTGCTGGCGGAAAATTTTTTTATTATTCTTGCAGCGGTTCTCGGCATGCTGATTGCCGCAAACCTAGTTGCCTGGTCGTATCTGGCGGCAGGAATCACGGCACTTCTTACGACACTGGCCATCGTTTTTTTTGCCAAACTCACCCCGAAGAGCATTGCCTGCAGAAACCCCGACCGGTTCGTGCTCCTGGCCGCCCCTTTTTTACGGCCGGTTGTACGGCTGCTGTCACCGGCGTCCAGACTCCTCACGAAGACCGCGGATTTTATTGTGGGGCCGGGGCCGCAGGGGATGTCCTGCGCCACTGTGATCACCGAAGAAGACATCAAGGCCCTGATCAATCTCGGCGAAGAACGAGGTTCACTCAAGGAGGAAGAAAAAGAACTGCTCCACAAAGTTTTTGAATTCGGCGATACGCTGGCATCGCAGGCGATGCGACCGCGGACTGAAATCGTGAGCGTGCCTGCGGACGTGACATTGCGGGAGGTTTTTACCCTTGTCTCCGAGTTCGGATACTCCCGCTATCCGGTCATTGAAGAGACGATCGACACGGTAATCGGCATTCTGTACATCAAGGACATTCTGGTCGCCATGTCATCCAGGGA
>CAZYEF010000043.1:0-17477 GCA_964646375.1 uncultured Nitrospiraceae bacterium | reverse complement strand
CAGCCTTCTCAAAAAGATGGAGCATGTGCCGGTTCTCCATCAGAACGGTTGCGGTGAACCCGAGCAGACCTCTCTTTTTCGCCAGATAGGTGACATATTCAAGCAGCACATTGCCGATACCTTTGTCCTGGTAATCATCGCGGACGACGAACCCGACGTCGGCCGTGTTTGCAGCTTCATTGATGGTATACTGCGCCATGCCCGCAACCATTTCTTTTTCCTGTTGCTGCATCATCGCGAGAATAACCATTTCCTTGGTATAGTCGATAACAACAAGCGGCTGAAGCCGCTCATGATGCATGTCAATACGCGCGGTCATGTACCGGCGGTACATGCAATCATCAGACAGGGAATAAAAGAAATCCTTCAGCAGGGGCTCATCACTCAATTTTACCGGCCTGAGCAGAAGATTGAGCCCCGTATCGGTAGTTTTATATGTTTCCAGTTCCGCAGGGTATTCGCCTTTCGCCCCCGGAATAAAGGCCTGGTCCTGATAGATAAGGTTTCTGTGCTTCGCTTCCCTGATGAGTCCTTCCCGGAAACGGGGGTGCGCAATTGCAATCAGGTCCATGGCGCGCTCACGGATATTTTTACCGTGGAGATAGGCGATGCCGTATTCGGTCACCACGTAATGAGCGTCCCCCCGGGAGAACGTCACGCCTGATCCCTCCTTGAGGAAGGGAACGATGCGGGATACTTCTCCGTTTTCAGCCGTGGATTGAATGGCGAGAATGGTCTTTCCGCCGGAAGACAGCATCGCGCCTCGCGTAAAGTCGGCATGACCGCCGATTCCGCTATAAAAAATGCTCCCGAGCGATTCGGTCGTGGCCTGCCCGGAGAGGTCTATTTCCAACGCGCTGTTGATGGCTGTCATGTTTTTCTGTCTGGCGAGCACCAGCGGGTTGTTGGTGTAATCCACGGGTTTGAATTCGATGGATTCATTCTCGTGCAGAAATTCATACGTCTCGCGTGTCCCCATGCAGAACGCCGCAATCGTCTTGCCCGTGTCCAGTTCCTTGCGGGAGTTGTCAATAACACCCGTCTTCATCAGTTCGACAATGCCGTCGGTCAGCAGTTCGGTATGCACACCCAGCTGCTTCTTGTTTTTAAGATGAGCAAGCACTGCGTTTGGAACGCTTCCATACCCCACCTGGATTGTGTCTCCGTCCTGCACGATCCGCGCAATATAGCAACCGATTTTCTGCGCGATTTCATCCGAAACAGGCTCCTGGTATTCCAGAAGCGGTTCATCATGCGGGACAATGAAATCGACATCGTCGGCGTTTATAAATGTGTCTCCCGGCACCCGGGGCATATGGGCGTTCGGCTGGGCGATCACCAGCGAGGCATTTTCACACGCCGCTTTTACAATATCAACACTGATGCCAAGACTCAGAAATCCCCGTGCATCCGGAAGGGATGTCTGGACCAGCGCCACGTCAACAGGCACAAGTTTTTTCTGGAACAGCGCGGGGATTTGAGACAGAAAAATCGGTGTGTAGTCAGCCAGGCCGCGGTTCACCGCCCGGCGGGTATTGTTGCCGATAAAGAATGAGTTGTGGCGGAAATTTTCTTTGAACTTTTCATCGGTGTATGGAGCCACGCCCAGGGTCCAGACCTGGAACAATTCCGCGTCGAAAAACGCCTTTGGATGGGAGCGCACATATTCGGTGAGGGCCTTGACGAGATACTGCGGTTCTCCGCACGCGGTTCCGACAAAAATGCGGTTGCCGGGATGAATGTTGTCGAAAACCTGTTCATGCGCGGCAAACTTCTGCGGATACCGCGATCTCAGCATGTTCATGTTTTGCCTGTCACGTTCGTGTGCAGTCATGGTTACCCTTCCCGTGGGTAAAGTATACCAGAAAGAACGCATGACATGATACGGAAAATTCAGGTGAGTTTCCCGCTTTTCCACGCCCTGCCGTTGTGATATACTGCAGTCACCTCATGCAACAATGCATTCCCGCAAAACGACTGCACCCGTTTCCCGCGTAAGCCGAACCGGACGGCAACCAGGAGGTGCTCATGCCTGAAAAATCGATTATCATCATCGGCGCCGGCATAGCCGGACTCTCCGCCGGATGCTACGGACGGGTGAACGGCTTCCCCGTGCGTATCGTTGAAATGCACTCACTGCCGGGTGGACTCTGTACATCATGGAAGCGACACGGCTATACCATAAACGGCTGCATCCACTGGCTTGTGGGATCCAGCGCAGCATCAAACTTTTATCAAATCTGGCAGGAGCTGGGAGCGCTGCAGAACCGGGATTTTTTATACCCGGAGGAGTATGCCCGTTTTGAGGCCGCGGACGGCAAAACATTCATCGCATACAGCAATCTGGAGCGACTCGAACAGCATATGAAGGAAATTGCTCCGGAGGATATGCAGGTCATTGACGAATTCATCAAGACGGTGCATAGCTGCACACGGTTTCAGCCCCCTGTAGGAAAAGCTCCGGAGCTGTTCGGATTGCTTGATTTTTTAAAACTGATTGTTACCAAGTTCCCCCTGTTGCACATGCTCTGGAAATGGAACAGGGTATCGCTCACCCAGTACGGCAAGCGCTTTAAGAACCCGCTGCTCCGCGAAGCTTTTGCGCAGATGTTCGTTCCTGAATTCCCCATGTCGTTCCTGCTCATGACATTTGCCTGGCTGCACAACAGGGCCGCCGGTTATCCGGTGGGCGGCTCCCTTGCCTTCGCGCGCGCCATTGAAAACCGCTTTCTTTCCCTCGGCGGGATCATGCAATATAAAACGCGCGTGACAAAAATTCTGACGGAAAACGGCCGCGCCACCGGAGCCCTCCTTGAAGATGGGACTGAACTTCGTGCGGACTATGTAATTTCCGCCGCGGACGGCCACACCACTATTTTCGACATGCTTGAAGGAAAATTTCTCGATACCACCATAAAGCAGTATTACGCTACTCTTATCCCCTTCCCGCCGCTAGTATATATCGCTCTGGGTGTGAACAGGACCTTCGATGGGCTGCCACATTCAGCCGGAGGCATCAGCCTTGCGCTCCAAAATCCGATCAGACTTGGCGAGCAGGAGGTCAAGAACCTCAGCATGAAAATCTATAATTATGACCCCACGCTCGCCCCGGCGGGAAAAACCGTCATAACCGTCATGTTCCACTCTGATTACCACTACTGGAAAAAACTCGCCGAAAATAGCGATCAATATCTGGTTGAAAAAAACAGGATTCTCAACAGCGTCATTGCCCTCCTCGACAGGCGCTTTCGGGGAATCGCGGCGCAGGTGGAAATGCGTGACGTGGCCACTCCGCTGACATTTGAGCGGTACACAGGCAACTGGAAAGGAAGCTTCGAGGGCTGGCAGGTTACGCCGGACACCTGGAGCATGGGGAAACTCATGCCCAAAACCCTGCCGGGCCTCGAAAACTTCTATATGGCAGGCCACTGGGTAGAACCCGGAGGAGGAGTCCCCCCGGCGGCGATGAGCGGAAGAAACGTGATTCAGATAATTTGCAGAAAGGAAAAGAAACCGTTTACGACAACAGCCTAGCGGTGCAGCAAATCATCAAACGCTGCTGTCTCAAAAATATTTTTTACCGGCGGCTTTCGCCTGCACGCGGTTTTCGGAAGGCTTGTTTCTCCGCGCCAGTCTTGAATCAAAACCCCTTTCTTGCTTGACACCTTTACCCAACAATGATACCTTCCTGTACGAAAAGAGGTGCCCCGGTGTTGAGCACTGCTACCCAACTCGCGCAATGTATCGACTACACCCTTGTCAGGCCGGATGCAAGTCTTGATGACCTTGCCGCGGCCTGCGCATCGGCGAAAAAATACGGATTTGCGTGCGTCGTCGTGAACGGCAGCCATGTTGCACAGGCGCGCAGCCTTTTATCCGGCACCCTGATAAAAGTCTGCGCAGTGGTAGGCTTTCCCCATGGAGCAAGCACGACGGCGGTCAAAATTTTCGAAGCAATGGAATCGGTAAAAAATGGCGCATCGGAGCTGGATATCGTTGCGAACATCGGCATGATAAAATCCAGCCGTTTCGATTTTGTCGAAATAGACATCAAAAACATCATCGCCATGACGCCCCAAAAAGTCCATAAAGTCATCATCGAAACGGGAATGCTCTCCGTTGAGGAAATCATCCGGGTCAGCCAGATTGCGGCACGCGCCGGCGCCCGGTTCATCAAAACATCCACCGGATACGGGCCGCGGGGCGCGACAACAGAAGATGTGAAACTGATCAGACAGACCGTGGGCTCCCTGTGCCGTATCAAGGCATCGGGAGGAATCAGAGACCTTGCGGCAGTCACAGCCATGATGGAGGCAGGTGCAGAACGCATCGGAACCAGCGCGGGTCCAGCAATCATGGAAGAATACATCGCAAAAAACTGATTTTGTCCCGCAGTTTTTTTCCCACATACGATACTGTCAAGGATGGAGCATGAAGAACTTTTTTCTCAGGTTTTTCCCTTCGAACCTGCGCTTAAAAAATTTTATCATAGTATGCGTCATTGTCTTTGGAGCCGTCCTGATCGGTGTGCTGAGCCATAACCTGATTACCTACTCCTCCGCCGTAACGCAGGCGCAGATCGCGGAAGGTTGGAAAGCGGCTGATCTGACCATTGCAGACCATACGATCCAGCAAAAGGAAAATTTCTGGAAAGTCGCAAGAAAATACGGCGTGGACATAGACACCATCGTAGCCGCGAACCCGGAACTGGAAAAACTGAACGCCGCGCGGGGTCAGACAATCCGCGTGCCGAGTCAAAAAGGCGTACTTCACAAGACCGCTGAGCAGGAAACGCTGCCAATGCTGACGGCATTATACAATGTTCCTGCGGACAGGATTTCCTCCCTGAATAATATCGGACCTGATTGTATTCTGGTTCCGGGTCTTGAAGTGTTTATTCCCGGCGCAAAACCGAAAAAAATATCCGATAAAATGGCCTCCCAGTTCAGCCTGCGGGGGATTTTCTCATCACCGCTGCCAGGCAGGATCACTTCGGGTATGGGCATGAGAAAACACCCGGTCGGCGGTTTCCGCGGGAGACACACGGGCATTGACCTTTCAGCCAGGGAAGGCACCAGCATTGCCGCTTCAGCAGCGGGAACCGTTAGCCAGGCAGGGGAAGGAGAATATATCGGCAAGTTTGTTATGATTTCTCACAAGGACTCGTACACAACGATTTACGGCCACTGTTCTCAGATACTGGTGCCACCCGGAAAAACGGTAAAAAAAGGGCAGATTATTGCGAAGTCCGGCCAGACCGGGCGGGTGACGGGCCCGCATCTTCATTTTGAAATACGCAAAAACGGTGTTCCGCAAAATCCCCTGAAATATCTCTGGTAGCCTGTCGGGAAATTCTCTTGCATAACGGCAGAATAAAAAAAGCCGGCGTTCATAAAACGCCGGCTTTGCATTTTCATTCCGTTTGAGTCCCTGCTGCAGTACTAGATGGCGGCAGGCTGAAGAAACTGGAGAGGCATGTCTGCCCGACGGCTTTCTTCGACCGCCGACGCCCCCAGTACAATCCAGCTCTCAGGGCTGTTCAAAAGCTTGCCGATGATCTGGGAGTTCAGACCATGGCCGGATTTATGGGCTACGATATGACCGATAATCGGCATCCCCACCAGCGATAGATCGCCGATGAGGTCGAGAATCTTGTGCCGCACAAACTCATTTTTATAGCGCAGGCCGTCTTTGTTTACCACGGAGTCCTCGGTAAGCGCCACCGCGTTGTCCAGTGACGCGCCCTTGGCCAGACCATTGGCCTGAAGGGTCTTGACATCGCTCAGGAACCCGAAGGTCCGTGCATCTGAAATTTCACGCAGAAACGCGTTTTCAGACGGCGCATACTGCATGCTCTGTTCCTTGAGCAAGGGATGATTGAAGTCAATAAAGTACGAGATGCTCGTTTCATCAGCAGGCCAGATGGCAATTTGTTTACTGCCGTCACGCACGAAAATCGGTTTGATGACTTTGAGCACCGGCTGAACAGCCTCCTGGGTCTGAATGCCCGCGTCTGCAATAAGGCGAATAAAGGGTCTGGCGCTGCCGTCCATGATCGGTACCTCATCGGTACTTATTTCGGCATACGCATTGTCAATATGCAGTCCGGCAAAGGCCGCGAGCAGATGTTCAACGGTTTTCACGGACACGCCATTGTGGCTGAGTGTTGTTGCGTAGCTCGTCGCTCCGATATGCGCGGCAACGGCCTTAACCTGCGCATTGCCGATGTCGGTGCGGATAAACACCACGCCGGAGTCAACCGGGGCAGGCTTTAGTGTCATTTTTACAGGCTTGCCGGTATGAAGACCGATGCCTTCGATTGAAATGCTGTTACGTAAAGTCCGTTGAAATCTTATCATTGTATAGTCCTCTCTTGATGATAAACTTAGCAAACGATATGCCAAAAATTTTTTCTAAAAACACATTTAAAATCAACATATTGTGTTTTTCTTGTGGTTTGTTTGCTGTGGTAAAAATTCATCTAAGCATCATGGATTGTTGTTAAAATGCAACAGTATTATTATGAAATAATGGAACTGATTTTCAAAAACAGGGAAAGCGGAAGACCGAAATTACTGTTCAGAATGATTGCTCACTGCCCAGCGTTATAAAAAATGCCGGAAACGGAATTAAATATTTTTTTTCGCCGAAGCCTGTCTTGCAGCTGTTCCCCGGTAGCGAAGCATGTTCATGTACCAGGCATGGTCACCGCGGATGCTTCTCTTTGTTTTTCATTGACATATCAAGCACAGGTGTGCTAAATTTTTTTAACAGAGCACGGTATGAACAATCTCATGATGGCGGGGTGAACATGGAACCGAAGCTCGATGAAGTATACAAACAGGGCATTGAAGCTTTCGAAAAAAATGATTATCTGTCCGCGGAAGGCTTGTTTAAGGAAGTCCTGAGCGTCAATCCCAATTTTGCCGACATTCAAAACAAAATGGGAATCATCTACCATCAGACCAACCGGCTTGCGCTTGCGGTCAAAGCTTTTGAGAAAGCACTGGAATTGAACCCTGAATATACCGAGGCATCTCTGAACCTCGCCATTACCTACGGCGACCTCGGCAAATATGAAAAATCCCGGGAGGTCTTCGAACGGGCCGCCCGCTTCGCGAAATCCACCAATACCAGCACTGAAACGCCCAGCCCGGTTATCGACCCCTTTATCAAGGGCAAATTGTCAGCAGAACATCTGCGGCTGGGAAATATGTACTATCAACTCAGCCTCCTTGATGAAGCGATAGAAGAATATCAGAAAGCCCTCCGTCTCTCGCCCGGCTTTGTCGACATCATCACCCAACTGGGCATTGCCCTCAGGGACAAGGGCAGATATGATGAAGCCGTCTGGCAGTTCAATAAAGCCAAAGAGTGCAATCCCCGGTATATTCCGGCGCGTTTGCATCTCGGCATTACGTATTACTCTCAGGGTTTTCTCGGACTGGCCGAGGAGGAGTGGAGAGAAGCGCTCGTGTTTGATCCCGACAATTCCGCTGTAAAAACCTACTTGCATTTTGTAAAACCCGAACTGTCCTGACTGGAGCCTCGCCGTTGGACCTGCTCAGCATACAAAACCTTACCACGCTTTTCCATACCAGGGCCGGCACCGTGAAAGCCGTTGACAACCTCAGCCTCACACTGCAAACAGGGCGCATCCTGGGATTGGTGGGCGAGTCAGGCTGCGGAAAAACCGTGACTGCACTGTCCATTCTGAATCTCGTCCCTCCTCCAGGCCGAATTGCCGCCGGCAAAATTCTTTTCGAGGGCCGGGATCTTCTTCTGCTCTCCGCGGAAGAAATGCGGACGATTCGCGGCGCCCGTATTGCTATGATTTTCCAGGAACCAATGACGGCACTCAATCCCGTTTTCACGATTGGAAACCAGATCATCGAGGTCATCACCACGCACAGGAATGTTTCAAAAAAAGAAGCAATGGCCTCCGCCATCGACCTTCTGCAGTCTGTGGGCATCCCTTCTCCGGAGAAGCGGGTGCATGAGTATCCGCACCAGCTTTCAGGCGGCATGCGGCAGCGCGTGATGATCGCCATGGCCATCGCATGCAAGCCGTCGCTTATTCTTGCCGACGAACCCACCACCGCGCTGGATGTCACGATCCAGGCGCACATTCTCGCCCTGTTGTGCAAACTACAGGCGGAGATGGGCATGGCCATGATTCTGGTTACACATGATCTCGGCCTGATTGCGGAACGCGCACACGAAGTGGCGGTAATGTACGCGGGGAGAATTGTTGAACAGGCGGAAACCCGGGAGCTTTTTACGAACCCGCTGCATCCTTACACCCGGGGTCTGCTGGCATCGGTCCCCAAGCCGGGACGGAACGGCAAAAAACGTCTGAGCACCATTGCCGGATCCGTGCCGCAGCTCCACGACCTGCCCGCAGGATGTAAATTCATCACACGCTGTGATATCAAGACGGCCCGATGCGTAACGGAACCGGACCTCATCGAGATAACACCCGGACACCTGGTACGATGCTGGGAAGCAAAATAGGACGACGATATTTCCATGCAAAACGAACTTGTGGCGATACGCAATATATATAAATCCTTCCCGGTGAAGGCGGGATTCGGAAAAACGCTTGAGGCGAAGGCCGTGGACGGCGTGAGTCTGGCCGTGGGTCGGGGCGAAGCCGTGGGGCTGGTCGGTGAAAGCGGCTGCGGAAAATCAACTCTCGGCAGATTGGCGCTCAGACTGCTTGAGCCGTCGGCGGGGGAGGTCTGCTTCGAAAACCAAAACCTTGGGTCCCTCGGCAAAAAGGACCTCCGGGCGTTGCGCAAAAAAATGCAGATTATATTTCAAGATCCTTTTGCGTCCTTGAATCCCCGCATGTGCGTCCAGGAAATCATCACGGAACCGCTGGTGATTCACAAACTGGCAAATAAGAATGAATTGCGGGAGCGAGGCGCTGAGCTGCTCGAAAAGGTGGGTCTGACCACGGACGCACTCGGCCGGTATCCGCACGAATTTTCGGGGGGCCAGCGCCAGCGGATCGGGATTGCACGGGCCCTGGCAAGCGGGCCGTCCTTCATCGTCGCGGACGAACCGGTCTCCGCGCTCGATGTCTCGGTCCAGGCACAGATAATCAATCTTCTTGACGATCTGCGGGAGGCCCTGCAACTTTCCTTCCTGTTCATCGCCCACGATCTGAACATCGTGCGGCATTTTTCAGACCGCGTGGCAGTGATGTATCTCGGAAAAATTATGGAGATTGCGCCTGCCGAGGAGATATACCGTAACCCGTCGCATCCTTACACCGAAGCGTTGCTTGCCGATATTCCGGTGGCGGACCCGGCAGTGCAGAAAAAGCATATCCTCCTGCGGGGCGACATCCCAAGCCCCACCCAGGTCCCTGCCGGATGCCGTTTCCACACGCGCTGCATCCATCGTTTTGAACCCTGCGACAAGATTGCACCCCGCACAACCGACCTCGGGAATGGCCACTTCGTTGACTGTCACCTGAGGGGATAAGCCCGGAAGGAATTACTGCAAGGAACGCAGGCTCCGCATAAACACAGTGCGCGGCGATTATCACGCTTTCCTGTCCTGTCGGATTGTCAACTGCGGACAACCCGGACAGATTATACGACTCCTATGATGCGAGAACATACTCGTCGCCGCTGGGGATGCGGTTTTCGGCGGCATCTCTGCGCACAACCGCCGGATCGAGCGGAACAAATCCGGTTATATCAACATTCTGGAGATGGGGAAGTATCTGCTGCTCCTTGTACTCGCCGCTCAACTCCTTGCGCAGTATGTCAAAAAACGTGGTTGTAATCCTTGAGTCAAACTGCGTTCCGTTGCACCTCATCACTTCACGAAACGCATCGCTGAGCGCCATTTTCCCCCGGTACGGCCGGTCCGTCGTCATTGCGTCAAAAGCGTCCGCAAGCGTAAGAATTTTCACCCCATCGCTCAGTTCGGAGGACATGAGGGCATCAGGATACCCCTTTCCGTCGACCCGCTCATGATGATGCCGGACAAAATACTCGACATTCTTCCAGGGGAATTTTACTTTGGAAAGAATGTTGTATGATATCTGGGGATGCCTTTTGATCTCATGGATCTCCGGCGTCGTCAGCTTTTCGCCCTTGTTGATGATGTCATGGTCAATAATTATTTTTCCGATGTCGTGCAGCAGACCTGCAACGTACAGACCCTCCACTTCGTTCTTCTTCCATCCCAGTTCACGGGCGATGGCCACTGCATAGCACGCCACCCGGAAGGAATGGTCCTTCGTGTAATCGTCTTTTGCGTCAATGGCGGCCGCAAACGCCTGGATGGTGTCGTGATATATCCGCTGCATGCTCGTATAGAGTCGTTTGTTTTCAGAGGCCTTCTTGGCCAGTTCCAGAAACAGCCGGGCATTGTGCAGGGTTATGGCCATTTGGTGCGCAATGACCCTGAGAACGTCCTTGTCCCCGGCATGGAAAGGCGATCCGCCGAGTTTTTTGCCGAGTGCGATGGCGCCGACAAATTCGCCTTTTGCAAAGAGTGGAATAAATATTTTCGTTTGCAGCCTGGTAAACACTTCGGTGTTTCGGCGGAAGAATGCCGTCTTGCCCATGTCACGGATTGCCAGCGGTTCGTTCATGCGGAACCGGTTGACGTATTCCCGCAAAACGGACAGCTTCATCTCCTTTTTCACCTTGTCCCGGTAGCCTTTCTCAACGATGGGATCAAGGCTTTTTCGCTGGGGATGATAAATAAACAACGCGGCGGTCGGTACGGAAAAAATACCGGTCATCACGTAGAGCGCAGCCTTCATCTTTTCCGCCAGTTCTTTTGCGGAACTGACTTCCTGGCCCAGATCAACCAGTGATTCTATGCAGAACATCAACCGTTTGAGCTGCACTTTCTTATTCATGAGTTACCCTCTTCCCTTCAAAAAAATAAGGGCATCTTCCTCGTCTTTAAAGACCTTGACGTGCTTCGTCAGCCCCACCATCTCGAACACATCAAGATGGATTTTCTTCATGTTGGTGAAGCACAGCAGACTTTCCTGCTCCTGAGTCCGGTGCACGATGCCCGTGAAAATGGATATCCCGATCGTATTGATGAACTGCACGTCGGAAAAGTTTACGACAAACTTTCTTACGCCTTTTCCGAGATATTGTTCGCTGGTCTGCTCAAGGCGGGTCGCCCCCAGATCGTTGATATATCCTTTGGGCGTCATGACGGCGACATCCTGCGCCGATTTTGCGGTTAAGGTAAAATTATTCATTGGTTATTGCGTCCTCCTTTTGCTCCCGTGCGGCTTTATCAAGATGTTTGATAAGGACCGTTTTTATGCCCCGAGTCGTCTTTTCGAACTTCACATCATCCGCAAAGCGCTTCATGAGTTTTATTCCCCATCCTCTCCCGGCGGTCTTTGCCGCCTCCCGGCCGCTAAAAGGCTCCCCGGTCTCCTGCACAATAAATTCCTGGCCCGTACTTTCTATGGAGACTTCCAGACGCCCTTCGTCCGCGACAATGCTTACGTACACCTTTCGCTCCGACCCCCTGCTGTGCTCCATGGCATTGATACAGGCCTCAATCACCGCTATCTGCAGCTGTCCGGTGATGTCCTGACTGAGGTGCAGATTTTTTCCGATCTGATCAATGCACTGGGCAGCGACCAGTTCCGCTTCCTTGGTCATCGGCAGGGTGAGATCAAACCGGCTGATTCCCGTCTTCTCGGGAAGCAGCCGTTCCATGAGTTCCCGCTCAAGATCGTGGGAGGATTTTGCCAGGACCTCCTTCAGATAGAGACAGTCAATAATATCGCGCAGTACATTGTCTTCCACGGGCCGGAATACGCCGAACTCACCCTGAATGATTCCCGCGTGATACAGCGCATGCGCAATCGCCTCCGCCTGGTTTTCCGTCATCGTGAAGGTGGAGGCTATCCGGCTGCAGGAAAAAGACTCTCGTGCGTGATAAATTTTATAGCTGACCGCGATGGCGCTTTTCCGCCTCCCCAGATCGTGAAAAAACCCTTTCAGGATCGATGACCAATACAGTCCGATCCCTCCCGAGGTAATCTCCTTGACGTAGGTTCCCCAAAACTCTTTGTCATCGGGGTCCTTTTTCATGGAGAGAGCCTTGCCGACGCATTCCAGATAGAAAGGATTGCCGCCGAGGTGCCGCATGAGGAGCGGAGGAATGACGGTATCAAGATTGTTCACGCGGAGAATCGTCTGTGCTCTGGCCGCTGCGTCCGCAAGATCAAGCGGCGCAAGGGAGAACCGCTCCAGAGAATTCGAGACAGGCATTTCCTGGAGCTCTGCGGCATTTCCCGTAACCACATGCAGTGCTCTGCCCAGGGAAAACGGCTTTTCAAAGAGAGAAACCAGGTGCGGATCGACAACCCCTTGTATGGAAAGCCCCTGCAGCCGCTGAAATTCATCGATCAAAACGGCAACCGGCATGCCGCTCAGCAGCGCCGACCGGTAGGGGGCTGCAAGCGCGATCCTGAGCGCGCCAATGGGATCATTGAGATTCTGTTCGTATTGCTGCAGAATTTCCTTTGCCCAGGCGGCGTCCCGATCCTCCAGGAGCATTGACAAATCGGCAAGCGATGTGCCGTCGCGCCAGAACAGCGACTGCTCTTTTTTCTCGAAGGCGATCCGCTGATACAGGAACTGCATCAAGTACGTTTTTGAAAACGTCTCCGCAGAAAGCAGCGCGGGATTGACGACGTAATAAAACGGGGCGATGTGGTCCTGCTTCCAAAACAACAGGCCGAAAAGCTGCTTCAGCAGCTCCGTTTTTCCAATGCCTCTCGACCCGGACAGCACAATGCCCGTCCCCGCACCGGTGTCGGCCCGGAGAACCTTGTTGAACAAAAGCGTCAACTCTTCCTGCCGTCCTGAAAAATCGCTATCTGAAAGTGTGCTGAATGGCATGTCAGGCAAAAACCTCTATGGCATTTTTTCCCTTGTTCTTGGCCCGGTACAGGGCTTTATCGGCGTTTTCTATGAGTTTCTCAAGCGTTTCGCCATGCTGGGGATAGCAGACAATCCCGATGCTGGCGGTGAGTGCCCGCGATTCCATCTGGTCCACATCGTCGGGAACCGTCAGCTGTTTCGCGATATTGAAGCGCAGCCGTTCCGCGATTTCGACAGCAAGCGGCTCCGGCGTTTCCGGCAGGATTACGATGAACTCATCTCCTCCGAAACGCGCAACAACGTCCATGGAGCGGAGGGTATTCAGCAGGGTTTCTGCCAGCGTCTTGAGCGTCTTGTCGCCGAAAAGGTGGCCAAAGGTGTCGTTGCAGTATTTAAACCCGTCCAGATCCAGCATGAGAAGGCTCAAATTATGGTTATGCCGTTCTGATCGCGCCAACTCATCCTTGAGCCGCTCAAACAAATACCGACGATTCAAAAGACCGGTCAGGGAGTCTGTGATGATCAGCTTTTTGAGCTCCTCGGATTTCGTGTATAAGGCGTTCCTCTCCATGACAATGGCGGCGTGCGTCGCGAACGATTGCACCAGTTTCAGGTCCTCTTCATCAAAGACTTCGCCGGTTGTTTTGTCCGAGAGGTTCAGCACGCCGATGGTGCGGTCTTCGATTTTAAGCGGAACGCTGACGAACGACGAGGTTTTGTAATGCTGCCTGTTTTTTTGCCTCGTTCTTGGATCATTTTCAACGTCTTCGACAAGCAGCGGCTCGCCAAGCTCCATCACCTTGCCGGCGATTCCTTCGCCGCGATTGATCCGCAGTTTCAGCCCCACGCCAGCGACGACTCCTTTTTTCACCTCAAGCAGAAGCGCGTCCGTCGCCTGGTCAAGCAGCATCAGAGAGCCCTGCTCGGCCTTCAGCAATTCCGCGGATTTGTCGAGAATCGTACGGAGCAGCGTTTCGTGGTTCTGAATGGGCGTTATTGCCTTGGTGAGGTCCGCGAGCGTTGCAAACCGGCTGAATTTTTTGTAGAGATCCTGGTGAAGACGATGGTTCTCAATGGAAAGCGCCGTTTGCTGGCAAAACGTGGCAATGATCTGCTTGTCTCCTTCCTTGAGGACCATGTCGGCGATACGCACGATGGCTTCCAGCTTTTTGCTGATCAGGACGGGGAAAAAATAAAGAGCTCCCATGCCGTTCAGAAAATCTGCGCGGGGATCGTACACCGGTTCCGCGGAAAGCACAAACGGTTTGCCGCTGCTGAGTTCGCGGACCACCACATCGTGCTCGCTGATGGCGACGGCCTCCGACGGCCGTTTGCTTCTCATCAGGCTGAACTGACTTACATATTTCCCTTGCTTCTTATCCAGCGGGAGGATGGCGATTGATTCTATGTCGAGCAGCGTGGAAAGCTTTCGTACCATGTCCCGGTACAGCGCTTCCGGGCGCTCCTCGGACGCGCTTCCCCAGGTCCCCAGAATTTGCTTGAGGTTCTCAAACTTTTTCCTGAGCGTGACATTTTCCTGGGAATTCTTGAGAAGCCTATTCACCACATCAGACACAAAGCCGCAGACTTTGTATGCATGTTCAAACGTTGTAAACGTGAGCGGCGTCGGTATGGAAATCGTGTCGAGGCCCGCTATGTTGACCAGGTTCATGCACTCACGAAAATCCTCGTACGAGGAAAAAGACCCCTGCCCCAGGATGATCGCCTTTTCATGCATGTATTCGATCGGGAGGGAAAAACATACAATTTTCGCGTAGCACTTGTAGATCTCGGGCTTCCCGGTCAGCAGCGGTTTGGTCATCAGAGGGTCACAGTACGATTCGCACTGTTCCTTGAGCGCCGACGCGGATTTTTGAAATGCGCGGCACAGCGGCAGTGCGCCCGGAGCGGCGAAGAGCAGTTGTCTTGTCTGGGAATAGATGCTCAGCGAAAAGCCGAGGCTGTCGGAAAGCGTCGTGAAGTGGTCCCGCCATGTCTCGGTCGTGAAGAGGTCCTTCAGTTCATCTCCTTTAATTGCATTCAACACGGGGCCTCCGACGAACCATACCCTTTGCTGCTGAACAACGCTTTGACAGCTGCGGCCTAAAGAACCGACGCATTGTGCATTGCGGAAAGCTGACGGGATGCGTGGTGTCCGTGCACGGATCACGAGGAGTGTGAAATGCTGATGAAAAACATATAAAGCCGTCGGTTCACTCTCTGATATCGTGCGTCATGCACATGCCGTGCTGCACTAAAAAAACCCTCATAACATATTGTTTTAATTCGGCAGAACGGAAATAAGAAACTTCTTAACCGCATTATAATTACCATAAGACCGGTAGGGCGTCAAGGAAAATCCGGGGAGGAATTCTCAGGAGAAAATTGCCGTTTTGGGAGTTGGTTTTTTGCTGCAGTGAAGGACCAAAAAAACATTTTTGTTTGCTTTTTGGTGAGCGTATTTTCTTCGTTTCGAAGGGAAAAACCGCTCCCTGCACTGCAGGCGGCAGAAATATTTCTGCGGCATTTTTCAGAGTAGCATCGACGGCTTCTAATCTGCGCGTAACAGATTGTCATGCGACGGGCTTTCCTGCTCCTTGTAGCTGAAAACCGTGCCGAGCTTCCAAGTATACACTTTGCCGCACCGGGTGCACGCGGTGCCGGGCACTTCGTTTTTACAGACAGGGCAATATACTTCATAGCGCTGTGAAAGCTGATGTTCATGCTTATGAATATTCACCTTCGTCCCGCGGCAGGGAATATCATGGTTCAGCTTTGCCCCGCAGACGCATTGCAGGTCAAGCGGCCAGGGAAGCATTTCCTCCAGCGTGCAGGCCGCCTGGCAGAGAAGATCTTCAAGATCATCCTGCTTGGCATAGCCGAGCAAAGTTTCGGTAAGTTTTTCCCGGATGTTGATCATCAAGACATCTTCCTTCAGAAACCGGAGCATCTTCAGAATCCGTTTCTCGCCTTCTCCGATCCGGGAAAGCACACGGAAGTTCTCATGACCGTTATAATATTCCTGCAAATAAATCAGCATCCAGATTTGAGTCATGTCATAAAAAAATTCCAGTATCGGGTAATAGCCGTATTTTGCCTTGATAGCCCTTTCCACTTCCGCACGTTCATCCGGTATGGAGGGAAAAACTGCGGCCAGAAGCCCCTCTTCGAAATCCTCGTAAAAAAACGGAGTTCCGGAAAAATGTCTGTAACCGCAATGGATGCATTGAACAGTATTGAAGTTCCAGTCTAAAATCGCAGTTTTTATCTGCGGAACTTTGGTAGCGTCTACCCAGGTTATTATGCTGGCATCAAACTCGCGGTTGCACTTGTGGCACTGAAAGGTTTCGGTGCTGTAGGCTTCCGCATTTTTTGCAAGCAAATTAATCATAGTTTATTATACACTTTTTTCTTAAAACTTACTTCAAAATCCTCTCGTGTTTGTGGTAATATAGCCCCCGTTATACGGGGCAACCAAACATCTTGGTGCAAAAAGATACATTTTATGAGCTAGCTTTTCAAGAATTCTTTTACGAAAGGGGCTTTTCATGCCTGTTAAAGATGATGCAATCCTGACTGCCGCGCTCCACTCGGAAGTCGAGACCCGGTTTCTTACCTACGCACTTTCGACCATCGTCTCACGTTCTCTTCCGGATGTGCGCGACGGACTGAAGCCGGTACACCGCAGAATACTGTTTGCCATGTGGGAGATGGGCCTCGGCCCCACTGCCAAATTCAGAAAAAGTGCGGCGGTCGTCGGCGAAGTGCTGGGCAAATTTCATCCTCATGGAGACCAGGCCGCCTACGACGCGATGGTCAGGATGGCGCAGGACTTCTCGCTGCGGTATCCCCTCGTGGAGGGTTCGGGCAACTTCGGCAGTCTCGACGGCGATCCTGCGGCCGCCATGCGATACACAGAGGCGCGGCTCTCCAGAATTGCAGAAGAGCTCCTCGCGGAAATCGACAAGGAGACCGTCGGTTTCCGTCCCAACTACGACAACTCACTCAAAGAACCGTCCGTGTTGCCTGCTCGTTTTCCGCAGCTTCTCGTGAACGGAACGTCAGGCATCGCGGTGGGCATGAGTTGCTCCTTTCCACCGCACAACCTCGGTGAGGTAATTGACGGCCTCGTGGCTCTCATCGACGACTCCAATATTGATGTCAAGGATCTGCTCAAATACATAAAGGGCCCGGATTTCCCCACCGCGGGACAGATACTGAACTCTAAAAAAGAAATGAAGGAAATCTATCAGTCCGGCAGCGGCGGGATCAGGATCCGCGGCGAGTATACGGTTGAAGATCTTCCGCGCGGGAAGCAGGCCATTGTGTTCACCTCCATCCCGTACCTGGTGAACAAGGCAAAGCTTCTGGAGAAACTCCTCGGTCTGATGGAGGACAAAAAAATTCCCCAAGTCACTGCGGTGCGGGATGAATCAACCGATGAAGTCAGACTTGTGCTGGAATTGAAGGCGGACACGAACGCGGAACTCGTGACAGCTTACATTTTCAAGCACACGGACCTTGAGTCCACGTTCCCGATGAATTTCACGGCGCTCAAGCCCAACATGGAGCCGGAGCGGCTGTCCC
>CAZYEF010000042.1:0-17493 GCA_964646375.1 uncultured Nitrospiraceae bacterium | reverse complement strand
GTTGCTTTGCTCAAGAACAGAGAACGTCCTTAAGCTGTCGGGTTTTGCATTCGCTCGTCGATCTATTCTATAGCGCGATTCCTACCATACTTTTCTGAGTATCTTTTCTGCAAGCGGACAAGGAAGAAGAAAAGGTACAGCTTCTTGTTTTAACAACTCCGGGCCGGGGACATGCAGTCGCTGGGGGTACTATATGGATTACCCCGCTACTACGCTGAACGACATATACGCTACCCATACGTCCTACGTTAACCTGGTTACTCTTGCGACAAATTCGGCATTTAGCAGCAAATATATTTTGCAAGAGGAAAGAGATGCGGATATTGCGGAGGCTACTGCAGCCGTAATTCCGCCAAATGGCCATTAACAGATGATAATCAATAAGATGTTATGAACTTCATAGCCTTGAGGTGAATTTCAACGAAACCATTGCTTCGATTTTCTTGAGAAAACTCCTCAAGGCTGTTTTATTTATTATGCTTGGTTTCGCGCGCGATTGGTCGCTTTCGTGCGTTCGAGATAATAAAATTAAGTTGGCTGGAGTTGCTCTTTACCTGATTCAGATCAACCTTATTCACATGGTGATCGTTGTACTGCCTGGTATTGCAGTTGCCGAGATGATCCAGTTCGTAAAACCGCAATTGGCAAAAAAATTTTAGCGGAATTTCCTTTTCTGCACAAAGCGTACAAAAGGAAGGACGGTATGTGATCTCGCGTTTATTATGTATCGAGTATAGGCTTTAACGTAGAAGAAATTTTTGTCTATGTAACGTACCAAGAAAAGAAGACAAAGGACAACAGCAATTATCGTTGTGATTTAGAAACCCCTGGCTTCTGCCGGGGGAGAAGTATTGCCTGCTGAGTATTATTCAGGCATTTGCGTTTTTTAATGTTGCAACACTTGTTGCGATGTTATGACTTTTTCCCGCCAATACTACAACACATGTTGCTGATGTGCCGGGTAAATCACTGATAAAAAAAATTTTTTACTTTGGCATATCACTTGCTCTGGGCATTAAATAACTTTTGTAGTGCACTCTCCATATATTGAAAATAAGATTAAATGCTAGAGAGGGAGGCATCATTCGAAGGGTGGTAATAACTAGCCACTCGGAGACACTCGGTATTCAGAGCGTCATTTAAGAAAATGCAGTAATTGACCCCACTGCGATCATGTTATGCAAAATACCCGGTTTGCAGCGTGAATAGCTTTATCACGTTCATGGTCGGCAGTAAATACACTCCTCGCATATTATCAGAGTGTAACATTTTTGATAGTATGTGGTATTGGGTCTGACTGTGTTTAAAACTTGAATGAATGAACGTCACCCTATCATCGTATAAGTTGTAAGATAATCCATTTCATACCACCTCCTGAAGCATGATAGTAAAGTTACGCCTTCCTCTCTAGTATTAGAATGCTAACTTTTTAGTGGATTAAAAGTTTATCTCCTAAACAAATACGATTCCTGGATTTAGTTTTGAGATAATGGCAAAAAAATTACATCCTCAACTTATGTCAAAAGAAAATTTTCATTTAAACTGCAGCTACCAAGTTATTTAAAAAAGTGGCTCTCGTAGTGTCTGTGTGATCCACGCGTCTGAATATCACCCTGACTATAGTTTCATGAAAGGAAGTGCCGATGCAAAAACGTACTAAAATTATTGCGACTATTGGCCCGGCTTCGAGTTCCTCCGAAGTTGTTGCTAAACTCATTTATGCCGGCATGGATGCAGCAAGGCTTAATTTTTCCCACGGCGATCGTGATGATCATGTCAAAAGTATTTGCCGAATTCGGGAAGAGGCTGCAAAAGTTGGTAAGCATATCGCAATCATTCAGGATTTGCAGGGACCGAAGTTGCGTGTGGGGAAAATGAAGAATAACGGCATACTGCTAAAAGCAGGTGAATTAATATCCTTAACGACAAAAAAAATCGTAGGTACTGACAGTCTCATCTCGGTGGCTTATCCACGGCTTTCAAATGACTTGAAAATTGGCGATACAGTGCTTCTCGATGACGGAAGGCTTGAGCTTAAAGTTGTTAAAAAAAACACCGTGGGTATCAGGTGCAAAATTGTCCGGGGAGGGATACTCAAAAGCAAAAAAGGAGTTAATCTGCTGGGAGCGCATCTTACGTTGCCTCCTTTGTCTCGTAAAGACCGGGAAGATCTGATATTTGGCATACAAATGGGAGTAGATTACGTGGCGCTTTCCTTTGTACGCACCGCCGATGACGTTCTGCATGCCCGGCGTTTTATCAAATCGCGGAAAGCGGATATCCCCATCATCACCAAGATCGAAAAAAAGGAAGCTATTCAAAACCTGGACGAAATAATTCGTGTATCGGATGCCGTCATGGTTGCGCGCGGTGATCTTGGTGTGGAAATGCAGCCTGAACAAGTGCCGCTTCTTCAGAAACGGATTATCAGAGCCTGTAATGAGGCTGAGATACCAGTAATCACCGCCACGCAAATGCTCGAGAGCATGATTGAAAATCCTCAGCCAACTCGTGCGGAAGCGTCTGATGTGGCCAACGCCATAATAGACGGTTCAGACTGCGTTATGCTCTCGGGCGAAAGTGCTGTTGGTAGATATCCCGCTCAGTCGGTTGCATTCATGACCAAAATAGCTGCACAGGCGGATAAATCACTTTCATCCCGCACGCCCGATAAAAATGTATTTGGTACGGGAGAAAGTATGGCCCACGCCGCCTGCAGGGCCGCAGCAGAACTCCAAGCCCAAGCGATCGTTACGTTCACACATACCGGTTCCACAGCTCTGCTGGTCTCAAAACATAAACCTGCCGTACCAATAATCGCAGCGACTCCATTTACGCACGTCGCGAGAAAAATATCTCTATATTGGGGAGTGACCCCGATTATCCTGAATTCCGAAAAGACGACAGATCATATGATCGCTGCTGTGGAATATGCCATGCTCGAACGAAAAATGATAAAAAAGAACGATATGACCGTGCTTACGGCAGGCGTTCCCATAGGCGTTGCCGGTGCGACAAATATGATTAAGATCCACCGGGTGGGGGAACTGCAAAGCCTAGAAACATAATAAGTTCCATCGAACTTGTCCTATAAATTTTCTCCCGGACGTACAACAGGCAATTAATAAAAACAATAAAAAAAATCGGTACAAAAATACTATGGTTCTGGCAGACAATGACTTAATATTTGTAGGTTTGCAATGTCCATTAGCTGAATGTCAGACGTAATGTAAAGCGAGGAAATTTTGTGGATATCAAGAACTATAAACACAATATAGACCGCATGCAAGTAGAACAAGAAGAGCTAGAACAAGTTCTTTCAAAACATAGTGCCGATCTTATAGAAACCGGTATATTGCAGGAAGTTACTAAATGTGCACGCAAATATGCTGAGGACGAGCTTCAGGATATTAAATATTTTTTATTCGACCTGTTGAATGAAGCAAATATATCCCTTTATTTATTTTCTTCTGACCTTTGTACGGCTTACTATGTTGGTCCTGGATTCAAAAAAATATCAGGCTACCCATGTGAAAAATTCTATCAAACGCCTATGTTTTGGGTCGAGGCTGTTCATCCTGATGATCGGGAACTCTTTCTATCGGATATAAGAGTAAATAAAAAGAAGGCAGTGGAACGCAAATATCGCATTATTCACTCCGATGGCTCAATCAAGTGGGTGCAGTCAAAGTGCTTTTTTTCCCCGATCAAGAATAGCAATGCATCGCGTGTTGCCTTAATTGTTGAAGACCTTTCAGAAAATAAGAGCGAAGAATGTTTATTGCATAATATCATTGATAAACTGGAAAGTGGAGTGGTTGTCCTGGATCATGATTACAGAATTATTATTGCGAACGCAGCCTACTGCGGGTCTGTTGGAATGACAATGAATGAGATGCGAGGCAGAAAATGCTATGAAGTATATCAGAACAGCGAGTTGCCGTGCAGTGCACTAGGAAAAGATTGCCCTGTCATGCGCACATTTGCGACAGGAGCGGCAAACTCAACGGTTCATTCATATTCTCAGCATGACGAATATTTAAAATCGTATGATGTCATATCATATCCGATTGCAGATACATACGGAAATGTAGAATTTGCAGTTGAATTTTTTAATGATGCAACTGAAAGAATCAAACTGGAAAATCAACTTCACGATGCGAAAAAAAAAGAGGCAATAAGTATTTTAACAGGCAGCATTGTTCATGATATTAGTAATTTCCTAACGATTATTTCCGGTTTTGCGGCCGTGTTGCAAATAAAAGCGCCTAATGATTATTTGAAAATGAAAGCAGAACATATTGTTACGGCATCAAGTAAAGCCAGCCAGTTAGCAAAAGGGCTGCAAATAACTCTCAAAAGACGGGCCGCTGATCCTATGGCGTTGAATCTGAACCGTTTTCTTGAACAGCAGCGGAGCTATTTAACGGGAATGATACACGGTAATATCAGATTATCGATGAAACTTTGTGAAGAAAAAATCAATATATACGCCGACTACGAGCAGATGGAGCAGATTTTAATGAATCTTGCGTCAAATGCGCGAGATGCCATGCCTGACGGCGGCGGGCTGCAAATAGAATTGCATCAAGCTGTAATAGATGCAAATTTTGTAAAGAAACATAATTTTGGAAAAATTGGCAAATATGCTCTTATTGTAGTTAGTGATACAGGAGTCGGGATCGATGAAAGAAGTATTGTGAAGATATTCGCTCCCTTCTTTACTACAAAAGAAATTGGAAAAGGAACGGGTCTTGGACTTTCGATTGTGTATAACAGTGTAAAACAGCACGACGGCTTCATTACGGTAGACAGCACGGTGGGCAAAGGATCAACATTTTATATATATCTGCCTTTAAAAGATGAAGAAATAACAAAGCAAAGCAAAAAGCTCATTTCGCTGAAAGACAAACAACTAATAGCGAAATCCTGAATGGTCAACATAAGGTGAAGGGGAAGTAACAAAAACAATTAAAAATTATCAGTCGCCATTATAACTGGCAGTGAATGCATTCGTACAGAACAAGTATAACAACCAACTCTTTGTTTCAACTATTTGTTAAAATGTGCTTTTGGTAATTTCGATATTAAACGTTTTCATTTTCCGATATAGAGTACTGCGATCCATCCCTAGCCGCTTGGCAGTCTCTTTCTGATTATAGTGTGTTTCCAGAAGCATGTCTAAAATTTTCATTTTTTCTGCATCCTTGTTCTCAGTATTTGCGGCAGGTTGAATGGATACTTTTTTTATGGTTGCCAGCATTTGTGATGCAGCCTCAGCGGTGACTACACTTTCTTTTACCGTGACTACAAGGCGCTCAATATAATTTCTCAATTCCCGGACATTACCGGGCCATTCATAGGTTTCGATAAATGCCTTTGCCTGTTTGCTTAATATTATATTCCGATTAAATGCGCTGTTGTATTGCGACAGAAAATGATTGGCTATAAGCAGGGCATCACCGGGACGGTCTTTGAGCGCCGGCAGTTCCAAAGGAAGAACATTTATACGATAATACAAATCTTCTCTCATATGACCATTGTGGACCAGTTGCGCTAAATTTTTGTTGCTGGCAGCAATGATTCTGACATCTATCGGCAGATACTTGTTTCCGCCAACACGCATTACTCTTCTTTCCTGTATGATCCGAAGCAGGCTCGTCTGGGCCAGCTTGTCCATTTCTCCGATTTCATCCAAGAAAATAGTACCGCCATGAGCCAGTTCAAAAAGACCCGGTTTGCCGTTTTTATTGGCACCAGTAAATGCTCCTTCCGCATAGCCGAAAAGCTCGCTTTCCAGCAAACTTGAAGGAATGGCGCCGCAGTTTACCGCCACAAAAGGTCTTTGCCTTCGTTTACTGGCATTATGAATGCTCTGAGCATATAATTCTTTTCCCGTCCCCGAAGCACCTAAGATAATCACGGTTGCATCAATTGCGGCATACTCCATGGCAATTCGTTTGACCTCCGTCATGGGAGGAGAAACACCAAGAATATCGTTAAAATGGTATTGAGCATTTAATCCTCTTGAGTATATTTCCTTCCGTATCGTTGCTTCCATTTCAACGATTTGGCCGATATCTTCCAATGTGATCATTGTACTTGAAACATTTTCTCCGACATCAATAGGAATGATGTTTATCATGAGCTTTTTTCCATGAATCTGCATCAATTCCCCCAGCATTACTTTCGGTTTATCTAATAAAACATCTGGAGGTATCGAAGGGAAAATTGACTGAATGTTTTTCCCAAGGGCTTGTCCGGCACTGATGCCAATAAGCCGTTCAGCAGCGCTATTAAATACGGATATTTTTTTTTCATTATCAATGCTGATGATTCCTTGGATAGAATAATCAATCAATACGCGAAACATTTTCATGCGTTCTTTTTCCAGTGTCCGCGCATACAGTACTCGCGTGGCTTGAACAAGCGCATCCCGATATGAGTTCTCTCCGGAAGAAAGCAGTACCGCTTTGGCCCGCTTATCAGTCGCTATCACGGTTGATTTAATGCCGCCTATGATAACATCATTGTCCTCATTCAGTGCCTGTTCCGTTATGGGAGTTATATCTTCTTCTGAGTCCAGCCGGTAAATTTTCAAGTCGAGATCCATGACGCGCGCGAAAACTTCGATATTTCTGATCATGTTGCTGAATGCCAGAACGGCGATTTGAGGTGTATCTTTATTTGCAAGTTCTCTTGCCTTGAGGAGAGCTTCTGCCAAGTCTTCGAACGTAATGGGGATTTCAACAATCGGTACTTGGACATCCGATTGTGCAATGAGCTCTGCAGTTCCTCCGCGCGAAATAATTAAATCCGTCCCTTCTGCCTCAGCCTTACGCGCAATTTCAACTCCCTGGTTCATCCATCCGATGTGGAAATCTGTTTTCTCTAGCAGGCCGAATTCCGCCATGATTCGTTTCCCGATCTCAAAAACCTCTTTATACGGGGCTATAAATGTTATTTTGCTCATAGGGTAACACCTTTCGTGTCTTAATTATTGATGGCAATATTATCACAACATATGTTGCAACGCAAGGGGCATATTTATCAATTAATAAAACATGTGTTGCATATCATATTAATCAATATATTGAAATAATGTGATTTGCATTTTGGCATACTGTTTGCTGTTATGATGGGCGACTATCCTGATGCCTTTCCATTTATAACTTATAAATATGATTTTAACGAAATTAAAAAGGGGGATGTTATGATTGTGTCTGAACATGTTTTGCAAGAAAAGAAGAGTCATGTCCGGTGGTATATTTGCGCCATGCTGTTTGCCTTGACTGCGGTTAACTATGCTGACCGTGCAACGCTTTCTCTTGCAGGTCCGGCTGCCTCAAAAGAACTGGGCATGAACGCCGTGGCGCTGGGATATATATTCTCAGCGTTCGGTTGGTCTTATGTGGCCATGCAGCTTCCGGGCGGATGGCTTCTCGATCGGTATGGTTCAAAAAGGGTCTACTTCTGGAGCATCATTCTGTGGTCGGTAGCAACTCTTTTGCAGGGATATGTTGGTCTTTTAGGCACAGCAACTGCCGCAATTATTGCTCTTTTTACTCTACGCCTGCTTCTTGGGACATTTGAAGCCCCGTCATTTCCAGCTAACAGCAGACTTGTGGCGGCATGGTTCCCAAAACAGGAGCGAGGAACAGCCGCAGCAATATTCAACTCCGCTCAGTATTTTGCAACTGTGTTGTTTGCACCCCTTATGGGCTGGATAGTTTATACCTTCGGATGGAAACATGTGTTTACAGTCATGGGCGGTATAGGCCTTATCATGGCCTTCATTTTGCTTAAGGTTATTTACGGACCGAAGGACCATCCGGGCATTAACAAGGCTGAACTGGAGTATATCGCAAAAGATGGGGCCCTTGTCGATATGGATCAGAAGAAACCAGACGCTAACAGTTGCAATGACAATCCCACCTGGTGGTGCATTAAGCAACTTCTCGGAAGCCGCATGCTGCTCGGTGTGTACCTCGGACAATACTGCATTACAACCTTGACCTACTTCTTCCTAACGTGGTTTCCGGTATATCTTGTGCAGGCACGCGGGATGTCGATCTTAAAAGCGGGTTTTGTCGCGGTATTGCCGGCCCTTTTCGGGTTCATCGGGGGGATTCTCGGCGGTGTATTTTCGGATTTTCTGCTCAGGAAAGGGTATTCGTTATCAGTGGCAAGGAAGACTCCTATCGTTCTTGGGATGCTTCTATCTACAACCATGATCGCCTGCAATTATACCAATATTGAATGGATGGTCGTCGGCTTTATGGCCATGGCCTTTTTTGGAAAAGGCGTTGGGGCATTAGGATGGGCCGTTGTTTCCGACACATCACCCAAGGAAATTGCCGGCTTAAGCGGGGGGCTTTTCAATACATTCGGCAATACCGCCGGGATTACCACACCGATTATCATCGGCTATATCGTTCATGGAACCGGTTCTTTTAACGGAGCGTTGGTTTTTGTCGGTGCAAACGCCGTTGGAGCCATCCTGAGTTATCTGCTGATCGTGGGTGAAATCAAGCGCATGGAATTGAAAAAACCGGTTGCAAATACATGTGTTTCAGCATAACCTTATCCATAAGCTATTTGCGTATGAAACGCAAAAGTAGGATTGGGGAAAATACTTATGGAGGAGGGTATTATGAACCAACAGAAAGGAATAAGTAACTCATGTGGAGCACCGAGAGTCACAGACATGCAGGTCATTCCGGTAGCAGGATATGACTGTATGCTGCTTAATCTGAGCGGGGCACACAGCCCTTATTTTACAAGAAATGTTGTCATCCTTAAAGACAGCGCCGGTCATACCGGAGTTGGAGAAGTGCCGGGCGGTGAAAGCATCCGCAAGACGCTGGAAGAGACGAAACCTCTGGTGCTTGGCAAAACCGTCGCAAACTACAACAACATACTCAATTCGGTTCGAAAACAGTTTTCTCATATGGATGCCGGCGGACGGGGATTGCAGACGTTCGATCTCCGGGTAGCGGTCCATGCAGTAACCGCCATTGAGGCCGCGCTGCTCGATCTGCTGGGGCAGTTTCTGGAGGTCCCCGTCGCCGCCTTGCTGGGCGAGGGCCAGCAGCGTGAAAAGGTCGAGTTTCTCGGTTATCTTTTCTATGTCGGAGACCGCAAAAAAACAGATTTTGCCTATCCGAGCGCACCACATGAAAAAGACGACTGGCTCAGGATTCGCAACGAGGAAGCCTTGACCACAGACGCCATAGTCAAACTCGCTGAAGCAGCGTATAAGCGCTATGGTTTTCGGGATTTTAAACTAAAGGGCGGCGTACTGAGTGGAGAGAAAGAAATCGAGGCGGTAAAAGCATTGCATGAACGTTTCCCCGAAGCGCGCATCACCATCGATCCAAACGGAGCGTGGTCACTCGAGGAGGCAGTACGACTTTGCCGAAATTTGCATGATGTCGTGGCATACGTGGAAGATCCGTGCGGTGCTGAAAAGGGTTATTCCGGACGTGAAATCATGGCCGAGTTCAAGAGGGCAACGGGGCTGCCGACCGCGACGAACATGATTGCCACTGACTGGCGCCAGATGAGGCACACGCTCCAGTTGCAGTCGGTCGATATCCCGCTTGCGGATCCGCATTTCTGGACCATGCAAGGGTCGACCCGTGTGGCGATGTTATGCCACGAATGGGGACTGATGTGGGGATGTCATTCAAACAATCACTTCGATATTTCGCTGGCCATGTCTGCGCACGTGGGTGCTGCTGCGCCCGGGAAATTAAACGGGCTAGATACCCACTGGATATGGCAGGAGGGAACCGAGCGTCTTACGAAAAAACCGTTTAAGATAGTGGACGGTATAATAACCATTCCCGACAAACCGGGACTCGGGGTGGAAGTTGATATGGTGCAGATAGAAAAAGCGCACAAACTTTATCTTGAGAAGGGACTTGGCGGTCGGGATGACGCCATTGCAATGCAATACCTGATCCCAGGCTGGAAATTCGATAATAAACGCCCGTGTTTGGTACGCTGAAACAGCTTTACTGCATATGCTTGTTATAGAACAGCACAGATATTTTTTCCTTGTCTTTGTATTTTAGTAAGCAGCTGGTTATTGTATCGCAGCAACATTGATGGATACGTCCCCTCAGTACAGTTAACTTGACAAAACAGTAACGTGAATTCGCATTGTAATTTCAGATGACACCCGGGCACCCTTGGGAACTCGGGTGTCATCTGAACAGGTGAGAACTGTTTGCTTTTTGAGACGTTAAATATTTTTTAACTGGCTGATTTTTAAGTATTTTTTTAATGAATCATTTTTTTGCTGCATAAAACATGATGGTTTATAACCGGCCTTTTGGCGTGACAATTATTCGTATATTCAGCATAAATAAATTTTGCAGCAAATAGCAGAGCTTTAATCCCCGCGACATGGAATCCCCTGTCCTCAGCCAGGGGAGGAATGCAGTAAGTCGTACCCTGCACTCGCGCATCGCACTCGTTAACGCTGGGTACAAACGGGAGGTCGCGTTTATCGACGGAGCCTCCGGCTCCTGTCGGAGGCGGCTCCACTTAAATACAAGAAGAGAAGGAGGAAAAAAGAGAACGAGATTGGGGGACTACAGGGAAGTAAATTAGTTCCGTATGGACAAAAAGGAGGCGAAATATAGAAGATAAATTTCATATCACGCGTAATTAATTTTACATTAACACAATCTTCAATCAAAAGCAAATTTTTTTTAAATCGCATAAGTAGGAATCGACGAAGAACAGAAACCAGTGATAAAAAAATGAGTAATCTGCCCAAATACAATATATTAGAGGAGGGGGGAAATGATTAGAAGACTTACTTCCAATGTATGCACCGTTGTCGCTGCGTTTTTTGCAGTGTTGGCGGTGTTGGCATTGAACGCCTGTAGCGGTGGCGGTAGCGGCGGGTCCGGAGCTGCAACCGGAGTTTTGTCGCAAGCCACTGTTACTGTGAATGGTGTCCAAAGAAGTTATTATTATTATTTGCCATCCAACTTAACCACATTGCAAGGCTTAGATGCCAAGGGGGTTCGGTTCGTTATTTCTTTTCATGATCAAGGACAGAACGGCGCAACCAATGCTGATGTTACCCGCTGGCAGGAACTTGGGGAAACAAATGGTTTTGCGGTCATATTTCCGAACGCCGTGAATGGCACCTGGAATACAACACTTGATGCAAGTGGAAACAATGAAGCAGCTTTCGTTAATGCCGCATGGGCAGCCATACGTTCAGCGACTAATCTGTCTGATGCGAATGCGGTTTATTTGACCGGCATCGGCACCGGTGCATCTGTCGCGCACCAGATAGCCATGATAGCGCCGAATGTTACCCAGATTCCTGTTATATCTGCGGTTGCGGGTATCAGAGGCGTGGCTAATTCAGCGGTTTTTAGTCTTCCTACGACGTCTTTCGTTTTTACTCCGACGACGCCTTATTCATGGGGAACTATCACTGCTTCTGCATCAACTCCGCTTGGAGCATCACTGCCGCCGACGAGCATGGCTGCCTGG
Organism: uncultured Nitrospiraceae bacterium; assembly: GCA_964646375.1. Taxonomy (GTDB): domain Bacteria; phylum Nitrospirota; class UBA9217; order UBA9217; family UBA9217; genus JBAZLV01. The sequence continues at coordinate 5,970 of CAZYEF010000042.1, read as the reverse complement.
CTGATCACTGATTCTACCACCACGTTAGTGACGCAACAAGCTGATTACTGGAAAACTTTGAATAATGTCTCCGCGACGCCCACAACAACGACCGACAGTTATTTCAGCACGAGCATATACACCAATGCTACGAACACATTCAAGCAGGTTCGTCAATCTACCTTTACCTCTTCGTCGTCCATCTCCGGAAAGGCATTGAGCCAGTATATTTGGACAAATATGTTCAATAAGGTGTTGCGTTTTAAAGATGACGATCGCGTCAACGGCAGTCTGCACGAAGCGAAAACGATTGCCGATATGGGTCTGATTGATACCACGTATACTTTCTCGGCTGCTGCAGGTGGAGATCGCCGTTTCCTGACTTATGTGCCTACTACCTATGCATCATTAACGTCTGCAACAACGGGCTCTGTTCCATTACTCCTTAATTTCCATGGAGTGAAAGGTTCTGCGCGCTGGCAGGCTTTAAACACCGAGTTTTATAAAACAGCGGAGAAATACGGTTTCATCGCTGTCTTTCCGCAGGGTCTTGGGGCTACCTGGTCGACCAGCATAAGTACGTATCCAACCATAAACACCGATGTTCAGTACGTACTTGAGCTTATATCTTACTTGAAGACTCTTTATCAGATAGATAAAACCCGCATCTACATAACAGGTGTGTCACAAGGAGCAGCATTTACAAATCGTGTCATCGTGCAATATCCTGAACTTTTTGCCTCAGCCGCACCGTGCTATTCAGGACATCTGAGTGCAAGTACTTACAATAATTACACCCAGTATCCGGACATTAGAACTGATGTGGCGCTACCCATATGGCAGTGTCGCGGCGGGACTGAGCCGGATAGTGCTTATCCTGGCGGCTTATCCGCTCAAGAAGCGGCACGACGCTTCTGGCGCGTGGTTGTCAACGGGTATACCGACATGGGCACAGGTACCGGCGCAGAGGATTCGGCCACCCCGACAAGCACCGAAACAAGAGACCCTGACAGCCGCAAGCACATTAAAATCTTCAGTGGCGGAAGAGCGGAATATCGTTTCCAAGTCACGGACTACAATCCACACTTCTGGCATCCGGATCAGGCTGAGTTGATGTGGACAGAGATGTTTTCGAAATACCGTCGTAATGCCGACAGAAGTTTGACCTATACACCTTAGACAGAAGCAGCAACGTAAAAAAAGCCGAGCTGGCCTACTCAGCCAGCTCGGCTTTTTCCTATTTATAATATTCCGGATTAGTGAAAAAATCGTTCTTATAAATATTATTTATTTGCAAGTCAGAGTACAGAAGAGAACATCAAAATGACAATTTAAACGCTTATTTTGAGTAAGCTTAATAAGTTACGGCAGTAATTCAGACAAGGAGGTCTTGAAAATAATGGACATAAATTTTATTCGAGGCATCATCCCGCCGCTTATTACCCCGGTGGATAAGGCGGAAAACGTTGACGAGGGTGCATTACGAAAGATAATCGAGTATGTACTAGCGGGTGGGGTACATGGTGTGTTCATACTGGGCGGGGTCGGAGAGTTTTATGGAATTGCTTTTGATGAAAAAAAACGGGCAATCGAAATTACGATCGATCAGGTAAAGGGCAGGGTTCCTGTATACGTGGGGGCCAGCGATATTACCACCCGCGAGTGTGTCAAGCTCGCGCAATTTGCCGAACAGTCAAAAGCCCAGGCCATAACGGTTTTAACGCCGATGTTCATCAGTCCCAATGAGGAAGAACTCTATAGGCATTTCCGGACCATTGCGGAATCAACTTCTCTGCCCGTTCTGATTTACAATAACCCTGACAGAACCGGCGTCAATACATCCGCGAATCTTATTGACCGTCTTGCGGACATTCCTAATATTGTCGGCGCAAAGGACAGCAGCGGAGATTTAACGCTCACGGCCGAATATATACGCCGCACCAGAGACCGCGGTTTCAGGATCCTGGCGGGAAGAGATACGATGATTCTCGGCACGCTTGTTTATGGCGGATTCGGCAGTATTGCGTCTACAGCCAACGTCGCGCCAAAACTTGTCGTGGAAATCTATGCAAGATTTATGGCTGGAGATATAAAGGGTTCCCTGGAAGCTCAATATCAGCTTGCCCCGCTTCGCATAGGTTTCGGCCTTGGCAGCTTCCCCGTAGTTATAAAAGATGCTTTAAATCTTATCGGAGTTCCCGTGGGCGACCCTATTAAGCCGATTGGTCATTGTGCCGATTCTAACATGGCCAAATTGAAGGATATCCTGACCGCTATGGGACTGATAAAAAAATGAGGTTTGCTTTTTCGTAGAAAAGGTCTGTTGTCGTTTCTTGCGATATAAAATCAGCAAGTGAGCGGGACGGATTGCATTATATTGAGAAGCCTGGCAGCAAGCCGTCAAAATTACAACATTTAAAAGTGTCGCAGAGTACTTTATTTTTTTCAGAGGAAGGAGTGATCAGTATGAAAATAGGTTTTATCGGTCTTGGCATCATGGGAAAACCCATGAGCAAGAACCTTCTCAAAAAAGGTTATGAACTGGTCGTATGCGATGTCGCAAGATCCGCAGTTGATGAGGTCGTTGCCGCGGGAGCAAAAGCTGCTGCAACACCCAAGGACGTCGCCAAGCAGGTTGATGCCGTCATAACCATGCTGCCCAATTCGCCGCAGGTGAAGCAGGTCGTGCTCGGAGAAAATGGTGTCATCGAAGGCGCAAAATCAGGAATGGTTGTCATTGATATGAGCTCCATAGCACCGCTGGTAAGCAGGGAAATCGCCGCCAAACTGGCGGAAAAAGGCATCGAGATGCTGGATGCTCCGGTGAGTGGAGGAGAGCCTAAAGCAATAGACGGGACGCTCTCGGTGATGGTAGGAGGCAAAGAAGAAGTATTTAAAAAATATTTTGATGTTATGAAGTCGATGGCAGGGTCGGTTGTATTGACCGGGTCTATCGGCGCCGGCAATGTAACGAAACTTGCCAACCAGATAATAGTGGCCATAAATATTGCGGCAATGTCTGAAGCTTTGGTGCTGGCCAGCAAAGCCGGCGTTGAACCGGAACTGGTTTACAAGGCTATCCGGGGAGGGCTGGCCGGCAGCACTGTTCTGGATGCAAAAGCACCGCTGGCGATGGACCGGAAATTCAACCCCGGGTTCAGGATCAATTTGCATATTAAGGATTTGAATAATGTACTCGAAACCTCACACGAGATTGGTGTCCCCCTGCCGCTTACCGCGTCCGTAATGGAAATGATGCAAGCGCTGAAAGTGGAAGGCATGGGAGATTCAGACCATGGAAGTCTGATTCGTTTTTATGAAAAAATGGCGAAAATTGAGGTTAAACGATAAGTATTATAAATGCAAAAATCATTTTGACTCGTCCAGTTCTTTTGAAAATTTTAGTACTGACGTTCAATGCATTATAACCCTGTGCCAAAAAAGGAGGGGCACAAAAGCATATATTTTCAGAACACAGTTGATCACACTTCAGTAAGGGGAGGAGGATTCCATGAGAAAGTTTTTTAATGCGGTAACAACGATACTTTGCGTCGCCGTAGCGTCGGTCGTTGTTGGATGCAGCGGCGGCCCACGGGAATGGGGAATGGTTGTTTCAAATCCGACTACTACTACGAACAGTGATGGAACAACTTCTGTTCAGGTGGAAATGTTGACACAGGGTCAAAAAGTGACCGTTGTTACTGGACCGACATCAAGCGTGGGGGCCGTTTCTGCCAATCTTGTCAAAGGCAATTTGGTAGATTTTAAAGTGACCATGGTTGATAAAAAATATTTTGTTTCAGTTCCCATTGATGAAACTAAAACCTTTAACGTAATTCTTTCAAAAGGCAACTCTGCTGACGCTCAATTTGACACTATGAAATATGGTGCGGAACTGTCGCCTGATCATGGTGTTCCCGGCAATATGGTTGCTGCAGGGTGGGTGTATGGCAAAACTAATAAGACTATTACTGTAGGAGATGGTCGGGTCGTGACGGAAGATATCAGCGGCAGAGCGTTGCCGCACCCCATGAAACGGTATGAAGAGGTCTATAGGGTCGCGCGTGACGTCGCTGTCTACAATGTTAACACAAAGGATTATAGTTTGTCTTCCGTGTCTGATTATGAATCTATTCCTGTGACGGCGGATTACAAGTATTCGACAACGTCTCGCCAGGCGGCGTATTTCGTATTTGACAGGAATTTTAAAGAGGCCGAACATGCTGAAGTAAGCGCTATTTACTATTTTACGCCCCAATCAACAACGGATGGCAAACCACAGTGGGATGTTCCGACAAACAGTTACCTTCTGATCGCAAAAGGAACGGTGCCTGCTGAGGAAAGCGCAAAGTATGCCGGTCAGACGTATTATTCAATAACAAACAGCAAACCGCAACAAACGCCCTATGCGGACAGTACGGAACCGTTTGAAATTGTAAAAGACACTTTTTACTATGTGGGCGATACCGAGGTCGCCATATACCTGTTTAACGCAAAAGAAAGCAACAGGCTGATTATGCTTGATGCAGCTTGGCCGAACTGCGCCTATATGTACATGAAGAATATCGAGGCTATGGGCTTTGACCCGCGTAAAATTACCGACATCATGTTGACCCATGGCCACTCGGATCATAATGGTACGGCATTAGATTTCGTCCATATGATTGAGAATACCGGTGGTAAAGTAAAGTTGTGGGGTTCCGGCTGGGATACATTCGGTCTTACTGATGACGGGATGGGGAATGTATGGAGCATTTCCGGGGCCCTGGGGACTTCAGATCGTGAAAATGAAATAAGAATGAGAACGGTCGGCAATACCTATGAATTTGATAAATGGTATGACTTCGGAAATGTTCAAATTCTGGTAACACCGACGCCGGGCCATACTATCGGCACAACTTCATTCAAGTTCAGAGTCAAGGATCCGCGCAATCACAATAAATGGGTCACCTTCGGTTATCAGGGCGGTTATGGATTTAACGGGCTCTATCCTATTTCCAACAAGAACGGCGCCTTGAGGCTCGATTTTCAGGCCGGCCTTGCCTGGTTGCAGCAGCAGTGGGCCGACGTTGACTTTGTTTCTCCCCAGCACACGAATCAGTATCCTATCGTTGAAGTTTACCAGGCATTGAAGGCCTACAACAACGATCCGGCCAATAAACATCATCAATTGACAATGCTGGATGCATTAACGTCCACCATGTCGGATTCGCCTATCGCAACGACAGAATTCGCGAATTTCTGTGAAAAGCGATATGATGTGATCACCTATGCCAAGACCGATCTTCCGACGGCCAGCGGCGGGGGCGGATACACTAAGTCCGCCATTGAAAATGTGGGGCCATTCAAACCCGGCAGGGAGAATGGTCTTACCAATCAGCGTGTTGTCTTAAAAGATGGCGGAAAGATCATTCAGGGATTCAATGGATTCCAGAATGTCAATCCCAAAATACCCTTGCTGGCGAATGGCATTCAGATTATCACAGATAGCTATGTAAACGATCCTGCAGGCTGGTATGTTCAGTTCTTTATGGACGTACAGGATAACACTTACAAGGGTTATCTTCCCGTGAACTACGTGGAGGGATCGTACACGTTTACAGGAGGACCTGTTGAATCGATTCGTAATATCGCGGGAACTCCGGAAGTACTAAGGACTGTACGGTTAAATTCATTAGCCGAGGCCCAGGCCATACTTGCGACAGTTCAGCAAGGGGGTACCTATACCGTTAATCTCAACAAAGCAAGCGAAATACTGGTTCCGACGGATGTTACAAAGACGTTTACCGCAGTTCCTTAAAAATCCGGAACATCAAATAACATTTTTGTTGTAACACTGAGGGGGTATCTCCGTTTTGGAGGTACCCCCATTCTCATACAAACAAACTATTTCTAACAGAATAATTACTTTTAAGATCGTCATTCGGCTATTCGAGGGAAGGGCATATGGCAAAGCATATAGTTGAAGAGGCGAAAAGATGTCTTCAGTGC
>CAZYEF010000041.1:0-17607 GCA_964646375.1 uncultured Nitrospiraceae bacterium | reverse complement strand
ATTTTCAAGATCATGGAGAAATACGCAATGCCCAAAGAACACACCGCTATTGTTGGAGACGGCACGACGGACATGCAGGCGGGCAAAGCGGCGGGGATCATCACCTGTGCCGTGACGTACGGCTTTCGCTCTGAAGAGGAACTGAAAAAAGCAAGGCCTGATTTTACAATCCATGCAATTGCGGACCTGAGGAAACTTTTTACTCCGGCACGAGCATGATTTTTCCGCTTTCGTTGCTGACTGCCTCCGAAAAAATCGCATGGCTTAATGAGACTGAGAAACCATATGCCCCATCATCCGACATCAGAGTCTTCTTCCGGTCATTTTGGGCGGAAGCACGCTGAACAAAACTATCTGCCGAGATTAATTGCCTGGGAAGTGACCAGGAGCTGCCTGCTCAACTGCATTCACTGCCGGGCAGCAGCACGCTATGGCCCCTACGAGGGCGAATTAACGACCGACGAATGCCGTCGCTTTCTGGACGACGTCAAATCGTTCAGCGATCCCATCATGATTCTGACTGGCGGCGAACCCATGATGCGCCCCGACATCTACGATATCGCCGCATACGGCTCAAATCTGGGACTGCGCATGGTCATGGCTCCTTGCGGTCTGCTGGTGACCGAAGAGCTCGCAAAAAAAATCAAGGATTCAGGCATCATGCGCGTTTCACTATCCCTCGACGGCCTGACCGCAGAAAGTCACAACGCTTTCCGCCGCGTAGAGGGGGCGTTTGAAGGAGTGATGCAGGCAATCGAAAACTTCCGGAAGGCGGGTGTGGAGTTTCAAATCAATACGACGGTCACCACGCACAATGTGAAGGATCTGCCGCAGCTTCTTGACCTGGTGATCAAGCTGGGGGCCGTGGCGTACCACCCGTTCCTCCTTGTCCCGACCGGCCGCGGCAAGGCCCTTGCAGACCTGGAAGTGTCGCCAGCCGACTACGAGAAGACACTTACCTGGTTTTATGAAATGCGTGACAAGGTTCCGATACAATTCAAGCCGACCTGCGCCCCCCATTACTATCGGATATTCCGGGAGGGGGAGCAGCGCAAGGGTAGAACCGTCACCCCCGAATCGCACGGGCTTGACGCCATGACCAAGGGTTGCATGGGGGGACAGAGCTTTGCCTTCGTATCCCATGTGGGAAAGGTGCAGATCTGCGGGTTTCTTGAAGAAGAGGCCGGCGATATCAGACAGGAGCCGTTCTCGAAAATATGGACAACCTCCAGACTGTTTCAGGAGATGCGGGACATTGACCACTATCACGGTAAATGCGGCGTTTGCGAGTATCGCAGGATTTGCGGAGGATGTCGCGCACGCGCCTTTGCAGTGTCCGGGGACTATCTTGCAGCAGAACCTTTTTGCACCTATGAACCGAAACGAGTGAAACCATGACCGACCGCCAAAAAAAGAAAACAACAGCTCGAACAATTATTGATTCATTTCTAGGAACGAAGGAGAAGATGAATACCATGGAAGATCAGAATCTGGAACGCGTACTTATAAAACTCGACAAACTGCTTGACCGATACGTGAACGAAGGGTCTGAGAAACCGGCGTTTGAGGAATATCAGGCCTTCATATGGGACGGCACGAGAAAAATCATGAAGCCGATCAAGCGGCCGGTGCAAATGTGCCAGGAAGACCTTATCGGCATTGAAACAATAAAGCAGGAAGTGTTTCGCAACACCCAGCATTTTATTGATGGGAAAAAATCAAACAACGTGCTGCTCTGGGGAGAACGAGGCACGGGAAAATCATCACTGCTGAAATCGCTCCTGACGTCCTTTAAAAATACCCCGCTTCGCATGATCCAGATATACAAGCATGATATTCTCACGCTTCAGGAAATTTATGACCTCCTGGCCCGGAATCCGACCTATCGCTTCATCCTGTTTCTCGATGACCTGTCGTTTGAGGAAAACCAGACGGACTACAAACAAATGAAGACGATCATGGACGGCGGCCTTGAGCAAATACCCGCGAACGTGGTTTTCTACGCCACCTCGAACCGCAAGCACCTTATTCCAACCCGATTTTCGGACAATGACGGCGATATCACCAGGCCGTCCGATACGGTGGAGGAAAAGGTTTCCCTGGTGGACCGCTTCGGACTGCGCTTCGGATTTTACCACTTTTCGCAGGAAACGTATCTTGACATTGTTTCTTCCTATGCCGCAAAGTACGGCGTGCACATGGAGAAAGGCGAACTGGACCAGAAGGCCATTCGATGGGCACTTGGTGCAGGGGGCAGGAACGGCCGGATTGCGGAACAGTTTGTACGGGCCATGCAGGAGGGAGAGGTTCGCTGATACTTGATCGTTAAGACTGCGGCAGCGTTCGCGGGCAGTTGCAGCAGTAGAGGAGCAGATGGTGCCAGGGCATGTTCGGAATCGTATGTTCAAATTGATCGCATTCTGTGTTTTGCTGGGCGGCTTGCCCGCATTCGCAGCGGTGGAAGTGCGTGCGGATACCGTGCTGCAGATCAACTATGACTCCGTCAAGGAGTCTGCGTCTCCGTTTATTTGGAATGAGATGAAGAAAAGCGATGTAACCGGGCTCAGCATCGCATTGGTGGACAACCAGAGGCTGGTATGGGCGCAGGGGTTCGGATACGCCAATCTTAGAAAAGAAATAGCAGCGACGCCGGACACGGTGTACCGGATCGGCAGCCTCACCAAGGTTTTCACCGCGCTTGCGGCAATGCAGCTTTCGGAACAGGGAAAGCTGAACATAGACGCACCACTGAAATCCCTCCTGCCGGAATTCTCGGTCCGGACGCGCTTCGAAACCGGCGTGCCGATCAGCATTCGCGATTTGCTCACCCATCATTCCGGCCTGCCCTCGGATTTTCAAAAGGGAATGTGGAGCAGAAATCCGGAGCCGTTCACAACAGTCACCAGGCTGATCAAGGACGAATATACTGCGTATCCACCGGGCTTCATTTTTTCCTACTCCAATATCGGCTATGACCTGCTCGGCCACGTGATTGAACGGGCAAGCGGCCAGGACTACGTGCAATTCATCCGGAATTCCCAGTTAAAGCCGCTCGGCATGCGTTACTCCGGGTTCACGCCCCCTGCCGCGATCTCTCTGCTGTCTGCGGGATATTCCCGGGGTAAAGAAATGGACGACCCCCCTTTGCGTGACCTCCCGGCGGGCGGCATGTACTCAACCGTACTGGATCTGAGCCGCTTTATGAAAATGCTGTTTGCGAATGGCACGCTGGACAACCAGCAGATCATCAAACCCGGAACCCTTGCGGCAATGTTCCGGCCGCAAAACGAGAATGTACCCCTGGATTTGGGGCTCCGGGTCGGGCTGGGGTGGATGCTGGGCGGACTCGGCGAAGTTGAGATCCTTAACGCAGGCACGGTGGCGCATAAAGTCGGTGCCACAATGATGTTCCGCAGCGCGATGGTTGTTTTGCCGAAATACAAACTGGGGGTGGTCGTGCTGTCAAATTCTTCCACCTCAGGGCGCATGGTAAGCAAGGTCGCGGTGCAGGCGCTTACTCTCGCGCTGGAAAAGAAAACAGGCATCAAACAGCCCCTGCAGGAAACCCTGCAGGAAACCGATCTTCCTTTGCCGCCGGATGTCCGGCACACCTATGTCGGAAACTATGCATCCATGGTGGGCCTGGCGGAAATAACCTCAAAGTCCGACCGCTTCAATCTTGACGCTCTGAATAGAACATTCCATCTTATACCGCATGCCAGCGGAAAGTTCGGCGTAAAATACGCGTTGCTGGGGCTGTTCCCGTTCAGTCTGGCGGAGCTGGATGATTATGAAGTGTCGTACTCGCATGTGGCTGGACGGGAAATACTCCGGGCGACAACCAAGGGCAGCGACCTGCTGATTGCGGAGAAAATCCGGCCGGTGCCGGTTTCGAAAGCGTGGCAAATGCGTGTCGGGAGCTACCAGATTGAAAATTTGGGGGACGATTTTCTCCTGCTGAGCAAAATCGCCATCCGCTTTGACAAGAGCCTGCTGATTGCAGAATGCAGCCTGCCGTTTTTTTTCAAAAGCACCTTTCGGTTTCCACTCCGGCCGGTTTCAGATACCGAGGTTGTGCTGGCCGGGCTGGGCGGACGGAGCATGGGGGAGACAATCAGGGTCATCACGGTCAACGGAAAGGAAAAATTGCTCTACTCCGGGTATGTCCTCGGCAGGGAGCAGTAGGGCATTGCAAGGAATGGCCTTATCGCTGAATGCATCAACATCCCCGAGGCGAATCGGCGGACGCAATAATCTTCACCTCACCGTGCAACGACATTCGGATCTCACCCTCTGAACGGTCACCTGTTTTGCGGAATATTTGCAACCCCTGCTGAAACATGGGATAAATTTTTCAAGCGCGCATCCAGTGAAAGCTCATGAAAACTGACTTGAAAAATCTCGCGGCAAATGTTTCCCGTCTTTCGGTGCTCCTGACACGGGAGCGAAACAACCTTCCTTCCCTCTATATGAAGGATGCCGGTTTGCGCGAAGCGTACGTGGCATATTTTCTGGAGACAAACGTCAAAAAAATACACCTGCCGCTTCAGGATCTTTCCCGGCATCCAGACAGACTTCTGGAAAAAGAGAAGCTCCGCATTCTTGACATAGGCTCCGGACCCGGTACGGCCGTGCTGGGCGCTTTGGAGTTTTTTGCCCGCCAGGACCGCAGGCCGTACCTGGAGTTTGTTGCCGCGGACCGGGTTGCGGAAAATCTGCAGGAAGCCGGGACGTTGTTTTCAATGCAACAACGCACAATGCAGATGCAGGCATCTTTAAAGACCGTGCAGGCAGATGCGGGCAGGATGGAGGACCTGCAGGAAGGCCCGTTCGATATGATCATATTTTCAAATGTATTGAACGAATTATTTCTGCCGGATGAAGATCGGATTGCACGACGGGCCGGATTGCTGTATGGAATTTTGAGCCGACTTCTGTGCGATACCGGCAGCTGTATAGTCGTCGAACCGGCCCTGAGGACAACGTCGCGGGAAATGATCGGCGTGCGGAACTCAATCGTGGACCAGGGATTTTCTGTGTACTCGCCCTGTCTTTTCAGCACCGCATGCCCTGTGCTTGCGAATCAGAAAGACTGGTGCCATGAGGACCTGTCCTGGACGCCTTCCCCACTCGTCCGGGAGATTGACAAACGGACAGGGCTTCGCAGGGATACGCTCAAATTTTCCTACCTTGTTCTCAGAAAAGACGGCCGCTCACTGCAGGATTGCTATGCTCCGCATGCTTTTCGTGTTGTGAGCGAGCCTCTTGTATCAAAAGGAAAAAGGGAGTTCTACCTTTGCGGAGAAGGCGGCAGGCGTCTGATTACGAGGCTTGACAAGGACAGCTCAACGGAAAATAAAGTATTTGAGCAGCTGCAGAGGGGCAGCATCATCTCTCTGGAGCGGTTTATCGGGGAAGTCAATCGCCTGAAAGTCACAAAAGACACGGTGGTATGCAGGCTTAACGAACAGGGATAGAACGTTTTCCATCCGCAGCCGCTTCTTCCAGACAGAAGAACATTTCCTGCAAGGACTATGCGCATATGAGCAGATACAGGCAGCCGCAAAAACCCGGATCAAAATACATAACAGCGGACGGGAAAAAACGCCTGAGTGACGAGTTTGAATTTCTGTGGAGAAGCAAGCGCCCGGAAGTGACTGCTGCGCTCGCAGCAGCGGCGGCGGAAGGGGACCGCTCGGAGAATGCGGAGTACATCTACCGCAAAAAGCAGCTCCGGGAGATTGATGCCCGCATCCATCATCTGAAGGAACGACTAGAGCATATTGTGGTGGTTGACGGAAAGCCGGATGATTTGTCCCGTGTATTTTTCGGCGCCTGGGTCCGGCTGGAAGATGAAGCGGGCGGCATCGTCGATTACCGCATTGTCGGGCCGGATGAGTTTGACCCGGCCAGAGGGCTGATCAGCATGGATTCTCCGCTGGCGAGGGCCTTAATGAAAAAATCAGAAGGGGACGAAGTAATCGTGAAACGCCCCAAAGGTGAAGCCTGCTTTGTCATCGCGCGCATTCAGTATGAACCGTTTACCTGAGCCAGGCGGCGAAAGCAGGCCGGATATCAAAACGGCAGCAGGAGGAATCGTTGAACCTCATCCTTCTTTTTCCGGATGATTTTAACGGCGAAAAAAACCGCGTACGACTGCAAGGTCGGCGCTTAAAGCATGTTTTGGACGTGCACCGTGCCTCGGTCGGAGACAGCCTGTGCATCGGCAAGGCGGGCGGAAGCATCGGAGTCGGAAAAATTACACAGCTCAGCGAAACAGTTCTTGAAATGGCGGTGCAGCTTGAGCGGCAACCGCCGCCACCGCTTCCTCTTACTCTTCTGCTGGCGCTCCCGAGGCCGAAAGTGTTGAAGCGGGTGCTCCGTTCCGTCAGCGCACTGGGGGTAAAGCGGATTGTTCTGCTGAACAGCTTTCGCGTGGAAAAAAGCTACTGGCAGAGTCCGGTATTGAGCCGCGAATCCCTGCAGGAGGAACTGGTGGCGGGACTTGAACAGGCTAAAGACACGGTGCTTCCTGAACTTCTGCTCCGGCCGTTCTTCAAGCCGTTCGTGGAAGATGAACTGCCGGATCTTGCCGCCGGAACGCTTCCCTTTGTAGCCCATCCTGCAGCAACCGCGCACTGTCCGCGTGACATCCAGAAAGCGACAACACTCGCAGTGGGTCCCGAAGGCGGTTTTATACCCTATGAAATTGAGAAGCTTGTGCAGTGCGGATTTACGCCGGTTCGGACGGGAGAGCGGATTCTGAGCGTTGAAACCGCTGTTCCAGCCATCATTGCACGGCTGTATTAGGCCGTTTTCGCAATCAGCAGTGCATGCCGGTGAGCCGGCTTGGAAGGAGAGCAAGCCATGATTCCGATCAGCAACACGCTCTTTTTGGATGAAGACGAGATTCACCTCTTTTTCGTCAGAGCATCAGGTCCCGGTGGACAGAACGTGAACAAAGTGGCGACCGCCGTGCAGCTCAGGTTCGATGTGGGAAACTCTCCCTCCCTGCCAGGTGATGTCCGCACCCGTCTTATCCGGCTGGCAGGCAGGCGCATTACCCAGGACGGCATTCTTGTTATTAACGCACGGCAGTTTCGCACGCAGGATCGGAATCGTGATGATGCAATTAAACGGCTTGTCGAACTTGTGCGCAAGGCGGCAGAAAAACCAAAACCCAGAAGGAAAACCAGACCTTCTCAGGCGGCGGAAGAAAACAGGATTGAGAGCAAAAAGAAACGCGGAAGGTTGAAAAAAATGAGAAGCAGGCAATCGAATATCTACTAACTCGGTTGCTCTAAAACACGCTGATCTCGGCTGTTCCATCGGCTATAAAAACTGTTTTTAGTGAATGTTGAGTTATTCCTACCGCTTCTGCCCGCACGCGCTTAATTTTTCCGGTGATGCTTACGTATTGGTTCACTTTGCGGTTTAAGGCATCCGTCAACCGGTCTTTCACCATTGTGATTTTATCGCCAATGAACCATTTTGCTTGGTCCGACAAGGCGGCCTGCAAATCGCTGTGCAACAGCCAGTCCGAGGCCCTGGCAAGAATGTTTTTTGTTTCGAATGTATAGTCCAGATTTTGCAGGAAAAGCGTTTCAGCAGATTCATCATATGCCGGGATACCGGACAGATACAGGGTCCCTGAGGCAGCCCCTGTAATTTTTACTTCCAGTACCACGGAGTCGCCGGATGCAAATATTCTGACCCGATCAATGCGGAAGCTTTTCCCGTTCGAATGGTAGAGCACACCGGCTGTTTTTTTCGTGAGTCCTTCGCCGATGAACTTGAAAGACAGTTCGTTGTTTATCGCAATATGAAAACCATCCCGGGAAAATTCCTGCGCCATGGTAAATTTAGGCGGAGGTTGAGAAAAAGAGTTTGATATATCGCCGCTCACCAGCGACGGCGTGCCGATAAGACCGACCATCAGGGTTGAAGTATTCTTTTTCCGCACGGGACGGGCAACGAGGACCTCCTGAAGGTTCAGCAGCAGCGAGAGATCATAATTCAGCCTGATGGGGTTCTGCATCGCGTCCCAGGCTTTTCCCACTGCCATGCGCAGGTATATATTCTTGAGCAGTTCATCATCAGATAACGCTGTTTGTCCATTAAGAAAGTCCTGAATTTTTCCCGAAATATTGTTTTCCTGATTCAATCTGTTCAGCGTTCTGTTCCTGGACAACAACAGATTGAGCTTGTCGGTGAGTGCGGGCATGGAGACGACAATCGGCACGGTTATTGTGGAATGCTCGGGGGGTTGCACTATCAGCGGTTTTGGAGGAGTCTTGGGCGGCGGAATCCTGAAGGTTGCGCATCCAACGAGCGTTGAGACCAGGAAAATAACGGCAACCGCAACGGCCGCTTGCAGGAGTTTACCGGCAGACATGTTCCTTGAGTTCATTCTACTATTCTATGTGAATTGCTTGAAACTGTAAATCATTTTTTATCAGCAGGAACTGTCGCATGGCGACAATACCCACGAACGTTTGCTTCCTTCTCGGGAGTCCTGCAGATGCAAAAAGGAAGGTATACGCTGCCCTTTTCGCTGCCCCGGTATGGTGAGACAATAAGAAGCAGAAACCCCGACAGAATTCCCGTGTTATTTTTTTTCGCTTAATAGTTTATAGACGGCGGAAAGATCCTGCTCCCCGAGCCCGTTGCGCACTGCAAGGGCAAAAAGCTCTTTTACGGTATTTGTTGCAGGCATGGCTACACCGGCTTCATACGCCGTATCTGCAGCCAGCTGCAGGTCCTTGTACATCCATTTCAAATGAAAGTCCGGGTCAAAAACACCCGATTCAATCTTTGTTTTTCTGACGGCCAAAACCGGTGGAAATACCGGAGAGGTTGAAAGTGCATTCAGCAGCATGTCTTTCGGGATGCCGAGAGACATGCCAAGGACAACGCTTTCCGAAAAAGCGATCATGGCCTGCGCGACCATAATGTTGTTGACAATCTTCATGGCGGAGCCCATGCCGCAGCCGCCCACAGGCACTACCGCCCTGCCCATCGCTTCAAACAGAGGGCGCATTTCTTCAAGATCGGCTTTTTCACCGCCGACAAAAAACAGAAGCTGGCCCTGTTCCGCGGGGATTTTAGACCCCATGACCGGGGCATCCAGAAAGCGGATGGTGCGTTTTTTTGCCTCCTCTGCCATACGTTTGGTAAAGGACGGATTCACGGTGCTGCAATCAATCCACAAAGCATTTTTGCCGAGGCGGTCAAGAAAGCCATTTTCCTTGTGCAGCGCCGCTTCCTCGATTACGTCGGGTTTTGCGAGCATGGTGATGACCACCTCGGCTTGTCCGGCCGCTTCCGCGGGAGTGCGGGCCCACCTGGCCCCGCTTGCAACAAGCGGCTCTGCTTTTTGTCTGGTTCTGTTGTAAAGAGCAAGCTCATATCCCTTTTTCAGCAGGTTCATTGCCATGCGGCTCCCCATGATTCCCAGGCCGATGAAAGCTATTCTCATTAATGAAAACCTCCTTCGCAATTATGGAAATAACTATAGCACAAAAGACGGGTTAGGCGTTGTGCCGCGAAAAAAATGATTTCAGTTGCAATTCCGTGGTGCACAGGGTACATTGTGCGGCGAAATGGCATTTGTCAGCTTACAGGATATAAAAGTCAGCTTTGGTGGGCCGCTGCTGCTGGAAGGCGCCGATCTGTCCATCGACCGGGGTGAACGTGTTTGCCTTGTGGGCAGAAACGGGACCGGAAAATCCACCATCCTGAAGCTTATCGCCGGCGAAGTGAAACCCGACGGCGGCAGGATTGTCTTTCAGCACGGAGTGCGCATTTCGCTCCTGACGCAGGAGGTTCCTCATGACATTCACGGCAGCGTGTTCGACGTTGTGTCGAGCGCATTCGGCGAACAGGGAAGACTGCTCGCCGACTATCATGCCGTAAGCGTCAGGCTGGCCCGTGAGCACGGCGCGGAGCTGATGGCGGAGCTTGAGCATGTACAACACAGACTGGAAGCCGCCGGATCGTGGCAGATGCAGCAGCGCGTGGAGACGGTTCTTTCGCGTCTGGAACTGGACGCCGACGCCGAGTTTTCAAGACTATCGGGAGGCCTGAAGCGGCGCGTTCTGCTCGCGAAAGCGCTGGCAGGGGAGCCGGATCTGCTGCTTCTGGACGAGCCCACAAACCATCTTGATATCGAGGCAATCGCGTGGCTCGAGGAATTTCTGCTCGGATGCGGAGGGACGGTCCTCTTCGTGACCCATGACCGCACCTTGATCAGAAGACTTGCGACGCGGATTCTGGACCTCGACCGCGGCAGGCTCACGAGCTGGCCGGGGAATTATGATCTTTACCTTGAACGGAAACAGGCCGCCCTTGATGCAGAAGCCGTTGAGAACGCAAAATTCGACAAGAAACTTGCGGCAGAAGAGGCCTGGATCAGACAGGGCATTAAAGCGCGTCGAACGAGAAATGAAGGACGGGTCCGGGCGCTGAAGGAACTGCGGAGAATCAGGAGCGAGCGGCGCGAAGTGACGGGAGCAGCACGCATGCAGATGCAGGAAGCGGAGCGAACGGGAAAACTCGTCATGGAAGCGCGTGATGTCAGCTTCGGTTACGCAGACAGGCCGGTAGTAAAGAATTTTTCAAGTATAATTTTGCGCGGGGACAGGGTCGGCATCATCGGCCCCAACGGTTCGGGCAAAACCACGCTGCTGAAGCTGCTGCTGGGCCAGCTGAAGCCGCAGCATGGCGACGTTCGGTCCGGCACCAATATCGAAGTCTCCTACCTCGACCAGCACCGCGCGCAGCTTGACGAGGAAAAGACCGTTCAAGACAACGTGGCAAACGGCAGTGATCATGTGACGATCAACGACAACAGACGCCACGTTATCGGCTATTTGCAGGACTTCCTGTTCGCGCCTGAGCGAGCGCGCAGTCCGGTAAAGGTCCTGTCCGGCGGAGAGCGCAACCGCCTTCTGCTGGCAAAGCTCTTCACGCTGCCGTCGAATGTGCTGGTCCTTGACGAGCCCACGAACGATCTGGACATCGAAACCCTGGACCTTCTGGAAGAGCTGCTGCTGGAATACACCGGCACGGTGCTGCTGGTCAGCCATGACCGCGCGTTTATCAACAATGTGGCCACCAGCACGCTGGTATTTGAAGGTGACGCCGAAATAACCGAATATGTGGGCGGGTACGACGACTGGCTGCGCCAGAGAAAACCGCCCGAAATACGGGCCACGCAAACCGAACAGGCGGAAAAAAAGGTGCCGGTCCGTGTTCAGGCTGAAAAAAAACGCAAGCTGACGTTCAAAGAGCAAAAAGAGCTGGAGGCGCTTCCGGCGCACATAGAAAACCTCGAGAAAGAGCAGGAGCGAATCATCCAAATGATGACAGATCCGGGTTTTTATCGCGAGAGCGGCGCAAAAGTTTCCGAATACACAGACCGCCTCGAGGTCCTCAAAAGGGAACTGGCCGGGGCTTATGAACGATGGGAGGAGTTGGAGGCGGTAAAAGGATGAGCCGTCATGTCACGCAGAATGCCGGGGCGGTGCGTCTGTGTCCTGCTGAGTTGCAACCAGATCGTCATCAGGCCTCGGACCTGCGCTGAGGCCGTCCTTCCAGAACCTCCCGTATTTTTTTTGAAAGCGCATCGGGACGCAGGGGTTTTGAAATAAAATGCGTTTTCTCCTTTTCAAGTCCCTTTCGCTCCAGAACATCCGCGGTGTATCCGCTGATAAACAGTATTTTTATATCCGGTCGGATGCTCTGCAGCTCCTTATGTACATCACGGGCCGTCAGCCCGGGCATGATCATATCAGAAATGACCAACTGGACCTGCTCTTTATTTTCCCTGAACAGTTCAATGGCCTGATCCCCCTTGACGGCTTCAAGGACTTCGTATCCCAATCCTTCCAGCATGGTTTTCGTCACTTTTCTGACCGACTCGTCATCCTCGATAAGAAGAAGCATCTCCGTGCCGCGCACAATTGAGGATGACTGGATCTTTTTGTGCAGCTGAGCGCCGGGTTGATTGAGCGGCAGGTAAATTTTGAAACACGTCCCTTTGCCCAGGTCGCTGCTGACACCGATGAATCCGCCGTGCTGTTTGATGGTTCCGTATACCATTGCCAGCCCCAATCCGGGACCTTTGCCGACTTCCTTGGTCGTAAAAAAAGGTTCAAACAGGTGCTGCTGCATGGCGCGGTCCATCCCCACACCGGTGTCCGTGATGGAAATGAGAGCATATCTCCCGGGGCTGCCAAAGCGCTGCTCCTGTATGAACTGTTCACTTATTTCGGTATTCTGAGTCGTAATTGCCAGCGTTCCCCCCTGAGGCATTGCGTCCCGCGCATTCGCGGCCAGATTCAACAGCACCTGCTCTATCTGACCCGTGTCGGCCCTGATCATTAAGGGGAAATCCGAGGTTTTGACTTCTAAAGCAATATCCTCACCAAGAACCCGTACAAGTAACTTTTTTGTGCTGTTTACTGTTTCGTTGACATCGATGAGGATGGGGTGCATCACCTGCTTTCGGCTGAAGGCGAGCAAACTTTGGGTAAGGTTCGCGGCTTTTTCTGATGAAGTGAGAATTTGTTCAACATAATGATGCAAAGGGTCCGCCGCGGGCAATTTCATCCTTAGAAGGTTCCCGTATCCGATAATTGCGGTCAGAATATTGTTGAAATCATGCGCCACGCCGCCTGCCAGGAGTCCGACGACCTCCATTTTTTGTGCCTGGATGAATTTTTCCTCAAGCTCCTTCTGTCTGGTAATGTCTTTGTTTATGCCGATCATCCGCTGTGGTTTTCCCAGCACGTCTCTGAGAACAACCCCTTCCGCTTTGATAATCCGCATGGTTCCGTCCGGCTGCAGAATGCGGAACTCTGTGTCAAAATTTTTTTCTCCCCGGCAAGCCAGCTGTGTTTCCGCCACGACGCGGCCCGCGTCGCCGGAGTGAAGAGTTTTCTTCCATGTCTCGAAGCGCACAGGGGTGAAATCGTTGGGGATGCCGTAGAGCAGGAACATACGGTCGTCCCAGATGAAGGTATTGGCTTGCAAATCCCAGTCCCAAATGCCCAGTCCGGTGGAAGCCGCTGCCATCTGAAGCCGCTGAGTTGTTTCCCGCAGCTGCTCGTCGTTCTTGCGTTTTGCGACGGCAATGGCCACATAGTCAACCAATTTTTCCAAAAGAAGAATTTTTTCCTCGGTAAAAAGTTCTTTTCGTTTGTCATTAAATTGAATCAAGGCCAGGGTTTCCCCCTGCGAGCGGATCGGGATCAGGACAAGCGATTCATAACGGAAGAGAGGACACTGGACACGCTTTGCGGCCAGCCATCCGGTATCGCAGCCGTCTGCCAGCAGTTCAGAAAGAGAATTCGTCCAAAAACTGCCATGCGGGGTAAAAAAAGGTTTTGACGCATCAAAGCTGCCACGGATAATGCTGCCGCATATGCATGCGAGCATGCGCAGGTCTGCAGAGTTTTGCTCCCCATTTTTTTGCGCAACATCGCTGGTGCAGAGCGTATTTTCAATCAGAGTAAAATCCTTGAGGGGGCTGCTTATTTCGTAATACGGAAAGCTGTTTCCTGCTTTCCGCCGGAAACCGATGGTTTCGCAACCGGTGATCTGCTGAAAAGAGCGGACCAGGTCCCGCATCAGCTCCTGCAAGTCGCCTGCTCTGTTGCAAACGCGCAGCAGCTCAAGAGTCGCTTCCCGCTCTTCCTCGGAGCGTTTGCGTTCCGTAATGTTTTCAAATACGGCCACAAAACATCTGTCTTTCGCACTGTAAACAGATATGGACAGCCATATTTTGAGCGGTTTGAAGTTTATTTCCAATGTTTCCGGTTTACCGGTTAAAGCAACGCGGCCGTAAAGCTCGAGCAACTCGGGGTGGACCTCGCGGATTCCGTGAATAATTTTGGAGACACGTTTGCCTTTTACTTGTTCCAGGCCGGTCAGCTTTGTGAACGCACTGTTGACGTCCAGATAAACAAAATCAACGGGCCGGTCCTGATCGTCAAAAATCATTTTGCAATAGGCAAATCCCTCCACCATGTTTTCAAACAAGAGACTGAAACGCGCCTCGCTGTCCCGCAGTTCCTGCTCGGTCTGCTTATACTTTGCTATATCCCTTGTGATAAGATGATGAAGCAGAATGGCGGTCACAAAAATAAAAAAAAGACCTTTCAGAACGGCAATGCGGACAAGAAACGCGGGGCTCTGTACAAGCATGCCGAGAATGGTATCGGAAAAGTAAATCCACAATGCCGCGAACAACACGTAAATGGCGACAATGCGCAACGCGGGGCGGTGTTCTGTCTTGTTCTTTTCATTGAGCATAAGACTGTTCCCCCAAAGCAGATCGCTAAAAATTTATCAAAGATGGGTACGGCTGTCTGATGAATATTGTGCACGGGCCAATCTGTGTGCTGGAAAAGATTCACGGGTTCCCGTGCTGAGAAAGCGTGGCATCCTGATTAATTCAACGGCTGAACATGATTTGCAGAAAGGAGCGATGGTGACGCTGCAAAAAGATTTTGTGACGCAGATATTGGCGATAGCTTGCAACGGTAGCTTGATAATTTTAGCATTTGGCGAACGGGAAAACAATAAAAAATGCTGAATTATCGTTTGCTGCAATCACACACCCCTATCCAAAAAACATCGCGCGGAAGGCTGCCGCAAACATACAACTTTTGCCTGATATTGTTATTGCCGGCAAAAAATGCCGCCCGTTGTCAAAACTTCCGCATCCTGCAATTTTTTTAACTCACGTACAATGGAAAAACCTGTTTTTATTAAAAGTACAGATTGGCATGCATAATGCAATAAAAATGATCAGAAGATATGGAGTACGGGTGGTTGCTCGACATGGAAAAAAAAGCAGAATTATACGATTTCGAAAAAGAACAAGAGGTGCTGAATATTCTCATGGGCAGTTCTTTATACCTGGAGCTGGCCCTGCATGAACGGTACCTATTGGTAAAACGTATTGCGGAGTACTATCGCGATACAATCAAGCAGAATGTTCTGTGATACGTTGTCCGCTGTTCAAAAGCAGGGAGGAAGAAGTCTTGAAGGGGCCTATTCGCCGTCTTCCAGGTATCTGATCCATTTGATTCCCTCCTGCGCTGACTGGCAGATTGCGGGATATCCGCTGCACAAGCCGAGAGCGGCTTGAAACGCACGTTCCGCACCGGCAGAATCCCTCAACTGCAGGTAAGCATGACCCTGCTTCGTCATGGCTGCGGCATATTGTTCCGTCTGGTCCGGATAGCGGGCCGCGAGACCGTCAGCCTCTACAATTGCCCTTCTATAATCCCTGAGAAATTTTTCGTAAATTTCTACCAGGCCGAGATTTGCATTTGCGCATGCAGCACGGTCATGAGGGAAATAATAAGGAACCGCCGCATAGGCAACCGCCAGTTTTTTCCATTGTTTCGATCCTTTGTGGCCCCAGGTGGCAACCGCATAGTTCAGCTGTGCCATCCCATCCTGCTGGCGTTCAATTTTTTCCCTGTCTGCGCTGAGCAGCCAGACAGGGCTTGTTTTTGCCTCGGCCCAGGTTGCGGCCGGAACATGGTGGTTTTGAAAAAATAAAACTAAAAGCGGAACGGCCCATATGGCGTTAAAAAAAACATGCGTCAGCACCGGTGAAAGAAGATTTTTCCGGAATTCATACACAAGCGCAAATGCGATGCCCAAAAGAAAGACTGCGAAAGTGTTCAGCAGATTATAATTATGGAGCAGGGAAAAAATGACGGCCTGAGCAACGGCGGCCACCCAGAGCGGAAGGCGGGTTTTTAGCGCGTTGTACAAGAACCCTCTGAAAAACAACTCCTCCACGACAGGGCCGATTGTTATCGCCATAATCAAGATGGTCAGGGCCAGATATGAATTATGTGCATGCTGCAGCCACTGCAGCATCGGGTCCATGCTGCGTTGTATGTTGAACAGAACTTCCACAAGCTTTACTGCCGGTCCGACAATCAATCCAATCAGCAAGACGCAGGTGATCCCTATGATTGATTCCTGGAAAATGATCGAAGGCTGCAGCGGGCTGAGCAAGGGCCAGGTTCCCCGCTTTCTGGTAACGGCGAAGGCATAGAAGAAAAGTGAGGCAAAGAGGAACAGCTGCCCGAAGAAGGCGACTGGTGCTGCAAGCCAGGGTCGATAGTGTAATGCTTTGGAGTGGTGGGCCGCCAGACCGCAGGCTGCAAAAACCATCAGAATCAGCAAGCCGAGGAGGATGTCGTTGAGAGGCCAGGGGGCGGCTTTTGTTGCTTCCGGGGGAGCAACAGCAGGGGCGTCCGGTTGATCCGCGGAGATATTGTCTGTCACGTTCCGTCCTTCAACTTGTCTTTCAGCAGGTCGCCGAGTGTTGTCAATGGCTTGTAATTCACCGCGTTCTTTTTTCCGTCTTCCGAGCGCCCGCTGGCGTAAAGCTCGGCATCGAGGTATTCCTGGTGCTCGTGATCATGACAATAAAGGCAGAGTAATTCCCAGTTGCTGCCGTCCGGAGGATTGTTATCGTGGTTGTGGTCTTTGTGGTGGACCGTGAGTTCCCGAAGTTTTTTCCCTGTAAACTCACGACCGCACCTGGCGCAAAGACTTGGGAAGAGCTTAAGCGCCTGTTCCCGGTATCCCTGTTCGCGGAGTTCGCGAATGCGCCGGGCTTCGGCGATAAGGCCGTCTTTTTCCTGGTTATTGCTGTCCGGCATCCGGGTAGTGCCCTCCTGAAAAAGAATTGCGGTACATGAAAACAGAATGCGGGAAAGAGCGCATCAGAACGGCCGCATCGCTTCGCCGGCACTGCAGGCGCAGGGGGCCGGGACGGTGCCGGCCGTTCGGGAAAAAAACCGCGCGACTTCCTTCTTTACTTCTTCCGCGTGTTCCAGCCGATTGATGTTTTCTCTGAACTCAGCGCCTCCGGACAGGCCTTTCGTGTACCAGCAGAGGTGTTTGCGCATTTCGCGGATTGCCACGCCTTCACCGTGCAGTCTGACCATATCATCCAGATGTCTGAGCATAAGCGCCTGACGCTCTTCGCCGGAGGGCGGAGCAGGCAGGACGCCTGTTTTTAAATACTGCTTCGCCTCTCTGAATATCCATGGGTATCCCTGCGCAGCCCTTCCGATCATGACGCCGTCGCAACCGGTCGCGTCCATAAGGTTTTTTGCATCCAGCGCGGTGCGCACGTCACCATTTCCGATTACGGGTATGGTTATGGAAGCCTTTACCCGGGCGATGGCATCCCAGTCCGCATGACCGGAGAAACCCTGCGCCCTGGTCCTGCCATGAACGATTACCGCGCTGATGCCGGCGGATTCTGCGGCCAGCGCCAGATCCACTGCAACCATGCTGTTTGAGTCCCATCCGAGGCGTATTTTAACCGAAACCGGCACGCTTGAGGCGTCGGCGACTGCCGCCATGATTTCCTTCGCCAGCCCGGTGTCGCGAAGCAATGCGGCCCCGGAGCCGCTTTTCAGTATTTTGGGAACAGGGCAGCCCATATTTATATCAATAAAATCCACATCGCCCCGTGAAACAATGCGGGCAGCCTCCGCCATGGATTTGGGTTTTGAACCGAAAATCTGGAAGACCACCGGACGTTCTGCGGGATCCGTATGA
>CAZYEF010000040.1:0-17902 GCA_964646375.1 uncultured Nitrospiraceae bacterium | reverse complement strand
AGGTGGCTGTTAACCACCCTGTCGCTGGTTCGAGTCCGGCCCGGGGAGCCAAACAAGACAAAGGGCACCTTTCATCAAGGTGCCCTTTTCTATTTGCTATATATTGCCCGCAACAGACAGAAAAATGAAGGTTTTTAATGGTTGTATTTTTGACTATCGATACATTATCTGTTCGAGTACAAAACATCAAATCATTCACGACAATCAACGTATCATGATTTCATAAAATAATTGGCACTTTTGTTAAGTTCGAGTACACATTGGGTTATCTCGATAGCACCATGTTTCTACAAAGTCATCTGTCGCAAATTCGTGATGTCGCGCAACGGTGGTGCGCCGAACAAGCGGCTATATTCACGGCTGAACTGCGAAGGGCTTTCATAGCCGACCTGGAACGCCGCGGTCGTCGCGTCCAGCTGTTCAGTGAGCATCAGCCGCCGCGCTTCGCTCAGACGAAGCCATTTCTGATACTGCAGCGGACTCATGGCCGTCACCTGTCGGAAATGATGGCGGAAGGTCGATGTGCTCATGTTGACACGCGCTGCGAAATCATCGATGCGCAGCGGCCGCATGAAGTTCCCCTTAAGCCAGTCGATCGCCCTCGCTATCTGATTGCTCTGACTTCCCGACGCCGCTATCTGGCGAAGGCGCGCGCCCTGTTCGCCCACCAGCAAACGATACAGTATTTCCCTCTGGATGATCGGTGCCAAAATAGGTATATCCTTCGGCTCATCAAGCAGGTCGATCAACCGTTGAAAGGCAGTCAGCAGCGGCAAGGTGATCTTGCCGGTTGCCATTCCACGGCTCGATTGCAGCGGACGTGGAGGAGGAAGCTTGCTGTCCGCCATGAACTGTGAAACCTCCTTAAGATCAAGCTTCAACAGGAGCCCGAGACAAGGCTTCTCCCGGCTCGCTTCGATAACCTGCCCTACCGTTGGCAGGTCCACGGAAGTGATCAGGAAGTGGCGTGCATCATAAACATAGGAGTCGTCTCCCTGCAGCAAGCGTATGGCTCCCTGGACCGTGATGCAAACGCTCGGCTCGTACAGGCCGCTCTCCGGATCGGATACTTCATCATACAGCCACAGCGACAGGCCCGGGATCGCGGTTGTAACACATTCTTTGCAGTCGCTTATATTGGCGAATCGAGCAATGCTCTTCCTCAGCGCTTTGCGTGCATGTTCCAAATCACAGTTCTCGATAACCTTCTTGAATGCCTGCGTTCCCATTGATATAACCTTTCTGAATAGTAGCAGAGTTCGGTATTGTGCACAATGCTTTATCGATGATTTCGGCGAATTAGGCAAGAAATGACCCGGATTGGTCTACCTGCTTAGCATTTTCATAATTATAATATGATCACTGATGACCATTGCGGAGCAGAAATTGACTAACAGGAGACCATTATGGCAGAAAAGAAAAAGGAAACTGGGATTAGCCGCCGAGCCTTCATCGCAAACACCGCAGCAGTAGTCGGCGGGTTGGTAGGCGCATCAATGCTTCCGAAACTTGCGGTGTCCGCGGAGGCGCAGCCGACGCCCTCCACTGGAAGTGGGAAGGCAGGCCCTGTCTCCGCATCCACACTCCCTCTTCGTCGCTTGGGACCGCTTGAGGTATCCGTCCTGGGACTCGGTTGCATGAATGTCGCCGGGGCCTACAGTCCTCGAATGGACCGCGAGGCAGCGATAAAGCTCATCCGAAGATCTTTCGATAACGGCGTCACCCTCTTTGACACCGCTGTTATCTATGGGCCATTTTTTAGCGAGGAAATGGTGGGTGAGGCTCTCGCGCCAGTTCGTCGTCAGGTCGTCATTGCAACAAAATTCGGCTACGAGGTTGATCCGGTCACTAAACAGATGCGCGGCCTCAACAGCCGCCCCGAATACATCAAACGTGTCGCCGAAGGGTGTCTTAAACGCCTCAGGACCGACACCATCGACCTCTTTTATCAACACCGCATCGATCCAAATGTTCCGATCGAGGACGTGGCAGGCGCGGTGCAGGATTTGATCAGAGAGGGGAAGGTCCGGCACTTCGGCCTGTCAGAGTCTGGAGCCGCTACCATTCGACGCGCGCATGCGGTGCAGACTGTCACAGCGGTGCAGAACGAGTACTCAGTTTGGACGCGGGACCCCGAACAAGAAGTGATCCCTGTCTGCGAAGAACTCGGCATCGGATTCGTGGCGTGGAGCCCGCTCGGTGGGGGCTACCTGACCGGAACAGTCACGCCGTCCACCGTGTTCGATCCAAAGAACGACTTCCGGGCTTCCTATCAGTTTCCTCGTTACACACCAGAGGCGCTTCGAGCGAATCGCCCGATCGTAGACCTGCTTCAACGCATTGGCCAGCGGTACGGAGCGACGGCCGGACAGGTTTCACTCGCCTGGTTGCTTGCTCGCAAGCCATGGATCGTACCGATTCCAGGAACGACAAAGATCAACCACCTGGAAGAGAATCTCGGCTCGGCTCGAGTTCAACTAACTCAAGCAGACGTAGCAGAGATTGAACGCGGTTTTGCTCAAAACGGGGTACACGGTTTGCGGTTGCCTGCTCAAGTTCTGGAACTTAGCGATACCGGGGCCATCCTCGGAACAACCTCTCTCAACGGTCACGGCAAGTCGCCGCTGCAGGCGCGTACAGGGAAGTAGATAATCTGTCACCTATTCTCAACGAGGTATTCCGCATGAAAGTAATTATTTCAGGAGCAACAGGAATGGTAGGCGAGGGTGTTTTGCTGGAATGTTTAGCGCACCCGCAGGTAACGGAAGTGCTGAGCGTAAGCCGCAAGCCCATAGGATTTACACACCCGAAACTGAATGAATATATTGTGCCGGATTTTTTGTCGCTCCAAGAAAATGACGAAAGGCTAAAAGGCTACGATGCGTGCTTTTACTGTGCAGGCGTGAGCAGCGTTGGAATGAAGGAAGCAGAGTACACCCGCATTACTTACGATACGACCATGAACTTCGCCAAGGCTGTCGGCCCGAATCCCCGGATATCGTTCGTGTATGTGAGCGGCGGCGGTACCGACAGCACTGAAAAAGGCAGAGCGATGTGGGCAAGAGTAAAAGGCAAAACCGAGAACGATCTGATGAAGTTGCCTTTTAAGCAGGCTTTCGGTTTCCGTCCCGGATTCATGGAGTCCACCGACAGGCAAAGAAATGTAGCCAAATATTATAAATACATCGCGTGGTTCTTTCCGGTCATTAAGATCGTCTTGCCTAATATCATAACGACCATGAGCCAGGTCGGACAAGCAATGATCTACGCTGCACAGAACGGCTACGAAAAGAATGTGATTGAAGTAAAAGACATTAAGATATTGGCAGAAAGGGGATTCAAGGAGAACTGAGATGAATAAATACGAGAACTTATTTATCGACGGTAAATGGCGAACGCCTGCAAGTGGCCAGACAATCTCCGTACTGTCTCCATCCACACAGGAGCCGGTCGGCAAGGCACCGTTGGGCGTAGAAGCCGACATAGATGCAGCTGTCGTTGCCGCACGTCGCGCTTTTGATGAAGGACCGTGGCCTCGCATGTCGCCGAACGAACGCGGAGTTATCTTGCGCAAGCTGGCGGGAGCGTTGATAGCGGCGAACGAGAAGATCGCCGACGTGATGACCGACGAAGTCGGAACCACCCGCGCGATGAATCTGTGGGTAGGCCAGGCAGGGGCCGGTCTCGTCAACTACTACTATGCAGACATGGCCGAGAAGAAGGGCGTGGAGGAGGTGCGGCAAGGTCTAAACGGCGCGACCTTCACCGTGCGCCACGAACCAGTTGGTGTCGTTGCCGCGATCCTGCCCTGGAACAGTCCATTGTTCATGCTGATGGCAAAAATTTCACCGGCGCTGGCTGCTGGCTGCACCGTTGTCGTCAAAGCGCCCGAGGAAACGCCGCTGGAATTCTACTTGGCGGCAGAAGCTGCGCAGGCGGCGGGCCTTCCGGCTGGGGTGCTCAACATCGTTGCTGCCAACCGGGAAGTCAGCGAGTATCTGGTGCGCCATCCCGGCATCGACAAGGTTTCGTTCACCGGCAGTACTGCCGCTGGTCGCAAGGTCGGCGCGATTTGCGGCAACGATCTCAAGCGCGTCACCCTTGAACTAGGCGGCAAGTCCGCAGCCGTCGTGCTCGATGACGCCAATCCGCAGACCGTGGTTCAATACGCAATGGGCAGCATCATGGCCAACAACGGGCAGGCCTGCATGGCGCTTACCCGCATCCTGTTGCCGCGCAGCCGCTATGACGAGTTCGCCCAGGCCATCACTGCTGCCGCAAAGGCGCTTAAAGTAGGCGATCCGTGGGCCGCAGACACCCAGATCGGCCCGCTGATTTCGGAAAGGCAGCGTGCCCGCGTCGAGGGCTATATTGCCTCCGGCATGGCCGAAGGCGCACGGATCACCACAGGCGGCGGACGCCCTAAAGACATTCAGCGCGGCTGGTACGTGGAACCGACCATCTTCGTCAATGTCAGCAACGACATGAAGATCGCGCAAGAGGAGATCTTCGGCCCGGTCCTTGTGCTGATCCCGCATGATGGCGACGAGGATGCCGTCCGCATCGCCAACGATTCGATCTACGGCCTCGGCAGCGCCGTGTTCACCGAAGATCCGTCACGCGGCCTGAAAGTCGCCCGGGCAGTCCGCGCGGGTACCTTAGGCGTGAACAACTATTTCCCTGATTTCGGCGCTCCGGGCGGCGGCTTCAAGGCATCGGGCATCGGACGCGAGTTTGGCGATGAGGGCTTCGAAGCCTATCGCGAGCTCAAGACGATCTACGCGGTGGACCAGCGGGCGCAGTAACCGGGAAAGTGTTATGGAGACGGATCAGAAAATAGATTAATTTTCAGTATAAATAACGGTCGGGTAGTGACGGCATGTAATTATTAGGCTATTGTTAGTCTCGGCTCCTTAGACATCAAATCCCTTGCAAGTAAAATCAAGGGCATACATTCGGCCGGATTGGAAAAGAATTTCCTTGCTTCTTCCACAAAGGGGAGCCAAACAGAACGCAGGGCATTTTTTATGAGAAAAATGCCCTGTTCTTTTTTGTCCGGACATGCCGGATTCTGCTTATCTGATTATTCTAACAAAAACCAGAGCGTAGTCCGATACGGCTACCTGGAATCGTTCCGTATCAACGCATTTCGTTACGAGTGCAAACCATACGTGTTATAATGTAAAATAGATTGTTGCCCCTTTTCCTATTTCGCCTTCAGCCCAGACTTTTCCGCCATGTTTTTTTATGATCCTTTCCACTATGGCCAGCCCTATTCCCGTTCCTTTGAACTCCTCCTCAATGTGCAGTCGTTGAAAAGGAATAAACATTTTATCAACATATTTTTGATCAAATCCTGCGCCATTGTCCCTAATAAAGAATATTGTATTTCCTTCTTCTTTTTTGTATCCGAACTCTACCCATGCGCTGGTAGTTTTTTCGGAAAATTTGCGCGCATTCTCGAAAAGATTTGTAAACACAATTCGCATTAAATTTTGATCAGCCAATGCCCTCGCACCCTTAGCGATGACGCAATCTATTTTCCTGTCGTTGTTGGATTCATGCAGTTTATACCATACTGATTCTGCCAAGCTGCTCAGATCAATATCAATTCTATTCATCTCCTGGCGAGAGAGCGTTGATAAGCGTAATAAGTCTGTAATTATATTCGACATTCTTTCAGTGCTTTCAAAAATGCGCGAGAGATAATGTTTACCGTTCTTATCCAGTTTCTCAGCATAGTCATCCAGTACAATTTTTGAAAAACCTGAGACCGTTCGGAGAGGAGCGCGAAGGTCATGTGATACGGAGTAAGTAAATGCTTCGAGCTCTCTGTTGGATTCCTCCAGTTTTGTAATACTCTTTTGCAAGCGTTGGTTGAGAACCTCGATTTTTTCGCTGCTCAGCTTCAGATCCCGAAAGAGAAGACGAGTTGGCTCCGACATGCCCGTGACTATAATTGCCCGGAAAACACAGGTTGTTGAGGCCAGTAGCAGAAAATGACCTATCATATTTGCTGCTCCGGTCACGGCTGTATAGAGCGTGAATAAAATCTCCGAGAAAATTGAAAGTAAAATAGCGCCGGCAAGAAGTCGCATTACCGCTCCATCCAAAAATTCTCGATGCCTGATCAGCATAACCAGACTAACCAAAAACAAAACCAGGATAACATACTCGCTGTAAATCTTGAATGAGGTTAACCCGTTGCCTTCTATATAACAATCAGGGAAGTAACCCAGGAAGATAGCAGAGATCAGCCCGCACGTAATTATCGTATATCCTGCCGTAACATTTGAAATTTTAAAAGTATGTCTCATAAAAAACGGCGCTGCTAAAAAGGATACACTGAGTACATACCTAAAGGAAATCCACAACTGCGTAGGCAAATTTGCGCCTTGGTTCTGAAAAATTTCAATGTCTTTGTAAGTTAAGGTGTGGAGCAACTCCAGGGCGCCACTAAACAGAAAGGAAAGCCCAAAGAAGAGAAGATATTGGTTTTCATGAAGTCGTCGTGTGTTCCACGCCAAAATGAATATTGAAAATGATACAATAACACCGAACAATTCCACCAACGTATGAAACAGTAAGTAGTTGTAAATACTGGTTATATAGAGTCCGAGAAGGATGATGCAGCTGATGAGAACGATGGGAAAAACTTGGTTGGCAGAGGATTGTTTGCAATCGTTAATCATTTCATATTAAAGCTTCCACAACTCAAATTACCCGATCGGGCATTTTCAATTCCGATTCTGTCGCCCTTGTCACCGAGAAAAAACCTCACGAAAAAACAATTCATAGTATCATAAAATTTAAAAAAGAGCAAAGATGGTTGTTCTGTGGGTAGTGTAAACTTCTCTGTGTAAATTCTGGATAAGCAAAAAAAGGTGTATTCTCCGTTGCAATCCTTAACGGAAAGAAGAATACATCCTTGCGGGTAAAGTAATTAAAAAATCTGAATGAAGCAGATTTTTAGATGCAGATTACAGAAAACTTCATAAAACACATGCAGTATTTTTTCCGCTTCTTTTTGCTTCGTACAGCAAAGCATCTGCATTTTTTATCATATCCTTCAAAGTGGTTAGCTTTTTTGCACAGCATCCGAGAGAAACGGTAATACGTATTCTTTCACTGCCATATACAACGGTCTGTTGCTGAACATGATGGCGCAATTTATCCGCGAGCGCATGAAGAAACGACATGTCGTTAAAAAGAACAATCGCGCAAAATTCATCTCCTCCAAATCTGCCAATGATATCATCCTGTCGCCTAAAAATATTTTTCAGCAACTGTGCCGTTCTTATGAGAACAATGTCGCCGGCGTCATGTCCGTATGTATCATTGACCTGTTTAAAGTTGTCAATATCTGCAACAAAAACCGCAATTTTGAAATTGTTGCGCAGAGCGGCATTATGAAGAGCCGCTCCAATTTCGAAAAAGTGCCGTTTGTTGAATAAACCGGTCAGCGGGTCCTGATGCGCAAGTTCTTTGAGCATTTCTATCATCTGCTGATTTTGGGCGACTTTTTTAGCGAGGATATTGCTTTGTTGTATCACCAATTCTTTCATGAAAAGGAGGCCTTTAAAACAGCCGGATTCGTCGATAACAACGATATCGTCATACGCCACGCTGGTGTCTCTGTCGATTGCTTTTGCGATAACGACATCCAGAGATTCCGATTCATTGATGATGAGCGGCGAAGTGTCTGCGAGAGAAATGATGGGATGCTTGCCGAATAGATCCTGCCCAAACCGATAAAACAGTTTAGCCATAAGCTTTTGTCTTGTCACCAGAGCAACCGGCTTGGTCTCATCAACAACTGCCAGGGTGTCAACTTTAGGAAAACGAAAAAAATAATCCGCGATCCTGGAAGTGATCATGTCAGGCGGTACACTCAAGGCGGGCCTGATAAAAGAACCGACCGCTGTTTCTTCCCTTTGAAGATCCTGCATTAACATATTATCTTTTGAAATGGTAGTAAAGTTACTCATGTTTAAGCTGCCGGTTCGTTCGAACAGTTGCTAATATATTTATACGACCGAATTATTACAAGAACGTTACAAAACCATTAAAATCAGTTTACACCAAAAAAAGCTATTAGCAATAAAAATTATTCATTTTCTCTTCGGAATTTCCATATGGTCACTTCGTATATTTTAGATCCAGCGACATGGAATCCCCCGACTGAAACCGAATGGGGATTGCAGTACGCAGCGGAAGGTAGCGTTTACCGAGGAAGCCTCGGCTTCTGCAGGAGAGGGCTCCAGTACCCCGGAGGTTGACAAGGGTGCATATTAGTGTTAGGTTAAATTTTGAATGAGAAATAAACCACGAGTATAGAAATTATATGACTCTAAGAATACACTCCGTAAAGCTGTAGATCTTCTTGCCGCAGAAACTATTTTTTTCATCCTGAACTTATCGCAAAATAGTGATAATTTTTTCAGCGCGCAGCACGACCGAAAGGTCAACGGCATGCTGAGTTGAAATTCTTTTTCTAGCAAAAAAACGCGGTTGTTATAAGTAAAAACCAGGAACCGGATATTCATTATTAAGGGAGTTAATTATGAGACGAACATGGCTGGGGCTTTGGATCGTTATTACCATTTTATTGTCCTCCAGTGGCTACGCGTCGGAGCAGACGGTGTCCCTTTTTTTTCCGCAGGGCGAGGTAAAAAAAATTCGGCAAGTAACTGCCCGCTTTTCAGAACAAATGGTTCCGTTTTCTGATCCCAATCTTGTGCAGCCTTTTGAAATAACATGCCAGGAAAAAGGCAGGGGCAGGTGGGTGGATAGCAGGAATTGGGTGTATGATTTTGGACGCGATCTGCCGGCCGGGGTGCGCTGCGATTTCGAGGTCAAGTCGGATCTTAAAACGTTTGCCGGCAGCAAGATAAGTGGTCAAAAAAAGTTTTCTTTTAATACCGGAGGTCCTTCGATCATACGATCTCAACCGTATGAAGGCAGAGACATCGATGAAGAGCAGGCATTTATTCTTGCGCTTGACGCAGAAGCGAAAGAGGAGACGGTTCACGACCACGCGTACTGTACAGTGGAAGGCATCCGTGAGCAGGTCGGCGTGAAGATACTGAAAGGCGCAGATCGTGAACGTCTGCTGAAATCGCAGGGGCAGTACTACCGGTTCGGTATATCGCGGGACGACGCCGGCGAATATTCCCTGTTGGTTGTTCAGTGCAAACAGAATTTCCCGAGCAGCGCAAAAGTTGCGCTCGTCTGGGGCCAAGGTATTGAATCAAAAACCGGCGTAACGACATCCAGAGAGCAAAGACTCTCCTATAGAGTACGCGATCCGTTCAAGGCAGTGTTCAGCTGTGACCGTGAAAACGTGGATGCTGACTGTATCCCATTTCTGCCGTTTTCTCTTCAGTTTTCCTCTCCGGTAGCGCGCGAATATGCTCAGGCGATCACCCTTCAGGGGCCTGCCGGAACATATAAGCCGGTCTTGCAGGGTTACGATGGCAATGAAAACGAAGCATATGCAAAACCGCCTGAATACGTCCAAGGGCTGCGCTTTTCAGGCCCGTTTCCGCCGCTTTCATCCTTTCGAATAAATCTTCCTAAAAATATGCGGGACGATGCAGGGCGATCTCTGTCGAACAGCGACCAGTATCCGCTTACAGTCAAAACCGCGGACTATCCGCCGCTCGCCAAGTTTACCTCCCGGTTTGGGATTATCGAGCGTGCGGACGCCGTGCTGCCGGCAACAGTGCGAAACATAGAAGCTGAATTAAAAATGAAGGCGCTTGACTTGGCGGACGCAAAGAGTGCAACAGAAAAAACCACGGACATCATGATTGATTCAATGAAAAGCGTTCTTTTCGGCCGCGTTCTCGGTAAAATCAAGAGTTTTGCTTCCGAGACCGATGTCATCCGGTGGCTGAACCGGGTTGCTGAGGCGGACTCGAAGAAATCGATTTTTTCCGGAACACGGGAAGAAAAGCTAGCAAGCACGTTCAGTATGCCAAAACCGAATGGGGCCAAGGCGTTTGAAGTCATCGGAATTCCGCTGCAAGAAACCGGATTTTTCGTGGTGGAACTTGAAAGTGTGATTCTCGGAAAATCGCTTCACGGAGAATCTCTTCCCTACTTTGTTCCTACTGCGGCTCTCGTAACAAACCTTGTGGCCCATTTTAAGCAGAGTCGCGAATCCTCGCTTGTCTGGGTGACCTCGCTTGACAAGTCCGAGCCGGTGAAAGACGCAGTTGTTTCAATACGAGACTGCCAGGGAAAAGTTTATTGGGATGGGAAAACCGGCGAGCAGGGGATCGCCTTTATCAACAAGAAACTGCCGCAGGACCACAAGCTGCCGCGCTGCAAACAACACTCCGAGGGCGGGTATTACGTATTTGCGCGAACAACAGATGACATGACCTTCGTGCGTTCAGCCTGGAATCAGGGAATCGAGTCCTGGCGGTTCAATCTCCCTCAGGCTGAATACCGCGGACCGGTCCTTGCCCATACCATCACCGACCGGAGTCTTTTGCGCGCCGGAGAAACCGTATCCTTAAAGCATCTGGTTCGGAAACATACGAGCGCTGGTTTTTCGTTTGTGAAGGATTTGCCCAAAATGGTCGTGATCCAGCACCAGGGGAGCGACCAGCGCTATGAATTTCCATTAACCTGGGATCAAAAGGGGATTGCCGAATCTTTTTGGAAAATTCCGAGGGATGCCAAGCTTGGCACATACACCATTACGCTGCTCAAAAAAGCAGGCGGCAAAAAGAAACAACAGTCTGCCGTCGGAGGATATGAAGAAGGCGATGAGGAATATTACAGCGCCGACGGCCTGCTATCCGGATCATTCCGGGTTGAAGAATTTCGCGTGCCGCTCATGAAAGGCATTATTCAGCCATCCAAGGATCCGCTCGTGAATGCGAGAGAAGCGACTGTTGATCTGTTCGTGAAGCATCTCTCGGGGGGCGGAGCTTCGGGCGCGCCGGTGAAGCTTAGAACCATGGTTTCACCCCGTCAGACGAATTTCAGTCAATATGATGATTTTGTGTTTGCCAACGGCAGGGTCAAGGAAGGGATCATAAGGCGAGGGGAACGTTCTGATGATGAAGAGTATGGCGAAGAGGATGAAGAAAGGCCTTCACGTTCAAGGGAAAAAACAAAGCGCTCCGAAACCCGAAGCAGTGAACTTACGCTTGATGCAAATGGAGCGGTCCGAACGACGATTAAGGATTTACCCAAATCGGCAACTCCGCAGGATATTCTGGCCGAAATGGAGTTCCGAGATCCGAATGGCGATGTTCAGACCGTCTCGTCGCGCATTCCGCTTTGGTCCTCTGACGTCCTCATCGGAATTAAGCAGGACTCCTGGGTTTCGTCGAAAGATTCTTTCAAATTTCAGGTGCTTGCTCTCGATTTAACCGGAAAACCAAAAACAAACCAAAGCATAACGGCAGAGCTGTTTCAGCGGAAGACTTATTCACACCGCAAACGGCTGATCGGCGGCTTCTATGCGTACGAACATTCCACGGAAACAAAAAAGGTCAAGCAGATATGCGAAGGCAGAACCGACGCAAAGGGACTGCTTATCTGCGAATCCAGTTCCCCGGTATCCGGGAACGTTATTATACAGGCGCGCACGGCTGATAATAGCGGCAATGAATCGTTAGCCAATCGCGACATCTGGATTGCGGACAAAAGCGAGTGGTGGTTCGACGTTTCGGACAACGACAGGATAGACCTCTTGCCTGAGCAGAAGCAGTATGAGCCGGGCGAAACGGCGCGGTTTCAGGTCAGAATGCCGTTCCGCGAAGCGACTGCTCTCGTAACCGTGGAACGCGAGGGTGTGATGGAAGCCTCCGTTAAAAAACTCTCCGGTAAAATGCCGGTTATTGATGTGGCAATGAAGGGAAACTACGCGCCGAATGTGTTCGTATCAGTGTTGTGCGTCCGCGGCCGGCTTGGTGATGTAAAGCCGACTGCGTTGGTGGATCTCGGCAGACCCGCATATAAACTCGGGATCGCGGAGGTCAATGTCGGCTGGCGGGCGCATGAACTGAGGGTATTTCTTGCGCCGGAAAAACAAATCTACCATACCCGTGACAAGGCAAAAATCCGTGTCAAAGTCCGCACGCGCGACAAAAAAAATCCCTGGCCGCCGAAAACTACTGAGCTGGCTATCGCCGCTGTAGATGAAGGGCTTCTGGAGCTGATGCCGAACAAAAGCTGGAAGCTGCTGGACGGGATGATGGGTCGCCGCGGGTATGAAGTGCACACCTCCACCGCGCAAATGCAGGTTGTCGGCAAAAGACATTATGGCCTGAAAGCCTATCCAGCGGGCGGCGGAGGGGGAAAGACAACCACCCGCGAAATGTTCGATACGCTGCTTCTCTGGAAAGGCCGCGTAAAGCTGAACGACAACGGAGAAACTACTGTCGAAATTCCCCTTAACGACTCGCTCACAAGTTTCCGCATTGTTGCTGTGGCGAATGCGGATGCCGGACTGTTCGGAAGCGGAGAAACATCCATTCGGACAACCCAGGACCTCATGCTTCTTTCAGGTCTGCCGCCCGTACTCCGGGAAGGTGACCGATACAGGGCAGGGTTTACGATCCGGAATGCATCTGACCGGAAAATGGATGTTGAAATTTCCGCTTCGATAAAGAATGCGCCGGCAAAACCGGCTTCAAAAACCGAAAGCCTCTCAGCAGGCGAAGCACGAGAGATTTTCTGGGACACAGCCGTGCCGGTGAATATTGATTCCCTTGTCTGGAGCGTTTCCGCAAAAGAGAAAAACGGCCCGGCAACCGATAAGCTCAGGATCACACAAAAGGTCACAGAAACGGTCCAGCCGCGGGTTTTGCAGGCGACGATCACGCAAATTGAAAAACCGCAGGAATTGACGATAGAAAAGCCCAACGATGCACTGCCGGCGAAAGGCGGAATACAGCTTTCGTTGCGCAGAAAACTTTCGAAGGGACTGGGCGGGGTGACATGGTATATGAAGAACTACCCCTATACCTGCATGGAGCAGAAAGCATCACGCGCCATCGCCCTGCGCGACGCATCGCTCTGGAAAAGCGTGACCGCGGAGCTTCCCGCGCTTCTCGATTCTGACGGTCTTGTGAAATACTTCCCCACTTGTTCTTATGGCAGCGACACGCTCACGGCATACTTGCTTTCTGTATCGAACGAAGCAGGCTGGGGAATTCCCACAGAGGTAAAAACCCGAATGCTTGCGGGATTGCAGGGATTCATAGAAGGGAAAATCGTGCGCTGGTCGTCGCTTCCGACCGCGGACGTTTCCATCAGGAAACTGGCCGCTCTCGAAGCGCTTTCCCGCTATAGCAAAGCAGAGCCGAGGCTCCTGGGCTCCATTACGCTTGAACCGAATCTTTGGCCTACGTCTGCCGTTATTGACTGGATGAACGTTTTGATGCGCGGGCAGAACATACCGGAACGCGATGCAAAGATGAAGGAAGCCGAACAGATCATCCGTTCACGCATAAATTTCCAAGGAACGACGATGGGCTTTTCGACTGAAAAATCGGATTACTTGTGGTGGCTCATGATTTCCGGAGACGTGAACGCGGTCAGAACAGTCCTGACACTCCTCGACCGTGAACAGTGGAAGGAAGACATGCCGAGGCTGGTTCGCGGCGCCATCGGAAGACAGCGTCATGGCGCTTGGAACACAACCACGGCAAACGCGTGGGGCGTTCTTGCTATGGAAAAGTTTTCGAAAAAATTTGAGTCCGTACCGGTTACGGGTATATCGTCCGGCACCTTTGACGGTAAAACAAAAAGCGTCAACTGGCAGGGTGCTGCCGAAGGTTCAGGCATAGTTTTCAGCTGGCCGCAAAAAAGAGCCGAGCTTGTTATCGAGCACCAGGGAACAGGAAAACCCTGGGCAACCATCCAGAGCATGGCCGCAATATCAACAAAAGAACCGCTCGCCAGCGGCTATACGATAAAAAAGACCTTGACACCCCTCGAACAGAAGCAGAAAGGCACGTGGTCGCGCGGAGATGTTCTGCGAGTGAAGCTTGATATCGAATCCCAGGCAGACATGACGTGGGTTGTCGTGAACGATCCAATACCAGCGGGAGGAACCATTCTTGGAAGTGGTCTGGGAGGAGATTCGAAGATATTGACTAAGGATGAAACAAAGACCGGCAGGGCCTGGCCTGTATTCACCGAACGGACGTTTACGGCATACCGCGCGTATTATGAGTACGTATCGAAAGGCAAGTGGTCTCTGGAATACACCGTGCGCCTGAATACAAGCGGCTCTTTCGAACTTTCCGAAACTCGCGTCGAGGCATTGTATTCGCCAGAAATGTTCGGAGAGATACCGAACAAGAAGATGGAAATAGGGCAGTAAGCATGAGCAAAACATATTCTTGCAGCAACGATTATTTGATTATGCAATGCCGGTGATCTGCTCCCAGCTGAGTCATTAACCGATGGATATTACGGCAGGAAAAAAATATTTCGCCAGCATCTTGGGAAAGCGGTTTCTTCTCCGCTTTCATATGTCGCTGATTCTTGCGGGGGCTGCGCTTACCGGCCTGATTGCGTCTAAGATTCTGCTTGTCGTGAATATCGACAATATTGCTATCAGGTATCCTCTTGCTGTCATTGTTTCCTATGGTGCATTTTTTGGGTTTATGAGATTGTGGTTGATATATGTGATAACAACAGGAGAGCAGAACAGTGACAATGTTGACGATGCGATATCGGATACTTGCAATACTATTCCTGATTTTGTCGAAACTGGAGAGAGCATCCAAAGCCGGGGGACTTTTTCCGGAGGAAGGGGAGGACTGTCCGGAGGAGGCGGTGCGTCTGGTTCGTTTGAGAACGGAACCACTTGTAGTAACATTACTGCACAAGAGGCTCTAATCGACAGCGCACAGGGTGCTGGAAAAGCAGTTGACGATGTCTCAGGAAAGGCGATATCAGGAATCTCTGAGGCAGAAGAAGCGGGTGTCATCCTTGTTCTTCTAGGGCTGCTGCTGGCGGTTGTCTTTGGAGGAGGTTTGTATATAGTTTATAATGCCCCTCTTATTCTGAGTGAAGCGGCCTTCGATTTTGTTCTTGCAGCAGGTCTTATAAAAAGTGCGAAAAAAATTGATAATCCCGACTGGAAAGGCAGTGTCTTTCGGACGACCTGGAAACCCTTTGTAATCATTCTGTTGCTTGTTTTCCTTGGGGCGATTATCATTCATATCAACTATCCGGATTTTCACAGGGTTTCTGAAATTTTTAAAAAATAAACAGCAATGAAATATTTCATAATTATAATTGCAATATGCCTCGCGCAGAGCGATGTCTTTGCTGCCCCTTCTTTTTCCTCCGTCAAAGCCGCATATCAATCTTCTGAGGCTGTTCTTCTCGACCGCCACGGCGAGGTAATTCACGAACTGCGTATTGATTTGTACGCCCGTAAACTCGCGTGGGTCGGTCTTCCGGACATTTCCCCTGCTCTCGTAAAGGCGGTCATCCGATCGGAGGACAAGCGATTTTATGAGCATCACGGCGCAGACTGGAGGGCTCTGGCCTCCGCTGCCGTCAGCAGCTTGTTCGGCAGCGGCAGGCGTGGCGCAAGCACGATTACCATGCAGCTTGCTTCTTTTCTCGATAACAAGCTGAAAAAGAAAACGATGCAGCGAACCACCGCTCAAAAATGGGAACAGATTAAGGCTGCGCAGGAAATCGAGAACATCTGGACGAAGACCCAGATCCTGGAGGCATACCTTAATCTCGTAAGCTTCAGGGGAGAGCTTCAGGGTATTGCGGCTGCTTCACGGGGGCTTTTCGATAAAGATCCGACCGGACTGGATGAGGCAGAGTCTTTAATACTTGCGGTCCTGATCAGGGCCCCCAATGCTTCCACAGGGAAAGTTGGAGAGCGGGCCGTGCAGCTTGCTGCAGCGCTTGGGACCACAACACCGCATGAGAAAATCCGCCAGCTTGCGGTTAACGTCCTGTCCAGACCCTCTGTTGTCAGGAAAAAAACCGATCTTGCTCCGCATATGGCGCGGATGCTGCTGCATGAAGGAAAGACGAAAACAACGTCAACACTCGACATCCGTTTGCAACGCTTTACCGCTGAAACACTTCAGCAGGCAATCAAGCAGATTGCGAAACAGAATGTGCTGGACGGGGCCGTGCTCGTAGTAGACAACGGGAGCGGAGATGTTCTTGCCTATGTCGCCAATGTAGGAAAAAATTCGTCTGCAGAATACGTGGATGGCATACAGGCACGCAGGCAGGCGGGGTCAACACTCAAGCCGTTTCTTTACGGTCTCGCGATCGAAAAAAAGATCATTACAGCCGCGTCATTAATCGAGGATACACCGCTTGATATTCCGACCGAACGTGGTGTGTATCGCCCTGAAAACTATGACAAAAATTTCAAAGGCCTCGTCTCTGCCAGGGTAGCGCTTGCGTCCTCCCTTAACATACCGGCAGTCCGGATAACAGGCCTTGTCGGCATCAATGCCTTTGTCGCGAAATTGCGTGAGTTCGGGTTTAACAATTTGAAAGACTCCCAGGACTACGGGCCTTCTCTTGCACTCGGCACCGCCGACGTTACGCTCTGGGAACTGGTGAATGCCTACCGCACCCTTGCGAATAATGGGGTCTGGAGTAAACTGCGGACAGCGTATGAAGAAAAACCGGGTGCCCGCAGACGCACGCTTTCCCGGGAAGCGGCATTTATTATTTCCAACATTCTTTCAGACCGCGAGGCACGGAGCGCAACATTCAGTCTAGAAAATCCGCTTGCAACGCGCTTCTGGACAGCGGTGAAGACCGGGACAAGCAAAGATATGCGAGACAACTGGTGCGCGGGGTACTCTGACCGCTATACGGTCGGTGTATGGGTCGGAAACTTCTCCGGCGCTTCCATGTGGAACGTGTCCGGCGTGAGCGGAGCGGCACCAGTGTGGCTAGAAATTATGAATTATCTTCATCAAAGTTCCCCCAGCATCGGACCTGGTGTGCCCGAGAAAATAGCAGTTCAGTCCGTGAAAATTGATGATAGAGGCGTGAGTGTTACAAAGCGTGAGTATTTTATTGCTGGTACCGAAACGGATGCTGTTCGTCCCGCCACGACAGACGTCAACCCGAAGATTACCTATCCCGCACCGCACATGGTGATTGCGATTGACCCTGACATTCCCCCTGATCTTCAGAAAGTTTATTTTAAAACATCAACGACTGATCCGTTGTTTCGCCTCAAAATCGACGAAAGCACAATCGAATCGGCTGCAGATGGAGCCTGGAAGCCGTCGCCCGGGGTGCATCAATTGTATCTCATGACCCCAACAGGAAATATAGCCGATCAAATATCGTTTGAAGTAAGGTGATTTGCCATCCTTTCCGGCCTTATGACGCAGATCATACCCCACATCCCCCTGTTATCATGTATACTTAGTACTAATAAATCGCTTGCTTAACATTGAAACGCCGCAGTATAATGAACATCAGGCAGATTCAGCTGATTTGGCTGTTTTGTGCAGGGAAAAATAATGAAAGATATCGTCAGCAGAAAACTTGAGATAATGCAGGATATTGCAAATATCGTTCGCATGCATAACGATGTTAATCTTGGACACCATATCGCCACGCTCGTGGAGACTCCGGAATACAGTCAGTGCGTGGATTTCAGCAGAAAGATGAATATGGAGCTGGCCGCGATTGAGACTGTAGTGCCCGACGAAGCAAAGCCGATATACAAAATACGGGTAAAGATCGCCATGCTGAAGGGAATTGAAGTCTTTGGAGAACCATCCAAGTTTTTGCAGTGGATAGACCGGCAGACGGAAGCATTTGGCGGAGAGCAATGGAGAACTCTGATTTTTTCCGAAAAAGGCTTGCAAAAAGTACTTGATAAAATAGCCCATGTTCAGTGATGAACATCTTT
>CAZYEF010000039.1:0-18343 GCA_964646375.1 uncultured Nitrospiraceae bacterium | reverse complement strand
GTCAGATAGAATTTGGCATTGTGTTCGGCGGAATAGCACTTCTTGCTCTTTGCATTGCCCGATTTCTCCCCGTGTCTGTCCTCCTCCCATCCTGTTTGCTCCATACGTTTACCGGTTTGCCTTGCCCCACCTGCGGAACTTCACGGTCAATCATGTATCTTTCCCAGGGAGATGTTTTTATTGCAATTGCCGCCAATCCATTAAGTGCATTCGGCATGATTGCTGCTGTCTTAATTTTTTTTTACAGTCTTACGACGCTTCTTCTGGACATTCCCAGATTGAACGTGCAGTTTACGGAAAAGGCAAAAAACGTTTTAAGAGTTTGCGCCGTATTTCTAGTTTTTCTCAATTGGTTCTATCTTGTGACAAATCCTTGAACAACCTTTCGCAGCGGGGAGCAGGATGTTTTTTTGCGGATAATAGTATTAATATTGTTTACATTTGATTACCGGTATGTTAATATAAAAATCTTTAGAATATTTCATTATTTTTAGATAGTTATGGAGGTTAGAGGTGGGTCGTGCCGTTATTGGTGTTGACCTTGGCGGAACGAATTTAAGAACAGCGCTTCTGACCACGGATGGAGATATCCTTGAACTGTACAAGGAAGCCACTCACGCATCCGAGGGATGGGAAAAAGTTGTACTTCGGATTGCAAATAATATCATACGGCAGCAGGAGGCAGCTGTAAAACGAGGAATGGATGTGCAGGTTGTTGGTGTTGGTGCTCCCGGCGTCATTCAGATGAATACCGGTATTGTTGTAAAATCTCCGAATTTTCCCGACTGGAACAATCTTCCGCTTAAGGAAACATTAGAGCACAGGCTTAAGCTCCCCGTTTTTATAGAAAATGACGCAAATGCCGCGGCATTGGGGGAACAATGGCGCGGCGCTGCCAAAGGCATTGACAGCATGCTCCTTCTTACACTCGGGACGGGTGTGGGTGGCGGGATTGTTTTGAATAAAAAAATTTGGCATGGCGCAGATGGAATGGCTGGCGAGATCGGTCATCTGACCCTGATTCCGGACGGCAGGTTGTGTACCTGTGGCAATAATGGGTGTCTGGAAATGTATGCGTCGGCCCGCGGTATTGTCCAAAGCTACCAGGAAGCAGCAGGTGGATCGCTTTCAGCGGATGATCTGCATGCCATGACTTCTGAGAAAGTTTATCAGATGGCCCAGGCGGGAGATCGGACCGCCCGGCGTGTACTGAAAGAAGCGGGACGTATGCTCGGTATTGCTCTGGCGGGCCTGGTCAATATTTTCAATCCTGAAATGATTGTGCTTGGCGGCAGAATCAAGGATGCATGGCCGCTGTTTATCGATTCTGTTCGCGAAGAGGTTCTGCGGCGGGCTTTTTTGGTGCCTGCCCAAAGAGCCAGAATTGTGCCTTCCCTGCTTGGAGATGATGCGGGGATGGTCGGAGCGGCCGCAGCAGCTCTTCAAAATGTGGGCGGGTAGAAACCCGTATAATTCTCAAAAAGGTTGTGTTATTTTTTATGGCTGCTGATCGGCAGTGATTTTTTTATACTGAGTCTGCCGTCTGTATCGGAGAACCTCGGAAATTATGTCAAGCAGGAACATTAGAAATTTTTGCATTATTGCCCACATTGACCATGGAAAATCAACGCTTGCCGACAGGATACTGGAGTACACCGGCGCGCTTTCAGACCGGGAGATGGCAGCTGCCGGCGGTGATCAGGTGCTCGATGACATGGATTTGGAACGGGAGAGGGGCATTACCATCAAGGCTCATGCCGTGAGTCTCCGGTACGCCGCATCGGATGGACAGGAATATATTCTGAATCTGATTGATACGCCCGGCCATGTTGATTTTACCTACGAAGTATCCCGCAGCATGGCCGCCTGTGAAGGCGCGCTCCTTGTCGTTGATGCATCGCAGGGCGTGGAGGCACAGACGCTTGCCAATGCATACCTTGCCATCGATCATAATCTTGAAATGATCCCTGTAATCAATAAAATCGATTTGCCGAGCGCAAATATAGAAGAGGTAAAGCGGCAGATTGAGGATGTGGTTGGTTTGGATTCGCGGGGGGCCATTCCTGCCAGCGCGAAAGAGGGGATCGGAACGCATGACATTCTTGAAGCTGTGGTGAAGCGCATTCCTTCTCCCTCAGGAAGTCCGGATGCTCCGCTCCGTGCTCTATTGTTCGATTCATGGTACGACGCATATCAGGGAGTGGTGATTCTTGTTCGGGTAGTGGACGGGACGGTGCGGGCAGGGCAAAAAATCAGACTTCACTCCAATGCGGCCACGTACGAAGTGCAGTCCGTCGGGATATTCACTCCTCAGAAAAAGCAGACCGAAAAATTGTCACAAGGGGAAGTAGGCTACATTATTGCGGGAATCAAACGAATCTTAGACGCAAAAATCGGCGATACGATCATGGATGCTGAGCAGCTTGCAGATGCGCCGCTTCCGGGT
Organism: uncultured Nitrospiraceae bacterium; assembly: GCA_964646375.1. GTDB lineage: Bacteria > Nitrospirota > UBA9217 > UBA9217 > UBA9217 > JBAZLV01. The sequence continues at coordinate 15,897 of CAZYEF010000039.1, read as the reverse complement.
TACAAGGACGTCAAACCCATGGTTTTCGCGGGCATCTATCCGATGAACAGCGATGACTATGCGGATCTTCGGGATGCTCTTGAAAAACTCCGCTTAAACGATTCCTCGTTTACGTATGAACCGGAAACATCCCTCGCTCTCGGGTTCGGCTTCCGCTGCGGGTTCCTCGGGCTGCTTCATATGGATATCGTCAAAGAACGGCTGGAACGTGAATTTAAACTGGCGCTGATACCTACTGCACCGACAGTGGTCTACCGGGTGACGACAAACGACGGGCAAATCGTTATGGTCGACAATCCGGCCAAATTACCCAAGATTCAGGATATTCAACACATTGAAGAACCGGTAATTGTGGCTTCGATCATCACGCCCGAGTCGTATGTGGGGCCGCTTATCGCGCTCTGTCAGGAGCGGCGGGGGATACAGAAGGAAATCACGTATATCACAAAAGACCGGGTGCTGATCAGTTACGATCTGCCGCTGAATGAGATCGTTATGGATTTCTATGACAGGCTCAAGTCGCTTACCAAAGGGTATGCTTCGCTTGATTATGAGCTCTCCGGCTACCTGGAGTCTGATCTTGTTAAACTTGATATGCTTCTGAACGGTGAACCGGTTGATGCCTTGTCGCTCATCACCCATAGGGACAAGGCTGCGGCACGAGGAAGGCAGCTTGCGGAGAAGCTCAAGGAAGTCATTCCTCGGCAGCTCTATGAAGTCGTCATTCAGGCGGCGATCGGCGCCAAAGTCATTGCACGCGAAACCGTCAAGGCGCTCCGCAAAAATGTGACTGCAAAATGCTACGGCGGCGATATTACAAGAAAGCGCAAACTTTTAGAAAAACAGAAAGAAGGCAAAAAGCGCATGAAACAGGTGGGCAGCGTTGAACTTCCCCAGGAAGCGTTTCTCGCGGTGCTGAAGGTAGGAGAATAAAAGCGGTATAAATGCTTTTGCGAACGCGGAAAGTCAACCCTGGTGTGCATTTTTTTCGGGAACAGTATCCCACCCTATCTGAAATTTACCGTGCTGGTACTGCAGGGTACCGGTTTTGGAGGCAGGATGTCCGAACAACAAGAAAAAACCCAAAAGAAAAAAACCTTCTATAAAGAATGGATCGAACCATTTCTTATTGCCGCTGTCATCGCACTGTTCATCAGGCAGTTTGGTGTAGAGGCGTTTAAAATACCATCAGGCTCTATGAAACCGACTCTCACGATCGGAGACCATCTGCTGGTGAACAAATTTGTCTATGGTCCCCGGATTCCGTTTGCTGACAGCAGAATATTTGCCTGGCAGGAACCAAAACGCGGAGAGATCATTGTTTTCAAGTATCCGGAGGATGAAAAAAAGGATTTCATCAAACGTGTAGTCGGACTGCCGGGCGACAAAATCGAGATAAAAAACGGCAGACTTCTCATCAATGAGCAACCGGTCAAGACGACTGAAAAGGACTTGTATACTGATAAAAAACAGATGGGTGATCGCTATTATGAAATAAAGGCCCAGCTGCTGGAAGAGCAACTTGGCACTGTAAAGCATGAAATCCAGTATTACAAAAATCAGTCCGGATATGACTTCGGACCGATACTGGTGCCGAAGGAATCGGTGTTCGTCATGGGAGACAACCGGGATGACAGCCAGGACAGCCGTTTCTGGGGCTTTGTGAATTATAAAAAAATCATAGGCAGGGCGCTTATTATTTACTGGTCATGGGACGGCGGAGACCGCTGGGTGCGATGGGAGCGGATCGGAAGTCTGATTCAGTAACAGGCAGGAGATGCCGAATGCGTATGTTTGGGAATGAAACCGGTGCAGGTACTATAAAGCTCGTTATCATCTTGTTCCTTTTGTTTCTCGTCATACATGTCGGGTACAAACTAATACCAATGTACATGGATTTCGAACGAATGAAGGACGAGATGGTGATAAAGGCGCGTCTTGCCCAGGTGCTGAAGGACGAGGAAATTCGGTCAGATCTCGCTAGAAAAGCGAAGGAACTTGACCTGCCCCTTGGTGGGGAGAACTTTGCACTCAATCGGGATGAAAACCGCCGCACGATGAAAATAAGCGCGATCTGGGAAATAGAGGTTCATTTTCTTTTTAATGCATATGTCAGGACTTTTTATTTTGCTCCTGTTGCGGAAGAGGACTATTCGAAAGGACGCGGATAACCGCCGCGTCCGATAATTGACAATTACGGACGGGTGGTATAGTATTGACAGCCATGGCAGGGTTGGTGCGACGATGACGGTGATACGCAGCATGACGGGGTACGGACGGGCGGAAGTCAGTAAAGGGGCAGGCCGCTTTACGATAGAAATACGTTCGCTCAATAACCGCTACCTCGACATTCAGCTAAAAATCCCCCGAAATCTTGCTGCACTGGAACCTCGGATAAGAAAAGCCGTGCAGGACCGTTTTTCGCGCGGGCGCTTTGATGTATACATTATTTCGGCCTCGGACCGCGAAAAAGAAAACAGAATAGCGGTTGACGAAAAAATGGCGGCTCAGTATATTGCTGCTCTCAGGGATGTGAAGAAACGGTTTAAACTCAAGGGGGATGTGGACCTGGCGATGATTGCCGGTTTTCGTGATCTCCTTGAGGTTGCCGACGGGGATGAGGATGCGGAAAACCTCTGGCAGACCCTGTCTGCCGGCCTCTCCCAGGTTCTTGATGATCTCAATGGCATGCGCACCGCGGAAGGTGCTGTCCTTGCTCAGGATATCAGAGCCCGGCTTGACGCTGTCAGCCGAATGAGTAGAACTGTTCATGCCCAAGCTCCTGCAACGGTTGAAAATGCCCGAAAACGGATGTCAGACGTTCTGAACAGGCTCTTGAGAGAACCGCCTGACCCGGTAAGACTCGCTCAGGAAATGGCGATACTGGCTGAACGCACGGATATTACGGAAGAACTTACGCGGCTTGACAGTCACGTACAGCAGTTTCACGCATTCCTCAACGGGCCAGTGAAGGAATCGCTGGGTAAGAAACTTGATTTTTTGCTGCAGGAAATGGGCCGCGAAGTGAATACGATAGCGTCAAAAGCCATGAATGCCCAGATTTCACTCGAAGTCGTCCATATGAAGGCTGAGCTTGAAAAAATACGCGAACAGGTTCAGAATATCGAATAACGCATGCTGAATAATCTCGTCAACATCGGCTACGGTAACATGGTAATGGCGACAAAAGTTGTTGCGGTTCTTACGCCTGACTCGGCTCCAATGCGCCGGCTGAAAGAGGAGGCAAAGGAACAGAAACGGCTTCTTGACGCAACGCAGGGACGGAAAACGCGGGCCATCATCATTACAGACAGCGATCACGTTATCCTCTCTGCCGTACAGGTAGAAACGTTGCTGCAGAGATTTTCCGGCCGGAGTGAATCTTGAATAAAAGACGAGGACTGCTTTTTGTTGTGTCCGCACCATCTGGAGCCGGGAAGACAAGCCTTTGCCGGGCTGTAGCAGAATCTCTGGAGAATCTTACCCACTCGGTTTCCTTTGCCACCAGGAAACCGCGGGTGGGAGAAATTGACGGCAGGGATTATCACTTTGTGCCGGTTGAGCGCTTTCAGGAAATGGTGCAGGCTGGTGATTTTGCAGAATGGGCTGAAGTCCACTCCAACATGTACGGCACATCGCGGCGCGCGCTCGATGATATGATCACAAAAGGCATGGATGTCATTCTGGATATCGACACACAGGGTGCCAAACAAATTAAACAAAAGTATGCGGCGGCGGTTTACGTTTTTATCATGCCTCCTTCATTTGACATTCTTGAAGAACGCCTTCGCAAACGCAAATCGGACCAGGATGAAGAGATCAAAAAACGGTTGCGAAGAGCGCGGGAAGAGATCAAGGACTACGCCATGTATGACTACCTTATCGTAAACCACGATTTTGATCGGGCCCTTGCGGAACTTCGTTCCATTATTACGGCCGAGCGTTGTCGGACCCGATTGACAGACAGTGAAACAATACGACGAATGTTTTAAAACAAGCAATCCAGGAGGATATCATGCAAAAACCAGCTGATGATCTGATAAGCTTGCCGATTGAGATGCAGGACACGATCGCCGACACGAAATTCCGTCTTGTCCATATCGCGTCCCAGCGGGTGCGGCAGCTTTCTGCCGGCGTACCGCTGCAGGTTGTCACACGGTCCATCAAGGACACAACCGTTGCTTTAGAAGAAGCCGTTGCGGGGAAGTTGACTGTTCTTACCGGGGAGGAAGCCAAAAAAGCCAAGGAAGAATTTCGTCAGCGGGAAGAACGAGCCCGAATCGAGGAACAACTCTCTGCAAAGGAAGAGGAAATTCGCAAAGAGCTCAGTGCCTATCTTTCTGAAACCCAGGATGAAGAGGGGGGGGAAGAGCCTCTTGAAGAAGGCCACAGCGGCGAAGAGACGGACAGCAGCGACGAAGAGGTGGATGCGAAGGAGACAGAGGAGTAACGCCCATGTCGTCTAATTCCTTGTCAGGAAAACGCATACTGCTTGGGGTGACCGGCGGGATTGCCGTCTATAAAGCCGTGGAGATCCTGCGCAGGCTTAGGGATCGTGGCGCGGAAGTTCATGTCGTCATGACAAAAAACGCCGAACGGTTTGTTCCTCGCCTTACCTTCGAGGCGCTTTCACGTCAACCGGTGATGTGTGATGAGTTCGACGACTATAACAAGGTGCCCATCGGGCACATTGAGTTTACCGACAATCTTGACCTTGCCCTGATCGCGCCGGCAACGGCAAATTGCATTGGAAAGATTGCCGCCGGCATTGCAGATGATGCATTGACATCCGCAATTATGGCACTTGGCTGCCCGCTTGTTGTCGCTCCAGCAATGAATGAGCGCATGTATCGCAACCCGGTCCTGCAAAGAAACATTATGACCCTGAAAGGATTAGGCATTCACATCGTCGATCCGGGGGTCGGAACTCTTGCCTGCGGTACGGTGGGGCAGGGGAGACTGGCGGACGTTGATGCAATTCTTGGAGCGGTCATGGGTTGCTTCACGGCGCGCGATCTTGCCGGCAAGCGGTTTCTTATCACGGCAGGACCAACCCGGGAGCATATTGATGCCGTTCGGTTTATCAGTAATCCCTCGACCGGGAAAATGGGATACGCGCTTGCGGAGGCAGCCCGCAACCGGGGGGCGGATGTCGTTCTGATATCCGGCCCGACGACACTGGAACCTCCGCGTGACGTGACATTTTTGCCCGTTATCAGCGCGAAGCAAATGCATGATGCCGTTATGGCGAACATTGAGCGTGCTCAGGTCGTAATCATGGCTGCAGCGGTTTCTGATTTTCGCCCGATCCAGGCCTCAGACCATAAAATGAAAAAAGAAGAAGCTCCAACGGCTGTTTCGCTTGAGCGCACCGACGATATCCTGTTGCAACTCGGAACAATGAAGGGGACCCGCCTGCTGATCGGATTTGCGGCCGAGACGGACAACATGGAGCAGAACGCGATAAACAAGTTGAGGAAGAAGAACCTTGATCTGATTGTTGCCAATGATCTGCTGAAGGCAGGATCAGGATTTGGATGCGATACCAACGCCGTCACGATACTTGACCGGAACGGCAATAGAACCGAGTTTCCCGTCATGCAAAAAACACTCATCGCAGCGCATATCATCCAGACTATTCATGATTTTATAAAACGCTAAATCGCTGTCTGGATGCGACGACCCGCCCGTTGCTTTTCTTTGTTTCTTGACAAATAAAATTACTGAACCTATAATACTAAAAAAAATTTTGGTTTGCGGGTGTAGTTTACCAGAATTTCTTGCGGATTATTTGACCTTGATTTCTAATTGATGCATGTTGAATCGCATTTTTTGAACGGAGTTATTAACGATTGTATGGATAACCTTGCACTTTTGCAGAATTCAGCTCTTTTCAAAGGTTGCAGCAAGGAATCAATCGAGCTGCTGGCGGAAATGTTTCAAGAACGGCAGATAAAGCAGAATGCCACTATTTTTACAGAGCATATGCCTGCCGAGGCCCTGTATATTATAAAAAAAGGCACAGTTCGGATTTCCCTTATGGCAAGCGAGGGAGAGGAATTGGGGCTGCTGCTTCTCGGGCCAGGAGAGTTTTTCGGTGAATTGGCCTTGATCCAGGAAGCGAATCGGCAGGTGACCGCACGGGCTGAAACTCAAGTCGATCTTCTTACATTGACACGCAAGGATTTTCATGCTCTTCTCGATCTGGATCCGAAAACCTCGGCTAAAATCCTCCTAACCATCGCAAAACTCCTTGCAATGCGCATCAGAGCTTACAGCGAAAAACTCAAAGAGCTCCTCCTTTCATGATTCTTGCCGGTATCGACATTGGTACCAATACCATCCGGTTGCTTATAGCAAAAGCAGCTGCAGGAACATTTCATGAACAATATTCGGACAGAAAAATCACCCGTTTAGGACAGGATATTGACCGGACAGGGAGCTTTTCTCCGGAAGCAGAAGAACGCTCGCTGCTCGCCCTGCTTGATTTCGCTGCAAGCATCAAACAGTACGAGGTAGATCACGTCGCTGTGGTCGGTACAAGCGCATTCAGGATTGCATCCAATACCGGGAAATTTCTTACTGCAATAAAAGACAAAACGGGACTTGTTGTCAGAGTCATATCAGGCGAAGAGGAAGCACGGCTCACCCTTCTTGGTGTTACGGAAGTGCTGAAAAACTCGCAGATAGACAGAAACGCACCAGCTGTCGTGGTTGACATCGGCGGGGGAAGCACGGAAATCATCATGACCCGCTTCGGCTGTGAATTGATTATCGAAAGTCTCCCACTTGGTGCTGTGTATCTTACCGAACGGTTTATAAAGCATGATCCGCCACAGGCGGACGAAATTAATCATCTTAAAAAATGGATTCGAACACTGCTTCAACAAGAATGTCGCGAAATACAGGCGAGCCCTTCCCGTTTGCTCGTCGGAACTGCAGGCACAATCACTACGCTTGCGGCGATGGACCAGAAGCTTGTCGAGTATGATCCATGCAAAATTAACGGTTACGTTATGTCAAAGGAAACCGTAGGCATGATTACGAACAGACTCTGCGCAAGCACCCTCAAGGAACGGAGAACCATCCCCGGCCTTGAGCAGGGACGAGAAGACATTATATTGGCTGGTTCCCTGATCGCGCTGGAAATTATGGATTATTTTCACGCTCAAACGATGATCGTGAGCGATTGGGGCTTGCGCGAAGGAATTGTTCTCGATTTGTACGCTCGGATACATGAATCATTACCATTACCATAACTATTCCGCGGAAAATACAGATGAATAAAAAACTGAGACTTTTGTATCTTCCTAGCAATTGAATTTGCTATACTTTATACATTCTGACGAACATGAGGGATGGGATTGCCATGCTTGATGAAGAAATACTGCACCTTATCCAGGCGAGTTCTGCCAAGCTTGTAAAGCCGGTAAAACTGATTGTGTTTACCAAGAACGCATCTCCTGCCGCTTGTCCTGACGTGTTGGCGCTCGCTCGTGCCGTGAAGGCGGACAGAGAAACAATAGGTGTTGAAGCATACGATCTCGTCATGGACAGGGATCAGACGGAACTTTACGGAATTCAGCGCGTGCCTGCTCTTGTAGTTCTGGGAGTGACCGGGCGTTCAGTGGTGCTTTATGGATCAGCCGGCAAAATATTTCTGAAAATACTCTTAGACACGGTTCAGCATGTATCTGAAGAGAAAGCATTGCTGCCGGACAGTATCAGACATTCCTTGAAGCGGCTGACCGGCCATGTCCAAATACATATGTTTGTGAATCAGGACAATTTCTTGTGCCGATCAATTGCGGAAATGGCCGTCGGGTTCGCACTGGAAAATGGACACATACGGACCTCCATCGTCAACGCTGACGATTTTTCCGAGCTTGTCAGGAAATACGACATTGATGAGTTTCCCACGACAATCTTCGGCAAAAACCTCCGGGTTCGCGGCAGTATTACAGAAGCTGATTTTCTCGAAAAACTTTTCCTCGCCGAAGGAGCGGAATCAGAGCCTGACAGAAAGTGTTCGGCCTGCGGGAAAGCATCACCGGATGTTATCTGCTCGCACTGCAAGATCAGAATTCAAGCGGAAGCGCTTGATCATAAACGCAGTGTCGAAAAGCAAAAAGAATCAACTGCGCATTAAAGAAGAGTCTTTTCAAAGCACCAGGCTACCTTAATGCCGCATAATAATCGCAGCGATTCTTCGCAGAATGAAAAGCCTGTGTCGGAAAAGGTGAAGCTATGAAACAGGCAATGTTCCAGCAGCGGAAAGAGAATAATAAAGTACAATGCGGCCTCTGCAGCCATCATTGTCTTATCTCACCCGGTAAACGAGGCATTTGCGCCGTACGTGAAAACCGCGATGGCATCCTGTACAGCCTGGTCTATGATAAGGTGATCGCGCAACACGTTGATCCCATAGAAAAAAAACCACTCTTTCACGTCCGGCCAGGAAGCCTGTCCTACTCCGTTGCGACGCCAGGATGCAATTTTCGCTGCAAACACTGCCAGAATTCCGATATTTCCCAGCTCCCTCAGGATCACAATGGACTCCTGGCGGGCGAATCTGCAACACCATCCGCAATTGTCAAAGCGGCCCGTGACCGCGGCTGTGACAGCATTTCCTACACCTATACGGAACCGACGGTTTACTTTGAGCTGGCCTATGATACGGCCCGATTGGCGAGCGAATCCGGCCTGAAGAATGTCTTCGTGACAAACGGATATATTACCGCGGAAGCGCTGAAGACCATGCGCCCGTATCTTCATGCCGCAAATATCGACCTCAAGGCGTTCAGCGATGATTTTTACACAAAGATATGCGGCGCGCGGCTTGATCCGGTGCTTGATTCGATACGGCTTTACAAGGAAATCGGCATCTGGGTTGAAATTACTACTCTGATTATCCCCGGATATAATGACGCAGACGAGGAACTCAAAAAAATTGCCGGTTTCATAAAATCGATAGATGAAAATATTCCATGGCATGTGTCACGCTTTCATCCGATGTACAAACTGTTTGATCAGCCGAGAACTCCGCTGGAAACACTTGCCCGCGCGAGGCAGATCGGTTTTGAGACAGGACTCCGGTACGTTTATGAAGGAAATGTGCCCGGTCAGGGGGAAGACACAATCTGCTGGAATTGCAAACAGACGCTGGTCAGGCGAACGGGGCTTCGTATTTTTCAAAACAACCTGAAAGCCGGAAACTGCGGGTTTTGCGGAGCGAATATAGAAGGACTTTGGTGACCGGTGACTCCCGACCTATTGCGCAGCAGAACTCCTGATAGAAAATCACGACTATAATTGATAAGGAGCGGTTGTTGGCAGCGTTATACGAGACGTTTGAGCATGAATCAGATATCGGTATCCGTGGATTTGGCAGCAGCATGGAGGAAGCTTTTGAAAATACCGCGGCTGCTCTGTACTCCCTCATGGTGAAAATCGAAACAGTGCAGCCAAAGGAGAAAACAACAATTACTGTTTCGGCGCCCGACAAGGAACTCCTTCTTGTTGAATGGCTCAACGCACTGCTGTCTGTATCAGATCTTGAACGCAGGGTTTTCTCCGCTTTTCAAGTGACGATGCAGGATATGTCACTGACAGGAACAGCGTGGGGAGAACGTCTTGATCCGGAACGCCACGAAGCAAAGGTGGAAGTAAAGGGTGCAACATATCATCTATTAAGCGTAATTGAAAAAAGCGGGAAATATACTGCGCAGTGTGTGGTAGATGTATAAAAAAAGGAAAGCACAGAATTCTTTATGCAGGTTTCTCACGTCGTTTGAGTTCCGAGGTTCTTATGGATCCAAAATCTTTTCTCCAGATTGACGATTATCGGTGGGAGATCCCGCAGCAGGGGGCAATGCGGGTCCCCGGCAGGATCTTCGCGAGCGAAAAATTGATCAAGGAGATGGACGAAAAAGTACGTGAACAGGTGACAAACGTCGCCATGCTGCCGGGCATTCAACTCGCTTCCCTTGCCATGCCTGATGCACATTGGGGATACGGATTTCCCATTGGTGGCGTTGCCGCATTTGATCCGGATGAAGGGGGAGTTATCTCCATGGGTGGTGTGGGTTTCGATATTTCATGCGGTGTCCGGACAATGAAAACCGGTCTGACCCGGGAAGAGGTTCTTCCTAGGCTCCAATCGCTTGTTGATCAATTTTATACCCGAGTGCCGGCGGGAGTGGGATCCGAAGGTCTGATCAAGCTCTCTTCACCGCAAATTGACGAAATGCTTGCCGGAGGGGCTGCATGGGCTGTACGGAAAGGCTATGGAGTCCCGGGAGATCTTGCATATGTTGAAGACCATGGCAGGGTCGAAGGAGCGGAGCCGGACGCTGTTTCCGACACGGCCAAAAAGCGACAGTATCGGGAGATGGGAACACTGGGCAGCGGCAATCATTATCTTGAAGTGCAGGTAGTGGCAGAAATTTATCACGAAGCGGCGGCGCTGGCCATGAGCCTTAAAAAAGACGACGTCCTCATCTCCCTCCACAGCGGATCGCGAGGTCTCGGACATCAGATCGGCACCGATTATTTGAAAAACCTCGCCGTCACTCTGCGAAAATACAATATTGCCGTAAAGGACCGGGAGTTGGCCTGCGCGCCGATCATATCGCCGGAAGGTAAAAAATATTTTGGAGCCATGAGTGCGGGGATCAATTGTGCGTTGGCGAATCGCCAGATTCTCTCCCATCTGGTCCGGGAGATTTTTTTGGAAGTGTACCCCCGGGGAACAATCTCGATGTTGTACGATATCAGCCATAATACATGCAAAATAGAAAACCATATCATCAATGGCAAGAAAAGAAAACTGTATGTCCACCGCAAGGGAGCAACTCGCGCTTTTGGGACTGGTCAAGGCGGTTTGCCGGAGGAATATACTCACATTGGGCAGCCGGTCCTGATCGGCGGGACCATGGGAACATCGTCGTATATTCTTGTCGGAACCGATGCAGGGATGGAAACCGCGTTCGGTTCAGCATGTCATGGCGCCGGCAGGGCCATGTCCCGGACGCAGGCAAAAAAAAGATGGCATGGAAAAGAAATTGTTGCGTCGCTGGAGGAGCGAGGGATACTCGTTCGTGGCCATTCGTATTCCGGCATCGCCGAGGAAGCACCGGAATCATACAAGGATGTCTCAGAGGTGGTTGAGTCCGCGCACAATGCGAATCTTGCCAGAAAAGTCGCGAGGGTTAAGCCCATCGCCTGCGTGAAAGGATAGCGGATATGGCCGGATGAGATGAAACATCTGCCCCGACAGAATGCTCAGAACCGGTTTGTTCTCAACAGAATCAAGGTGCATGCTTCGAGGACTTCTATTCCCGCCTTCCGCAACCGATCATATTCTCCCGGATTCTCGGTCCCCGGGTTAAAAATGATGCGGGCAGGTTTACGACGGACCACATCATCGAGAATTGCGGCCTGCAACGAAGGCTTGATATACAGGGTAATGGTATCGATGCAATCCGGTACGTCATGTAAAGTCGGGTAGACTTTTTTCCCGAGTATTTCCTGCCACACCGGAGCCACGGGAATTGGATTGTGCCCGCACTCTTCGAGCAAAGTCATGGCCTGATAAGAATAGCGGTCGCTTTTCGGGCTTGCGCCTACGACGGCAACATTTTCCATTTTCCTCTCCTTCTCTGCGGGCTTTGTGCAATTGCCGGACGCCCAATTCTTACAGCGCGCGTTTATGCTGATAATACCACTGTACCTGCTGTGGAGAAGACTCCTGATCAACGTTTTCCCGCTGAATCAGGAAGTCTTTTTTCCCTTCATTCACAATTTCTTTCAGTGTCCATTGATTGTTCAATCTGCCGAATGTCAGATATTGCTCAAAGGGGGTCACGTCTTCATCCTGGTGCACCAATACACCGTGTCGCTTAAGAATTTTTTGCGCGTGTGCGCGAATGCGCACCACGAATTCATCCCTGCTGTTATCGGAGAAATTGTTGATAAGAATCAACTCCGTTTTCCGAACGCACAAATTTCGGAATTCAAAAGCGGTTTCTTGTTCACGGTTTTTTACAAGCAGGTTCTGCAGGTCTTTTGCGATATCCGGGAAAAGATCATTTGAAGGGATTTTTGCCGTGTCCCCGCACTCCCACGCGGCAATCAGTTTGATGAAAACGTTTCTGGATACAAGCAGCATTGCGTCGCGCTTCCAGAGCTTGTCCGTTTGTGCAAGAAAGTTAAGCATTCTTTCTATGCGTGATTCTTTCGTTTCCACGATTTTCTCAAGCCAGGGGCCGGTCGCACCTGACTGCAGGGCTGTGTCACCATAAATCTGTTCGATTGCCTTGTCTGTTAATTGTTCCACGAAATTATCTTCTTTCAAGATGCCCGACTCGCCCGATTGCTCGATTTCACGCAACAGCCATGTTCCATTCCTATACTGGAATGTCCAGAACTCTTGAAATTGAGCCGGTGTCTCATCCCCCCTCAGCTTTGCCCGTGTTCTGTCGTCGAGATAATAATCCTGTGCCGTTGCAGTTATGAGTGCCGTGAACTCCCGGTTGTCCTGTTTCAACATGTACCGCATATTAACGAGGTCAATCCGCTCGATTTTAATATGATCGATAATATTTATTTCATGGTTCCGCAGCATGCTCTGAATCTGAGCAAGATGACTCTGATAAAGATCCGGCATCAGCAGCGGTTTCATAGGGGCATATTCGCGTGACTGCCAGCATGTCTGCAATTTGAAGAAGACTGATTCAGCGGCCTTCTTCAGCTTATCCGGAGTCACCGATGAGTCCTGTTTTGAGAGAAACTCGAAGAGTTTTATCGTCTTGTCGCGTTTGCCCTGAATTTGTGAATCGGTATAAAGATGGTCCAGGTTTTCTCTCTGAGAACTTTTACCGAGTAAAATGGCTATTATAATTATCGAGATGCCAATGGCAAAAAAGGCGATAAGAAACACTGCGACTGATCCATCAGATGAGCTGCCGGACGACTTGCCGGAAGAACGATGGCTGCCTCCGCGATAACCTCCACCTCCGCCACCTTTATTATGCACAATGAAATTGTTCGCTACAAAGGTGTGAGGTGAAGCCACGGTCAGATTATAAACGGGCTCATACGTTTCGGTCTGCTGGACATGCAATACTTCCGCGGCGCGTTGCTCTGAATTCTGCCAGATTCGTACTTTATCACCGGGCAGTAATCTTCCTGCCGGGCGGAAATCTCCCGATGCGAGAGCCAGTGGATGTTCCGAAGTTGTTTTTAAAATGCCGTACGATGTTCGGATGATCAACAAAGGTGAGGACGCCATATGGGTTCCGCTGACGGGTACCGCAACCGCATTGCCTGCTCCATCAATTCCCGTTACGACGCTGCCGGGTGCAAGGTTCTCTATTCTGACGGTGCCGTGCGGTGTTGTGATCATCGTTCCAGCAGGGAAACATCCACCTCCTTTATTATGGACGGCAATGCCGTTTGCAAAGAACGTATGGGGATTATCTGTCTGAAGGTTATAAACCCGGGTTTTTTCGTGTACTGTCCGGACGCTTATAATTTTCTGGCTGCTGAGTTCCTTGCCGTCAAAAATAATGACAGTATCGTTGATGCGCAATGAATCAAGGGTTTTAAATGTCCCCGCACCAACGTAGAACGGATGCTCGCCGGTTACGTGCAAGAGCATTTTACCAGCGGTCACTGCACGGTATTCATCCACGTCATGGGTCAGTATCGTACGGACGCGCGATGGTACGATTGTACCATCAATATTGAACGCAAGTACCTGGCCATCCTGTTTGATCCGTGATATGGGAACCTCGGTTCCATCCACCATCCTGACGCGGGTTTCGGGGAGGAAACATCCTTTATTGTGCACGACAACTCCGTTCGCAACATACGTTCCTGTCGGGGAAACCAGCAGGTTATAGGCAGGCAGGCGGGCCGGTGCGGTGGAAACGGAGGTTATGGTCCCTGTCATGAACCTGTTTTGGTTGATGATATTCACCTTGCTGCCCGGTTTGAGCAGCGAAGCTATGCGAAATACTCCGAACGAGATCTCGATGGGATGTTCCCGGGTGACAGCAAGTCCGATTTTTCCATTCACAACAATTTGAATATAATGATCCGGCTGTACCTTGCTTAGGGACCGTACAACAGCGCGGGTCAGTGTCCCCCTGCTGACTCCAAGAACAACGTCTCCGGGCTTCAGCTGTTCCGCAGGAACATTGCCCGATGGCGTGAGAACTGGTGTTCCTTGCATCAGACAACCGCCGCCGCCGCGGGCATGCAGTGTGGATTCAGCCGCCAAAAGACAAAAAAGACAGATTATAAAAAGTACTATTTTTTTCATGTGCCGATGCATGGGCGTCCTTGTTTAATGGATATCAGTGTAATCCGGCAATGATGCCGCCGAGGATGGCTGCGGCGATCACAATACTGGTGCCGATGATTCCTGCGGCGGTGATCCTGCCGAAGTATTCTGCAACAGCCTGGTTCCCCCGGGCAATTTCCTTGCTTTCATCTATTTTTGGAGTGAATTTGTCCATAAGCCGGGGGAGAAGCATGGTCGCAATCAGGATTAGAACGATGCCGACGATTCCTCCAATGCATGAGAAAATTATTGCCCATCCGATGTTTAAAATAGTTTCGCCCATGAGGGTCCTCCTGTGTCATTCGATTTGTTTCCAGTATAATATAAAAAATGCTCAAAGGAAGGATAAAAATACAATTACCGAGCAAAGTGCGGCTAGGAGATTTTTTGAACAGCAGCATCCTTATGATCTAAATCATGGAAAAGTCCGTGTCTTGCACCTATAATAATATCAAGATTCCAGAGGAGGAACCGCCATGAGAAGGAATATTATTGAGATTGATGAAAGCAAATGCAATGGTTGCGGGCAGTGCGTAACGAGCTGCGCAGAGTCGGCGCTGCAGATCATTAATGGAAAGGCAAAGCTTGTGAAGGACATTTTCTGCGACGGCCTCGGTGCATGCATTGGGACCTGTCCTACGGGGGCGTTAACAATAACCCAGCGCGAAGCGGCAGAGTTTGACGAACCGGCGACGAAAAGCCATGTCCAGGCACAGAAACAAAAGCAAAAGGATTCTGCTGGCAAACCCTGCGGATGTCCCGGCTCCATGGTTCTTGAGTTTAAGGAACGCACAACGGCTGCCGATCCGGTGCCGGGTGAGCAGGGGTCAGAGCTTACGAACTGGCCGGTGCAACTGAAGCTGGTACCCGTTCATGCCCCTTATTTCAATAATACGGACCTTCTGATTGCTGCGGATTGTACTGCTTTTTCAATAGCTGGTTTTCACAATACCTTTTTGAAGAATAAAAAATTGATTATTGCTTGCCCGAAGCTCGATGACGCGGGTTATTATCTGGAAAAACTGACTCAGATATTCTCCGAAAATCCCGTTCGGAGTGTTTCCGTGGCAAGGATGGAGGTGCCGTGCTGTGCCGGCCTGACTCATATCGTGAAGGAAGCCATAAAAAATACCGGAAAAGGAGGAGTTATTAATGTAGAAAGTATTCCAGACAAGAATACTTTTACTGTTTGTATTTCCGATACCGGCAAGGGGATGACGGAAGAGCAAATGAAAAATCTTTTCACACGCTTCAAAAACGGAACAAAAAACAGAGACAATAGTACAGGCATTGGTCTTGCAATAACAAAAACCATAGCCGATTTTCATGATATTTTAATAAGAGTTGAATCACAGCCCGGTAAAGGCACAAAATTTTATTTTATTTTCTTCAAAAATTCATAATTTTTTCATCGTAATTCATTTTCTTATCTTTGGATCTTAGAAAATTAAGGAAATGTCTGATGACTCTCGTTATAATAAAAGAGGTGTTTCCTCTTCGAAAAAGGAGGTACACAAAGCTATCGGAAACCTTGATAAGGGACTATATCC
>CAZYEF010000038.1:0-18349 GCA_964646375.1 uncultured Nitrospiraceae bacterium | reverse complement strand
AGAAAATCAAACTTTCCGAAAGCAAACAGCACGGCTGCCGTTGCCGCAAGCAATGCAATGAGACTCAGGGCGCTCCAGAGAACCGCGTCACTGCTCGGCGTGTTGCCGACAGCTGGTTCGTACGGAAAATTGTTTGTGTAGGAATATGGTTTGTCGGGGCGGTTTGCCGCGGAGGCCCAGGCCGTCCAGGCGAAAAACGCTGTAAGCTGACGAAGCTCGACGGGGTCGGTTATATATTTTGCGGGCAGACCGGCGCTCGTGGCCGGCTGAGAAAAATAAGCGGCCCATGCGGAGAGTTGATTGTGGTAAGACTCGGCTTCAACATCCGTAAACAGCAGCACCCGGGACTGCGGATCATATCTGTTCTGCTTCAACAGATGCTGCACTTCCGCGGCGACGACCTCCTGATTCAATACGGAAGATCGTACCGTCGCTGAACCGGTCTGCCGGACGGCAATCCACCCGCGGGCGCTCACCGCCAGCGAATGCAGATACTCCGCCGAAAAATCCGGCCCGAGATAGGCGCCGTGCCCCCAGATTGTTCCGTTTTCCATCAATCCATACTTGAGGAACACCTGCTGGCCCGCCATAATGTCTTCCCCGGAGAAGACAATTTGCCCCAAGGGGGTCAGGACTTTTTCCGGAACAGGAGGTGCGTCGTTGTCGACTTTCGTTGTAAGCCATATCAAAACGGAAAAACACGCAATCAGCACGAGAAGAAGAGAATTTTTCCACCACGAGGAGAGCGATTCTTCAGCACCCGCATGTTCTTTCATGGCTGTGCCCCTTCACTGAATTATCACGCCGATGGAAGGAACTCTGAAATTGTGCAATTATTGCCCAACGATCTTTGACCAGTTGGAATCAGCTTTTTTGATATTGCCGGGAATATCCTTGCTCCATTTTTCATACGCTGTCTTGCTGCAGTTCAGATAAAGCTTCCCGTTAACGATCGTCCACACTTCCGGATCGGTTTGCGCCTTCCGCCCCTCCGACATAGCCCAGGCGCAATAGCCGTCATATTGCGGGGCGTATGATTCCGGTGCAGCCGCGAACAGGTTACGATTTTCTTTTGTAGAAAAAAACCACGTCATGCCATGCCACTGGAAGGTAACCGTTTCAATGCCTTTTACCGCCTGACCCGATTTGAAATACGCAACCGTGTCGTATCCCTTTATGGCCGTATCGTCCGCTTGCGGCTTTCCGTCTGCCATATTCCCGGCTCCGGTCAGCAGAAAGAAAGCGGCTGAAAAGTTCAGCAGAATCATTCCGGTTGTTTTCAAGGCGTCCATCGTACGCTGCCTCCTCTGCAACATAATCTCGTCGTTGCCGGCCAAAAGAATTGCCGTTTTTACCTTAAATATATTATAGAACAAAAGGACATCACATGATGCCTGCAATGCCAAATAATTTTGCCGCGAACAGAGGGAAAATTGAGTTTAGTGGAGCCTATTCAGGCAGGACGGTGGACTGTATGTAGCAGAGACGAAAAAACGTTGCATCAGATTGTTTTACTACGCTAGATTATGCTTCCGTCAATACTTTGAGGGTTCGTTCCTCGACCAGGTCTTTTACCTTTTCCCGGTATGCCAGCATATGAGGCGCTTTAAGATGCAGGTGGAGCGCAGCAAGATCATCCCATTTTTCGATAATCACGACAACCTGCGGATCGAGCGACTGCGTCGGCAGCTTCGAGTCGATATCAGCTGTCGGGATGTATTCCAGGCATCCTTTCTCAGCCCTGACTGCGGGCACATTGGTCTTGCATATTTCCAGGAATGCCGCCATCTTCCCGGATTTGACGCGGATAGATGCTATAACTCTGATCATGGGGATTCTCCTCGCATGGCTGTGTTTTCACTACCGGGATATTGACAAATCGGATTCTCTCAATTGCTTTGTGAACCGCTGCCCGTCCGCTCTTTCCAACTCTATTTGCGCTTCGACACCAAACGTCATTCCAGCGGTACCCGACATATCGTCGATTGATATTGTCGGCAGCTTGGCTGAATTCGTGATAGCATATGATGAGTGAGGTGAAGAGCAGTAATAGAGCTGACTTCCTTTTCCGCTATTCATCAGGTTGCAAACCCAACCTCTCGGGAAAAAAGCGTGCGTGACTCTGCCCCCGGTCAACGAAACCTCAACACCAACAATTTTTTCTCCGGGATTCATCGTAAAAGCCGGAATCTTCACCAAAAGCTGTTTATATCTGCCGGAATGGTCTGCAGCGTTTCCCGCCTGATGTCCGCATAATAATAGTACGAAGACTGCAAGTATAAAGAAAAGAAAGTTGGGAAGTCGCATTGGTATTCCTTTCTGATTTTTTTCACTATATCATAATACAAATAGTTCGCATAGTATTAATCCTGGAAATATTAACTCGTCCACTCGGACAATGGTCCCTGCTATGTCCCCTAATTTCTCTGTCTTGCTGCCTTGGCTGCTACATACCCCCTCATGGGCTCCAAATTTTTTTCCACTGAATATCAGCACAAAATTTTTGTCAATGGATACTGCTTGTGATAAAATTTGATAGTGTCGTCAGCAATATAAATTCACCTTGAGAGGGATTTTTTGCTCTATCCGGTTATATCGTTGATCTTCGCTCTCGCAATCTTTCCGTTTGCGGCCGGTATTATTCCAATAGTCCGGTTTACCTCCGAAACAATTGACGTACATCTTTATCCTGACGAAATCCATGTTGAAGGCCATTATTTCTATAAGAACCCGTTTCCGTTCCCGGTGATGCAAGGATTTTCCATCCCATTCCCAACGGACAGTGAACACCCGGAGCCTTTTGCGGTCGAGGCGGAACGGTTGACACCTGAAAAAGAACCGCTTGGCCTGAGACATGTCTTTGGCAAAACTTGCTTTGCAGCATACTTCTCTGCCGGAGAGGCAATCGAAGTAAGAGTATCATACCGCCAAAAAACCAAAAACGAAAACGCCACCTATATTCTCACCACCGCGCGCCCATGGGGCAAGGCCCTTGAGCACGGAGTCTACACGCTCTACAAACATGGCACCATTATTGTGTCGTCAAACTACCCCTTCAATCTTGACAACGGTGTTCCCGGTTTCCATATGATTAATTTCATGCCGGAAAAAGACTGGCAGTTCGCCTGGAGGAAAACAGATGAAAATGAATCCCGCCTTGCAATTTTTTAATCCGCTTCTGTCCGCATTCTTTATCGTGTTTGCAACCGCCACCCCTGCGTTCGCAAACAACGCCCCCGGGCCGCTCGCGATTGTATCGCTCCTGTCCCTGGTGATTCTGATAGTGGCACTGACGTTTGCCGGCGGCGGCTACGGCGTGTATAAACGTCTCCGGGAAATCAAGTATGCTTCGAAGCTGAAGCGTACCGTTATGAATATCCTGGAATTTATTGCCGGCATTGTACTGTTTTTTGCCGGAATTTTCACGTCCGTTTTCGGAGTTGCTGGTTTCTCCGGATACGCAATCGCGCGAGGCATAAAAATGCTGAAATGGGCACGGGAGGCCGGGAAGGACGGGGAAAAACCTGCACATCTTGAAGGTGCAAACCCGAAAAGGCTCAGGACAGCCGGCATCATCCTGATCGTCCTTACCCTTCTTGTCTTCGGTTATTCGATGCTTCACTTCGATGAAGTGATAGGCGTTTCCCCCTATGTGAAAAAAGGGCATGCCACAGTCCTGAACGATGAGGTAAAAAAGGCTTACAGCGCCGCAATATTATATCTGAAGAAAAATCCAAAGGCTGAAATTGTTACGTGCGACGATATGGAGAGAATGGGCTATACACCTTCCTACCGAGGGTCGGTCAATTGCTTCTCAAACATGACCTCTTCTTCCGGGGAGGTACGAATGACCGGGCCGCAATCGTGGGAGCTTAAAAAACCGGTCGCCAGCATGACTTTTGTCGGCGAGTTTTCTCCGGCGGAACCTTGAGCGCTCCCTCCCGCGGGGAGCCGGAGGATTTCCGGTTGCGGAAGTGATATTCACTGAGCATTCTGATTATTATTTTTCCTTTTTGTACTGCCTGCGAATATCATCATAATATTTTTTAGCGCAGTCGGGGCATAAACCATGCGTGAATTCGGCTTCGGATTTCTCGGAAATATAGGCTTCAATCTGGTTCCAATAACCCTTATCATCTTTTATTTTTTTGCAGGATGCGCAGATAGGCAGCAAACCGCTTAACTGTTTGACCTTGGCAAGCGCTTCCTGAAGTTCACGAACAAGCTTTTCGCGCTCTTCTTCCACTCTTTTGCGTTCAGTAATTTCCTCCAGCAGCTTTGTGTTCGACTCCCTTAGTTCCACCGCTGTCTGCTGCAGGGCCGTTTCCCTTCGCTGAAGCTGCCGCCCCGAAAAAAACAGGCCTGCGAGCCCCACACACCACAGCAAGAGATGTCCCGCGGTCAGCCCGGTGATCCTGGATTGTTCAATAGCCCTCAGGGGACCCATGGGGATGGCGGCGCTTATCCCGCCTCGAATATTTCCTTCCTGGTACCCCTGGCGCGCATGACATTGGAGACATGATTTTTCCGTCACCAGAGGGCGCATCAACCGCATGTACTCCTTGTTGTTAATCCGATCAAGTGAATACACTTCCTTCTTTCCCTGTGCAAATTCCGTTAGGGCTTTCGCTTCCCAACTGTCCGCCTTGTTCTCCGGGCGGATGGGATCTAGGCTGGTAATATGTCCGAGAATTCCCTCTTCCTGCTGCAGCAACTCGTGGGATTGGCGTGTCATGTAGGCCGGATTTATCATGGTCAGTTTCCGGCCTGACTGCGTAGTAATATCGCGTTCCGGGATATCGCCCAGATAGGGATTTCCCGGGGTTGCCGTGGTCTTCGGTACATATACTCCGCCATGCAAGGCATTCCATCGGCGATAAATAACGTCTTTCGTGAAAGCCACCTGCGCCTCGATGATCGCCAGTTCAAGAATCTGCTGTTTCAGATGAATTATGTTCCACGCCGCAGAAAAAATAATTACCACCGTCCACACCGCTGACAGGATACCGAAATATCGTTTTATCTCAAATGAGTACTTGCTCTTTGGTTTATCAAAAAGCATCAACCACCTCATACTTACTACTTACCCTTCATGTCGAGCTGTAATTTTATTGTATCATTACAGAACAACTTTTTTGGACTTTTATTCCTGCGCAAGCAGAACATCAGCTATGTAAAACATCGCGAAAGCATATATTCCGTGTATTGTCGAAAAAATTTCGCGGGGATTTCACGCCATCATTTGTCCCTTCGATTGCCCTCTTTTCCCCTTTGTGCTATGATCAACCACATTGCTCTTGCGCATTTTTTGGGAGAATTTCATGATACGAGTGATCCTCAATCTTTTGCCGCCCGCGAGAATCGATACCCCTTCTGCCGCGTTATCCACACTCAAGTCCTTTCTGAAACACCAAGCGATTGACGCAACGATTATTTACTGGAACATTCTTCTCGACCGCCTCCTTCCCTCTTTTGAAAGAAATACCGACGAGACCCATCTCGAATTGCTTCCGTATCTGTACCTGATTGCTGATGAACACCGTGATGAAATCAAAAAGAGCGAAGCAAATGCCGTCATGAAAGCGCAGCTTCCGGTCTATGACATTCTCAACAACAGAAGTAATTTTTTTGCTCGGACGAAAAACCTTCTGGACGCCGCGTTTTCCAGGGAACTCTCACCGCTTTTGAGCGCCGGTCCCGTTTTGCTAGGAATATCCTGCAAATATGAACAATGGATTCCCGGTATTGTCCTTGCGAACTACGTAAAAAAGCAATTCCCTCACGTAAAAATCGTGATTGGAGGCCTCAGAAACCGGGACAAGGCCGAAGCAGTCATGAAAATGTGCAGTGATTTCGATTACGCAATATGGGGCGAGGGGGAATATCCGTTATTAGCGCTCTGCCGGGTCCTCGACGGTCAGACGGAGGATGTCGCCTCCGTCCCGCGGCTGCTCTTTCGAAGCAACGGCTCCCTGCTGCCTTCTGATACGGACACAAGCGATTTCTTCGACATGAACAGCGGAATTTTCCCCGACTATGATGATTATTTCCGCTGCCTCGAAGCAACGCATGGAAAGAGCTTTCCCGTCATTCTTCCTCTTGAATCCAGCCGGGGATGCACCTGGAACGCGTGCAAATTCTGTGTTTACGCGGAAGGCTACCACTGCAGAAAAAAAGACCCCGCCGTATTGGAAACAGAGATATTGCATCTGCTGAAAAAACACAAAACCCCTTATTTCGCCTTTATGGACAACGATATCGTGGCAAACGACCACGCGCGGCTCGACAAAATTCTCGACAAACTCATATTGATTAAAAAGGATTTCAATATTCACTTCATTGCTGAAGTGATACCGAAGCATTTTACCGCTACAACCATGAAAAAGCTTTCCCAGGCGGGACTGAACAGGATCCATTTCGGATATGAGGCGCTTTCGGATCGTTTGCTGAAAAAACTCGGGAAAAAAACCAGCTTCTCGGATAATCTGCTCTTCGTCAAACTAACGCATAAATGCAGAATCACGCTTCCGTCTGCAAACATCATATGCGGGGCGGTGGGTGAGGATAATCATGATATTCTGGAAAGCATCGATAATCTGCATTTTTTGCGGTTTTACTTTGATAAAAACTTTTTCGTCCACAATATTATACCGCTGCGTGTTGCCCACCATTCTGATTTTTACGACATGATTCCGAAGGAAAGCCTTCTCAAATGGAGCAATAATCCTCTTTTCCATTTATTGCCTGATGCCCTGCTGGAAAACATTGACCGTTTTTCACTCTTTGATTTCAGCGCTGAACAGAATTTTTTATGGAACATGTTTGCAAAAATCAACACGTTTTACTATGAACACAACTACCGCTACAATATTTCCCGGGAAGGCGATGCCATCGTCTATAGTGAGTACTTTGACGGCGAACTCGCGGCTAGGTTTGGGATAGGCGCGCTGGAATATCAGATTTTGCAAAAAACAAATTTGAGTACAATGGATTGGAGCGAACTCTCCGATATTCTTCGGCAGGGAGCTGATGCCAGGGTGGATGAAGAATCGGTGCGCATTTCCCTGGACCGTTTGAAGGAAAAGCACCTGATCTATTTCAACGACAGTTACAATGCAATCATATCGGTTATTGATGCCGATCAGGTCTTCTGAAGATAAAAATCCCTGATCGGCCTGTTGAGTACAAAAAACAGAGCCAGCGCGGTATAGATGATGAAGATGAAAAAAAAGAGCAAGGTTATGTTTTTGTTCAGCAGGTCAATAACAACACCGCTCATCGCCAGGGAAAGAGGCACAAGACCGCCGTTGATAGAGTCCAGCGTTCCAAAAACCCTCCCCCGCAGCTCTTCTGGAATCATTTTTTGCCTGATCGACGTATTGATCAGACGCGAAACCGCCATGCATACGGAAAGCAGTGCGAGCAGCCCGAACACGAGAAAGACGTTCAAGGTGAAGGAAAGAAGGAGGAATAAAATCGCTTCAATGATAAATACCACACATATCGCCACGTAGTTTTGTTTTTCCGTCGTATTCAGCATGCCGTAGACAAAATACCCCGCGATGGAACTCATCGTCAGAATGCCCAGGAGATATCCGTAATAGGCCTCTCCGAGTTGCATGACGTCTTCAACCAGAAAAGGCAGCGATATCATTACAGCAGGAAAAAGCAGATTGGAAAGCGTGTAAACAGCCGTTTGATTTCTCAGTCCTCTATTCGCCCAGATAAACCGAAATCCTTTTTTTACATCCCTGATGAAACTGCGATACGAAGTTGAGGTTCTCTTCTCGGATTTTTCCTGTTCCAGTGTGATAAACGAACTCGAGAACGCCGCGGATAGGTACGTTATACCATTCAGCAGGAACGCGAGAGTTCCTCCAAGAAAACTGAAAAAAAGTCCGCCCAGCGCGTTGCCGATCATTGCCAGCAAACCACTCGACCCTTGCAGCAATGAATTGCCTTTCTGGATCTTGTCAATCGAGAGCACGAGCGGGACAATTGAGTACAGGGCGGCGTTAAACGCCGAGTCTATGATCCCCATACAGAAGGTCACGCCGAATACGGCATAGAGCGTGAAGGGAAAGGACGGAGAAAATTGAAACTGCGCTACTCCGAAGTCTATCATCTTCAGGCCGAAGAAATAATCCAGACTGAAGATAAACAGCAACAGCATGAGCATGCCGCGGAGAAAATAGCTCCAAACGAGTACTTTTTTTCTGGACACTCTGTCGACCAGGGTGCCGGCAAAAGGCCCCAGCAGCACCCACGGAAGGAACGCCAGCAGTTCCACAACGCCGATGATGGTTGCCGATCCGGTTATTTTTTTCAGGTACAGAACAAGGACAACATAGTAAAGCGTGCTGCCGAACAGAGCGGCGTTCTGGCCGGCAAAAAAGAGGGTGAAATTTCTGTTGAACAATTTGTCGGAAGGCCTGGTCAAGGTATCTATACGCGGTTGGTCCGGTCTGTTTTCTCAGTCCGGCTCGTTATTTTCTGGTGAATGTTCCGCACGTTCGCGGAACATCAGCGGGATGTGCCAGTTTATGCTCGATAAACCGCTTCGCGATCAACTCGGTAATTTCCGCGTTGTTGCTCATCAGCGCGCGCAGCGTCACCTGCGAAGTGCAGAATGATCCCATAAAATTTGTGTCGGTCACCGGCGACAATGCGCAGTATTCCCCGCAAATGGGCAGTGCGCTGCATTTCGTGCAGGTGTCATTGTAATAGGAATTCGGAGTCTCGCATAGTTCGATGGCTTTCGCAGCCCCTTCCAGATAGGCGGGCAGTTCTTTGGCCTTCGCAATGGGGCCGGTTATGCCGGTAAAAAAGCTGCATGGATAGACATACCCGTCCGCGGCGATATAGGCCGAAAAAAGCCCCGCCCTGCACATCTGCGGTTTCGGCAGAGCGCGATAGTCGGGGTTGCATATGACGTTATTGTAATAGAGATGGAACTTGTTCAAAATGATGGTTTCTCTCGTGTTGAAATCAAACTGGGATGCAAGGAATGCTGATTCGAATTCCGATTCGGCCCTGAGCATCGGCGGGATCTGAGAGACCTGATGCCCCCGCCCCTCGCTCGAAACGTAATTGACACGGTAAAACCGGATACCCTGCCTGTTGAAAAATTTAATGGTGGACGGCAGAATCCTCAGGGAGTCCACGGTACCTACGACGAGCGCCGTTATTTTAAATCCGTTCCGGGACAAGGTAACGATATTGTCCCGTCTTCGCATTGACAGCAGGCCCGGGTCAGGCAGTTCCCCGTCGTAATGAATTGAAAAATGCACATTATATTTCTTGAAGAGTTCTATGATCGCGGGCGGCAGGATTGAGATGTTCGTCTGGATCGAGTAGTCAAGCGTCAAGCCGGTTTTTTCCAGATACCGGTCTACTGCATTGAAAAAAGTTTCGTACCAGCGGACCGGAACCAACAGTGGTTCACCGCCGGAAAATACCACTGATCCCAGTTTTCCGTTGCTCATCTGCAGAAGTTTGATGATTGTTTCGGCTGTTTCCAGGGGATCTACTATTTTTTCCTTTTCATCTTTCGGAGACGCGGAAACGTTGCAGGCGTCCTGGAAACAATATTCACACGTAAGGTTGCAGCCGGTAATCAGCTGGAACGTTACACTGGTGAGATCTGAGAACGTGGGAGTTATCGGCGTCATGAGCACTATCCTGCTTTTCAAGGAGTGGAAACGGCACACAGACCTGCTGCGATGGCATCATCCGATACCACCGCAGCAGGAAATGTTTTGGAAACCGAGGGGTTACTTGTTGGGACAATAATTGGCGTAAGCGCAGCAGCAGCCGCACTCCGATTCGATTGATGCCGTTGCGGGCCTCCGCAGCGTGCTCAGCATGTCGCCGAGGACTTCTTTCGATGCATTCCATTCCGTGGCCACATACTGCTCCGCCAGGTGTTCAGGTACATCATAAATGCGTCCAGACTTGTTCATCAATAACATATTGTCCTCCTCATGTAGTAATCGTATGCTTGGAACATTCCTTGTTACAAGCTAAATCTTTTCGGAACCGCTGTCAATAAAAATATGACCGGCCAAATAAAAAAGTTTTAAGTCTGGCTCTTTCCTGTGAAAGCTGATATGTTACCGCGCAAGCATAGGAGCAGTTCTATTTTCCTTTCCCTGATTCCCGCCTGGTATTTCCTCCATGTGTTCGACAGATAGATAGCAGGTCGCGGTCCATGGCGAAAAATGCATCGTGCATTCCATCAATCCGGTGGCTTCAACAGGTCTCCCCTCCAGTCTTGATGCCTGTGTCTGCACCACAGGGGACATGATAAGGTTCAAATCCGATACAGTCCGTTCTGATTTGGATCCCCGGGCAAACACGATCAGCGTGTCCAGACGCAACCCGTATCCGCTTTCGATGAATATTCCGTTATTGCCGCCTGCATTCACCGGTTCTATGCGATGCAAAGTTCCGGTCACCCGTGTATCCTTTTGCACTTCCGAACCTGCTGGTATCGGGCAGGGAAGAACAAACAACACCGCAGCTATAGCCGCAAACATCATTTTCATTCAGGAGTCATCCTCACAAATCAATTTGCACCTGCTGCCTATCGTTTTAATCTCTTTTCTGCTCGTTCATACTGCAGTTACTTGCCCCGCATGGTGGCAAGGTTTTCATTGATGATAAAAAAATTGCCGATCTTAAAGGGCTGATGAAGAGGGATTCCCGCGTCAGCAAGGGAATAGGTGAAACTTGCCTTTGCGGGCATTGCCTTGCAGGCATCATGCTTGACCCGGTAGACTGTCAACGTATCGTTTTTGAATTCCAGACGAAAGTTTTCCTTTGTGGTGCAGCCGCTGCCGGCGACCTCAATTGTTACGGTCTTTTGGTGAAAATCCGTAGACAAACCAAGCAGTTTTTCGGGCGGTTCAGCAAAAGCCGTCACTGACCCCAGAATAATGGCAAGGAAAAGACTGACAGCCGGTTTTTTCATAAGACACATCCTCACTGTTAATTCACATCATATTGCCGGCGCGCCGCCCTTTCCCCTGCCGCATGAGCAAAACTGCGTCGCTATTTTATTTGCAACACACCATTGTCCGGATTCGTTTTCAACGCGGGCTTTGTCTTTGCATCGAGCAGTTCGGACAGTTCGACGAGTCTGATGAATTCCGCCCGATAGCCTTCGATGTCTGCGCCCTTTGCCTCACGGGCCATTCTCAGCACTTCGGTGTAATTTGCGTTTCCTTTATGCTCGGAATTTCTCAGCAGCATTGCCCATTCAGCCACGCTTGCGGCAAACCGAATATTTTCACCGGCTTTATCAAAAGCTGTTGAAACAGCCGGTATCCTGCTTACGTGCTCAGTACTCACATCGCCATCCGGCTTCTTGTAACGGAAGCGAATGGTTGCCAGATCGGTGCTCGCGCGGGCAGCATCCTTTATCTGGACTGTCTGGTAGGTCAGGTCCTGCCTGCCGCCGGTCTCGTTTTCAGCCGGTACTATCTCGTACAGGGCCGTAACCGAATGACCAGACCCAAGTTCTCCGGCGTCTTTTTTATCATCCGCAAAATCTTCTGCTTTCATCATCCGCTTCTCGTAGCCAATCAACCGGTAGTACTTGACCCTGGCCGGGTTGAATTCCACCTGAAGTTTGACGTCCTTTGCGATGGTCAGCAGTGTTCCACCGAACTGGGAAACCAGAACTTTCTTGGCTTCAAGCAGATTGTCTATATACGCGTAGTTGCCGTTCCCCTTGTCAGCAAGTTTCTGCATTTTCGAGTCTTTGTAATTTCCCATGCCGTAACCAAGCACGCTCAGAAAGATATTATCTTTGCGTTTTTCCTCGATCAATCGCTCCATCTCTGCATCACTGGAGGCACCGACATTGAAATCACCGTCCGTGGCCAGGATTACCCTGTTGTTGCCGCCCTTGATAAAATTTTCCTTCGCCACCCGGTACGCCAGTTGAATCCCCTCACCACCGGCGGTGCTTCCTCCCGCTTCGAGACTGTCAAAGGCTTCCAGTATTCTGAGTTTATTATCGCCGTTCGTCGAGGGCAGCACGAGGCCGGCACGGCCGGCATAGACAACGATGGCGACTCTGTCCTGAGGCCGCAGCTGGCCTGCCAGCATTTTGAATGATTTGACAAGAAGTGGCAGCTTGCTTTCATCCGCCATGGATCCGGAAACGTCGATCAGGAAGACAAGGTTGGCGGGCGGCAGTTTTTCCATCGGAATTCGCGCGCCTTGCAGCCCGACGAGCAGCAGTTTGTTCCCGGATTTCCAGGGGGAATCCATCATCTCTGTCGTGAATGAAAAGGGAATCTTGTCCGTGGGCTGAGGATACGAGTAAGTAAAGTAATTGATCAATTCTTCACTCCGAACAGCATCAGCCGGAGGAAGCTTTCCGGAATTTAGAAACCGCCGGACATTGGTGTAGGATGCGGTATCAACATCTATGGAAAACGTGGAAAGCGGGTTTTTGAGTGTTTCCAGAAAGGCATTCTCATTTACACGGTCATAGCTTTCGGTATTAAAAGTGCCGGCTGCGGGAAATGGCTGATGCGGTGCCATGGTAAGTGGCATTGGCATTCGCCGGACCTCCACCATCATCTCCCTCTTTTCTAGTGATTTGGCAACATGGGCTTTTGACGGCAGTTGCGATTCCTGAGGCTTCAAAATCTCCTTCTTACTGCATCCGGGCTGGAACAAAAGCGTCACCATGAGAACTGACACAATACCAAGGCAATTCCTGAATCGTACAGAGCATACTTCCTTTAAAATCCACCCTACCATATGATTATTCATGATCGTTTCTCCTCTTGTTTTTTTATTCTATTAGACAGGAAGGATTTTAAAAAGTTCCCCAAAAAAATGCACCCTAAACTAGCATCGGATAAGGGAAACCACAAGGTAAAATTCACCAATCACCACAAAAATATCGTGGGGTTTCAGCATAAACAATATTAATCTTATCGTTATAATAGGGAAATAACTTTAGCGCACAGTCAATAAGAGGATGAAAAAATTTAAAAAGGCGTCGCATGTGATCGTGTTCGATTTATGATTGAAAAAGCAACTGCTTTATGCCATAGTTTAAATAAATGCAAATATTGCTCCCTGGCAGAACGTATATTGCCGAACTTCGGCGCCCCTGGAAACTTGCCACTTTCGCGATCGGAATGATATGGCTTCTTTACGGCGCGTTGAACTACGACATCTCAGACTGGGATGTCGGCATCAGTTTGTTAATGGGAGGGCTCACGTATCTCTGCGCCCCCTGGAGCGTGCGGGTCATCCTGTTCTCCCTGCGCCATCGCCAAAGGCGCTGGTTGCTGTGGATTGCGGCCGCGCTTGCAGTTGCTCTGGTCGTCATTGACTGCGTTTATTACGCATACCATACTATCGCCGGCAATCAGATGCTCCGTCTCGAAAATTTTTACGCCTCGACCGCTCTTTACTTTCTGGCAGGGACAATCTGGCTCTATCGCGGCTCGCTCCGGAATTTTGCACGTGAAATAAAAGCATTGCAGTAAATGATTCCAGGGTTTCAACATCACAGAACAAAGGATTTTGACACTAAATAAAAAGGAGATACGAAATGCGAAGGTTTTTTTTAAGCGTTTTGTTTCTGGTACTGGCAACGGTAGTATTGGGTTTGGCATCCGACGGTTATTGCAAAACGGACACAACCGAACCAAAACTCATTAAAAAATTCGACAAGGGGAAACTATTTGCCCTTAACGGCGTAAAAATGCTGATTTTGTCAGGGACGTTTAACGAGATGGGCCGCCAATATGGTTCACTGCTCGGCAAAGAAATCTCCGGACTTTACGAAACAGCAATTGAAAAATCATTTATTAAAAGCGGGCTGTTTTCACAAGAAGAACTTCATCTATTTGCGGCGAGCATTTTTAAGACCCTGCCTATGAGACAGAAGGAACTTATCCGGGGGATATCAACAGCAAGTGGCATCAAGCAGGAAAAGGTCGTCTTGGCCGCGAATATCGTTACGGTCCAGATCCTAGCGCGCAAAAAATTCGGCGGCAATGCAAACGCCTGCACTTCGGTTGCGGTTTGGGGAAAATCTACAGATGATGGAAAGACATTGACGGCAAGAAACTACGATTTCCCCCACATTTTTCGAGAACTGGCAAAGGATTACGCAGTAATTATCGTCTTTAAACCGTCCGACGGATCAAACGCGGTTGCCGGGATTGGTTTTGCAGGTACCGTTTCTTTTATCGATGCGCTGAACGATAAGGGAATTTATGTCGAGGCCAACAATGCAGCTGATTCGGCAGGGTTGGTTATGTTTAACACAAGAACAGAAGCAACGACGCAGGTTGTGAATATCCTTTTTGATGCAGCTGACATTGAGGAATTCAACAACCTCATGAACAGCACTCGATTCAGCTATTCTGCCATTCTTATGGCGGCCGACAGCAGCACAGCGCGGTATTATGAAATCGCCAGTTGGGATATTCACAAAAAAGATTCCGCGGGCGTCCCGATAATTGCCGCCGGGAACCAGTTTAGGGACCCGGCCTGGGGCATTCTGTCGCTACCGAGCCCTGCAGCATGGTATTCTTCTTTACGGGAAATCAATCTTGTAAACCTGGTGAAAAACCGGCCTTCTCCTGTTGATGCAAAACATATGATGTTCATCCTGGATGCACCGTTTTATAATGAGGATGGAACTATCGGAAAGGGCGTGTCAGTTTTAAAGAAGAGCCCCAAAGACGACGAAGTCACTGTCTGGCAGGTTGTTACGCATCCCTCAAGTTTGGGAATGTGGGTAAGATTCCCCACGCTGACTGACTGGTTTTTTATTGATCTAAAAAAATGGTTTCAGTAGTTTTACCGGGAAGCATACATCATCTGGTGTATGCTTCCCGGTAAGGTAGACAGGTACAGTAACGTTAGGGAAGCTTGCGAGTCGTCAAATTTTTATACTATATATATATCACTCCTTTGATTTTCCTCCGTATTGCAGGTTAATAAAAGGAACGGTCCCACCGGGAATCATCTGTTCGGGAAGCTTTCCATCCCATTTCTCAATAGCCTTTAATTGAACATAATCCTTCCCACCTAATTTGCTGATTGCTTCTGCCTGTATCTTAATGGCAGTTGCCTGTGCTGTCGCCTCTGTAATTCGCTGTTGCGCTTTGTATTTAACCTTTTCAAGATTGTTTCTTTCGGTCAAAGCTTCCTGCTCTGCCTGAACCTTGGCTTCGATGGCCGTATTAAACTGTTTGGAGAATTCAAACTCTGTAATAAATAGCTCTTTTGCCATGATGTGACTTTTCGCTAGCGTCTCTGTCAACAGTCTTTTATATTCGGTTTTTACCATTTCCCGTTTTGTGATAAGCTCTTCTGCGGTGTATTTTGCCGTGGTCGCTTTCAAAAATTCGTGCAACGCAGGATCAATCAGAATGGAAACGTAGTTCTGGCGATATTGCTGATATACCAGATTGACGGCGTCTGCTTCAATTTCATAGTTTAAAGTAACATGGGTCGTTACAAGCTGCAAATCTTTCGATGAGGCATCCGCTTTTGTCTGGTATTTCCGAGTTGAAACGTCCATCTTTTCTACAGTGTATATAATCGGCGCAACCAGATTGAAGCCTTCTCCGAGAATTCTCGGTGTTACTTTACCGAAGTTCAGAACCACTCCGCGCATACCCGGTCCGATATTTACTATTGGGTTTATTACCAGAAAGATAATTAGTGCAATTATAAAAATTACCGCAGCGACAATCGTTTTAACGACGCTTTTATTTACGTTAAGATTCAGTCCTCCGGGCAGTTCCATTTTATTTACCTCCTTTTTTTCCAGCATTTTTGCCGTCTCCTTTGTCCATTATTTTCCAGATAGCCCGGAAGAAAACCACTGCTCCTCCCAGAATAATGGCAACCAGCAGTATTTCAGCTAAAATTCTCATCTTCCCTCCCTTAGTAAAAATTATCTTTTCAAAAAAAGGATTGATTATACAAAATTGGCTCATCATGCTTGTTAATACATAAAAACTAGCACAGCCTAAAAAAAGTAGCAAGAAAAAGTTATCCTTAATTTATGTTTTTAAGTATACAAAATATTACACTTAATTGCAGTCGCTGGGTTCATTTATTCTGATCAAACCGTTACCTTCCTGGTCTGCATATTAGCGTTTTTTCCATTCCGGTCACGATAATAACTTCGCAACTAAACGGAATACAGCATGTACAAAATTTTAACGATACAGGGATTATTGCTTACAAAAACTGACTTCCACTCGTAAGTGTGGATAATGCCATACTTTCTACAAAATGGAGGCCCACCTGGCAGAAGCCGGGGGGGCTCTTGAAAGCCATTGATGGTGTTAAAGCTATAGCGTATAATAGATGGTCTTTATTTTTTTGCCACAGGGGAGATACTGCATGACAATCAAGAAACTTTCCGAAGCTCTTCTTTCGAGACAAACCTGGGTGCGTGTCGATGAGCTGATGTCATCCTGGGGGAAAAGCAAGAAAAAGAAGGATACGGGGAAACATAAGAATAAAAAGAAAAAAGTCGTGCCACCGAAGATCGAGGAATCACCCAAGGAAGACAAATTGCCAAAAACCATTGTTTTCATTTTGGCGGCATGTATCCTTCTGTCGGGCCTGCTGTTCTTTGTAAGCACGTTTCCGCTTGCGGTAAGAATCGCTTTAATTGTGTTGTTTGTTGCACTGATTTTTTTACCGAGCGGCATGGTGCATCTTTTAAAAGATCGTGATGAGCTCTGATTTGTCGAAAAATGCGGGGTTCATTGACGACCATGAACCCCGCTGGTTTTTCAAATAATTACCTTGCCAAAAACAATGCGACGTTCATAACAATTGCACTGTACTGTAAGGTTTTATTTATGCCAGCCATATTCTTATAAACTGAACACCACTCAAAGATGCTTGCTTAAAATGAGCTGATATTACTGCAGTTTGTCTGAACTTGAAATATCTCGTTGAATACTAACTCAGATAATCTTACTCGAAACGATTTTTATCCTTTCCGAACTCCGGATGATAAGGCCCTGCAGGTAGACCGCGCGGCGGTAAAAAAGCTGTCTTATTGGCCTCTTGGGCAAGAGGCTTGTAATCGGTGATTAGTGCATGAACGACGGAAGATACCAGCAACCCGATCAAGCCTCCTCCGCCACTGTTCGGTTGGCTGATAACTCTCCGGTTACCCTGCCACAAGACCATGCCGGTGCGAGTATCTTTTAGCACATAATCCGCCGACACCACGACTGATGAGGATACGACAACATACTGTGTGCCCCAGTCTTTAATGGTTATCAACAGCACCGCATCCGCCCCGAACAGTTCCAGAAAACGCTGGGGTGGCATCTGGTGGATGTGCCCTGCTTCGCTCAGCCCCAGGTCGCGCAGCAGCATTTCAGTCAAGTAGATTGGAAAAACATAATAACCGCGCTCCGCCAATGGCATGGTAAGCGATGGGGTGAAAACAGCCGGCGCGGTAATTTCCGGCGAGTCATTGGCAACCGGCACCACCACGATGGACCGTGGCGGATGGGCATAGAATGCTGCAAGATCGGGTTTCGCCGATAAAGCACAACCGGATAAAAAAACCAGCGGAGCAAAAAGGAAAAATATTATCTTTTTCATGGTCGGCTTTCTCCTGCTGAAGATGATACTTTTGAAGAACCCTGTGCCATTTTTTGTTTAATACGGTTAATCAACCTGTCCATCAGAAGTGCTGATTCCGGAAAAGTCTTTTTTTCCTTTTCAAAAAATGCAATTGCCCCTCCAGTGTCGCCCCGGCGATACAAGAGAAAACCGTAATCAGCGTAAACTCCTGGGGGCACCAGTTTGCCTGAGTTGTATTCGGTCATCTGTTCGCGCAGAAGTTGTTCGGCGCGGCCCGGATTTTCCTTCTCATAACGCTCCTCCAGGCTTTCGTTGTAATCTCCCCAATAATACAACGTCGGCGCACAGCCGGCTAAAAGAATGACTCCTGCGAACAGAAAGAAGCGGAGCACAGGAGTCAGACTCGAGCAAATCTGCCGATGCATGATTAAACGGTGCGTTTTCACAATATGCCTCCGTACGCGAGCACTATTTGAAGGAAGAACGTCGAGCATCCAGAGTTTTAACCACATTATTCATGAGGTTTACGATAGCGGCATCGATGGCCTTGCCTTCCAGGGTTGAATCGAAACCGGCCGTTCCTCCGAAGCCAAGGGTTGAACTGCTGCTGATGGTGGCATCGCCAGTCCCTTCCTGGGTGTAGAATAATTCACCTGTTTTCGGGTCAACCATTCTTAACACCACACGCGCACGTGCGCGTTGAGTTTTTTCCTTGCCCAGCAGCCAAATCCCTCCGGTG
>CAZYEF010000037.1:0-18565 GCA_964646375.1 uncultured Nitrospiraceae bacterium | reverse complement strand
GATATATCCTGCCCGAGGACGCTGAACAGACCCTCAAGGATGCCATTCGGTCATCTGTTGGGAAGTAATAAAGAGTTCCGAATGCTCTCAGGATATAACGCAGGCGGAGCCAGAAATGGCTCCGTTTTTCTTAATGGTTATATATTTTTGATAAAGCTCTCTGGTTTTCGATGAGCCATTATTCCGAGAAATATATTTACTTGTACTCGAGCATTGAGAATTTCATCATCGAAGTATGTGCTGTTCAATGATATGATTCGGTGCGGAAGCGGTGCTCAGTACCTGCTCCTCTGTATCTTTTAATATTTTAAGTTCAACCGTTGGAAGCGTCCTTGCATCTGAATAACGCGCGCAGAGCGATGCTCCGATTTCGATAAACAACTCCGCATCCGAGCCTCGGAGCAGGACAGTGGGGCCGGCTACTGTGTACGTACTGATTAGCACGTCTTCAGGTTTTCTTACTTGTGCGAGCATGTCGTTTTCCTCTTTGTTTCGTCCGACAATAATCCTGCAGTCGTCCGATAGTCGGAAATGCCGTCCGATGCGAAGCAAAGTCAGGTCTTCTGGTTTGGGGTCGCGAACAGTGCGAAGGAGGTCGCGGAGGCGACGGGAGTAAATAGGATCGGTGAGAAGACACCCGCCTGCAGGATTGGGATAATCAGTCAAACCGAATTCACGCGCAAGAGCCATCTGTGGTTTTCTCGAGCGACCACTCAAACCGAGAAGTTTTTCACGCTGAATAATCCCTAGTTTTTCAGGTTCGGTTATCGGCAGTAGTTTGGCGGATAAAGGCCGTACAATGCGGCCTTTCAGCCCGGACTCACGATCGATGATATGAAGGGTGTCTTTTCTTTGAGACATGGGTCTCTGACCTAACACTTCGCCGGTAATTATGAAGTCCGCACCGGTCATTTCCATCAATTCTCCGGCCTCCCTGAGCATGAGTATCCGGCAGTCGATACACGGGTTCATATTTTTGCCGTGACCGAAGTGGGGAGATTTTACGATTTCGGTAAATTTCTGGCCGAGATGGCAAAGCTTAAGGCTGAATCCAAACTGAGCAGCGGCTGGTGCCGGGTTCCTGGAGCACGACGAAGTATCGCTGGCATCACAGCCGAAATCGGTCAGAAAGGTAACCGCTGTTACGGCAATGTTTTGCTTGAGAACCAGGAGGATGGCGAGCGTGCTGTCCAATCCTCCTGAAAAGAGTGCAATTGCTTTATGTTTCGGAGCGGGTTGCATGCGGATATTTTATATTATTATAACCTGCAGGATGTTTCGTGCATTTTTAGCATAGCAGTATAGCAATCATTTAAACATAATACTACAGTAGATTTTCCATTCCACCCAGAATGTCATTATTTATTGGATAGAACAGTGAATATATTCAATGGTTATAAAATATACAATTTGTCAAAATAATAATCAGCGTTGCTGGAACAGCCGGCGGCCAGTGCCTGTTTATGCTGTTTTTCTGTGTGGCATAAAGCTTGCAAAATAAGCATTGGTAACAGCTCTATCGGCTAACTGCATCTGGAAAATATCGGAAAGATTTTTAGAGAACTGTGGGCAAAAAATATTTTAACTGCTTCCGCATAAATTCGGAATCATCGCAAATAGTAAAGGTCTGGAATGTCTGACGATCGCTTTTCAGTCGAATATTACATCAAAGGCAACGAACAGGATGCATTGAGCAGAGCCGAGGATATCTGCTGCGAACAAACGGTGGAGTTTCCACCCGTGCTGATAACGGATCAGGCGATCAAGCAGCATATCATCGGTAGAATTGAATCATTCGAACCGATTAACGATTCCGGTTGCCGCGCAGTAATAAGCTACAATGTGGAAATTTGTGGAACTGACTTCGGACAGTTTCTGAATGTGCTTTTTGGAAACATCAGCATCAAACCGGGAATTCGGGTGGAAAAATTTGATTTGCCGGACAGTTTGTTGGCGGTTTTTAGCGGGCCTCGGTTTGGTCGCGACGGTTTGCGTAAATTTTTAGGTGTCCGCAAACGGCCGCTGCTGTTTACTGCGCTCAAACCGTTGGGTTTGTCGGCAGATAAACTCGCGTCACTTGCATACCGGTTTGCAAGCGGCGGCATAGATATTATCAAGGACGACCATGGAATTGCAAATCAGCGCTTTGCTCCCTTTGCAGAGAGGGTGAAGGCATGCGCGAGGGCTGTGGAGCAGGCTAACAACAAAACAGGTCATCATTGCATCTATATGGCAAACATAACTGCCGCACCGGATGAAATGTCCTTCCGTGCCAAGATTGCAAAAGAGTTCGGAGCACTGGGTTTTCTCGTGTCCCCCGGTCTGGCGGGATTTGAGGCCATGCGGAAAGTAGCAGGGGACGATTCACTCGGTCTTCCGGTTTTCAGCCATCCGGCATTTCAGGGTACGTACGTTCTGAATCCTGAAAGCGGCATTTCTCATTACGCCCTGTTCGGCCAGATCGCCAGGCTTGCAGGGGCTGATGCAAGCATTTATCCCAATTTCGGCGGGAGATTCAGTTTTACAAAAGAGGAATGCTCCAGCATTGCTCGGGGGACCGTAGTCCGGATGGGAACAATACAGTCCAGTTTTCCCGCGCCGGGTGGAGGCATGAGCCTGGAACGGGTGCCTGAGATGCTCGATTTGTACGGATGCGACGTGATTTTTCTGATAGGAGGCGGATTGTTCACACATGGTCCGGATCTGGTCGAAAATTGCCGGTATTTTCGCCACATGGTCGACCGATATGAGAATTGATGAAAGAAATAAGGTATGATAATGAACACTTTCCTGTCTAAAGAGACCCCTTTTTTATTCGCGAACGGGCGAGGACAGCAGTTGTCTGGAGTTTTGCACGTACCGCAAGATACGTTCAGGCCACCCGTTCTTATCATGTCGCATGGTTTTACTGATGATAAGGTGAGCGACAACCGGCTCTTTGTAAAGTTTGCCCGACAAGCCCTGTTTGAAGGATACGCAGTTCTGCGTTTTGATTATGCCGGCAGCGGAGACAGTGAGGGCGATTTCGCTGATATGACGATAACCCGGGAAATAGAAGACCTTGAAAGTGCGATAGCATACATTCGTGCCGTCCCCGAACTGGCACTGTCTCCGATATATTTAATCGGCTATAGTCTGGGCGGCGCGGTAGCGTTGTCCGCAGCAGCTCGTGATTTACGCATACATGGATTTGTGGGATGGGCTCCTGTCTCCAATCCTTTGGCTGTGTTTCATGCCATTCTGGGAGAGAAAGCCTTTTGCGATGCAGAACACGGGATGAAGGTTTTGTGCAGAAATGACGCAAAACAATTTGTTTTGAAACCTAGTTTTTTTTCTGATCTGACCAAACACCAACCTCTCCGGGATATTGCTGATCTTTCACCGCGGCCGGCGCTTCTTGTCCAGGGCACTGCAGACACCAAAGTACTACCCGACCAGACGATGAACCTTTTTTTGTCATCAGGAGAGCCGAGGACGCTGCGTGTTATTAATGGTGCGCCGCATTCTTTTGCTTTTTTCGAGGATGAACTGTTCAGAATAACGTTTCGGCATTTGCGAACCTGGATCGGAAACTATGAACAATTGAACAGATCCGGATCAAAACCGAGCGAATGCTCGACACCTGGCAAGCTGAGATGAAGACCAGATCGATGGGAGAGCCTTTATGCCATTGAACAAACATACCGGCAATTTTACCTGGGAAAATGTGCCGGTGCTCGGCTACAAAGAAGAAGGAGCGCATTTCAAGGCCGTTACCCGCCGTATCCTGTTCGAAGGAAGCAAGGATATTTCCGGACAGCTCCGATACTTCGAAATCGCGTCCGGAGGACATTCCACGCTTGAACGGCATGCTCATGAGCATGTCGTTATGATCATCCGCGGTAAGGGCAAGGCGCTTATCGGGTCGGAAGTAATGCCGCTGGACACGTTTGATGTCCTGCACATACCCTCCGGTGCATGGCACCAGTTTCAGGCAACAATGCAGGAACCGCTTGGCTTTCTCTGCATCGTGAATGTGGAGCGCGACAGGCCGGAGCGGCCTGATAAGGCAGCGCTTGATGAACTAAGAAAAAATGATGCAGCAGCTCGTTTTATAAAAATGTGAAGGGACAGGTGCACATGTCGCACATTGATAAAAGAAAATTCGGGTTCGAGACGCGCATGCTTCATGCCGGTCATATACCCGATCCGGTCGTGGGAGCCCGGGCGGTCCCTATTTACCAGACAACATCCTATGTGTTCAGCGATACGGAACAGGCTGCTCAGCTGTTTGACCTGAAGCAGTACGGCAATATTTATACACGCATCAGCAATCCCACAACCGCAGCGCTGGAAGAGCGGATAGCATCCCTGGAAAACGGCACCGGCGCTGTGGCTGTTGCAAGCGGCATGGCTGCGCAATTCGGAGCGTTTATGACTTTGCTGTCTCCGGGAGATGAAATTGTCGCTTCCTCTCAGCTTTACGGCGGAACCATGACACAGCTGACACACACTCTGAATAAGCTGTCCATAAAGGTTCATTTTGCGGATCCTTCCGATTGCAATGCATGGGAAAAGGCCATAACGCCGAAAACCCGGGCGTTATTCGGTGAAATTATCGGAAACCCGGGCGGAGCGATTTTGGACCTAGAACCTCTGGTTTCGCTTGCAAAGAGCAGGTGTATTCCGCTCATCGTGGATAATACCTTTGCCACACCGTATCTTTGCCGTCCGATTGACTGGGGTGCCGCCATCGTTCTTCATTCAGCGACAAAGTTCATCGGCGGGCATGGAACAAGCATCGGAGGTGTTGTAGTAGAATCCGGAAGCTTTGACTATTCACATTTTCCGACGATTGCCGATGCATCTCCTTCGTACCACGGCCTGCGCTTTTTCGATACGTTCGGGCATTACGGGTTTCTCATGAAGCTCCGCGTCGAGACTGTGCGCGATACCGGCGCCTGCATATCGCCGATGAACTCATTCTTGCTGCTTCAGGGATTGGAAACGCTCTCTGTCCGCATGAAGCGCCATGTTGCGAACGCCCGGGAAGTGGCGAATTTTCTCGCACTACATCCGCAGGTGGCGCAGGTGCACTATGCCGGACTGCCGGATCACCCTCACTATGACCGTGCAAAAAAATACCTGCCGGAAGGGCCGGGGGCCGTGTTTGCTTTTGACATTAAACCCTCTTCCGGAGACGTACGGCTGGCAGGAAAAAAATTTATTGAATCACTGCAGCTTTTTTCCCATCTGGCCAATGTAGGCGATGCCCGAAGCCTTGTTATCCATCCTGCGTCAACAACGCACCAGCAGCTTTCGGATGAAGAACTGAAATTGGGCGGGATCGGACCGGGACTGATTCGCTTGTCGATCGGTTTGGAAACTGTGGAGGATTTGCTATGGGATTTGGATCAGGCGCTACATGCGATATAAGCATGAACACGACGCTCACGCCGGAGCAGCGTGAACGGTATCAGAATGCTGATGTGATTCGCGGCCTCTTGAACACGGCAAAAACCATTGCGATAGTGGGCCTTTCGTCTGATCGTCAGAAGGCAAGTTATTTTGTTGGATCGTATCTGCAGTACGAAGGCTACAAAATTGTTCCCGTAAGCCCTCGCGGCGGAGAAATCCTGGGACAAGTATGCTATCCGAACTTGACACGCGTCCCTGAAAAAATAGACATCGTGAACATTTTCAGGCCTTCAGCCGAAGTTATGCCCATAGTGGAGCAGGCAATTACGATCGGCGCAAAGGCCGTCTGGTTGCAATTAAAGATATTGAATTTCGAGGCTGCGGAAAAGGCGCTCTGCGCAGGGCTTTCTGTTGTCATGGATAAATGCGTAAAGATGGAGCATGGCCGGTATCTCGGCGGACTGCACTGGGCAGGCATGAATACGGAAATCATTACCGCACGACGTCAAAGACGATACTAAAAGGAAACTACAGAGCGATATGCAAAGGTGCAAAAATGGCAGTGAGAGTTAAAATACCCGCTCCGCTCCAGAGTATTATCGGTAGGGAGGAAGTCTCGGCCGATCCCGGTACCGTGATAGAAATTATCAATAATCTTGAGCGGCAGTTCCCCAGTATTGCGGGAAAGATCAGCGAAAACGGAAAAATCAGGAGATTCATCAGCCTGTATGTGAACGAAGAAGACATACGGTTTTTACAATCTGAGCAAACGGTCGTGAACGATGGCGACGAAGTTTTAATAATCCCGGCCGTATCAGGCGGGTAGCAGGACCTATTATCGAGATGCTGGCGCTTTTGCTTGTATATATTATTAACATATTGTTTATTTATTAATCAGCATGCGAAGGCGGTATCGTAAAAAGCATTTAATTTTTAGAGTTTTTTTATGGCACGGCTATTGCAAATATAATTAGCAGGATTTGACGAGGAAGCTTAAACTAATAAATATCGCATAAGTTCTTAGGTGAATATTTCAATGCAGAAATCACTGGATATAAACAATCTGGATAACCATGAAAAAAAGCTTCTCTTTAATATTTTAAAAGCAATCAAAAGCCTGCAATATGGGAGTGTAGAAATAACTATTCACGATTCCAAGGTAGTGCAGATTGATAAGACAGAGAAGGTAAGGTTTGATAAATACAATTCGTGGGATTATCAGATATGAAGTGTAATTTCCGGCGCTGCTGAAGATAAAAGGCGGCAGACCATACGGAAAAGCAGAGCCAGAAAACACTTATTATAAGCTGACCAGTCAACTGGAGGCACCAAGGGTGAAAGAAATCCCCCTGTGTGATTTGTTGATTTGGTCAGCTTTTTATTTTTCAGAAGAAAAGATGTTGTCAGTTATTTGGGTGAACAGTTTCCTATTTGAAAAAGGAGAATGTAAGATGAAGAGGAATAAGGGAAAAACCGTTTTATTGAGAGTTGCAGCACTGTTAACCGCAGTATTTTTCGGGTACCAAGGTCTGGCGTTTGGAGAAACCGTCCTTCTTAATGTGTCGTACGATCCAACCCGTGAACTTTATCAGGATTTTAATGCTGCTTTTGTAAAATACTGGGAGAAAAAGTCGGGTGAGAAAATAACAATTAAACAGTCGCACGGGGGTTCGGGAAAACAGGCCCGGTCGGTCATAGATGGCCTTGAGGCAGATGTCGTGACATTGGCGCTCGCGTATGACGTCGATGCCGTGCAAAAAGCAGGTCTGATAGCGGACAGATGGCAAGCGAGGCTTCCTCACAACAGTTCACCGTATACGTCCACCATTGTTTTTCTTGTGCGCGCAGGAAATCCAAAAGGAATAAAAGACTGGGAAGACCTTGTCAAACCGGGTATTTCGGTGATTACGCCGAATCCGAAAACATCAGGCGGGGCGCGGTGGAATTATCTTGCGGCATGGGCGTTTGCAAAGAAAAAATATGGTTCCGACGCTCAAGCCAAGGAGTTTGTAGCAAAACTTTTTAAGAATGTGCCGGTACTCGATTCAGGGGCGCGCGGGTCGACCACGACATTTGTACAGCGAGGACTTGGTGATGTGCTGCTTGCCTGGGAAAATGAGGCATATCTCGCAATCAATGAGTTTGGAAAAGATAAATTTACCATCGTGACGCCCTCGCTCAGCATTCTTGCAGAACCGCCGGTGTCGGTAGTTGATAAAGTTGTGGACAAACATGGAACCCGGAAAGTCGCTCAGGAATACTTGAAATATCTTTATACGATTGAGGGGCAGACTATTGCGGCAAAGAACTTTTATCGTCCTACATTGAATTCCGTTGCTAAAAAGTATGCGCACCAATTCGGAAAAGTAAGACTTATAACGGTAGACACGGAATTTGGCGGATGGCAGAAGGCGCAAAAGGACCATTTCGAGGATAAAGGCACGTTCGACCAAATCTATAATAAATAAACGTTAGTTGGGGACATGTCGCAGAATATGAAAAATGGGTCGAGATTAATATTGCCGGGATTCGGCATATCGCTTGGTTATGCGGTCTTTTACATGAGCCTCATCGTTCTCCTGCCACTCTCCACGCTTTTTTTTAAATCAACAATGATACCGTGGAAGGATTTCTGGGCAGTGGTCACCGCACCGCGGGTACTGGCATCGTACTGGCTTAGTTTCGGAACGGCATTTGTCGCTTCGCTGATTAATGTTGTATTTGGGCTGTTAGTAGCCTGGGTGCTGGTGCGTTATCGTTTTCCAGGGAGAGCGCTGCTGGATGCTCTCGTTGATCTGCCGTTCGCACTACCTACCGCGGTTGCCGGCATTGTACTTACAACGCTTTTTGCCGAAACGGGCTGGATTGGAAAATATTTTTCCTGTTGGGGTATAAAGATCGCGTTTACTCCGCTCGGGATTGTTGTTGCTTTGGTATTTATCGGACTGCCGTTTGTAATACGAACAGTGCAACCTGTGCTGGAAGAGCTGGGCAGGGAGTTTGAAGAGGCAGCTGCGAGTCTGGGTGCCGGTCGCTGGCAGATATTTTTGCGGGTCATACTGCCGAATCTCTGGCCCGCCGTGCTGACGGGGTTTGCTATAGCATTTGCCAGGACGCTGGGGGAGTACGGATCCGTGGTCTTTATTTCGGGAAATATGCCGTTAAAAACCGAAATCGCTCCTTTGCTCATCATGTCGAAGCTTGAGCAGTTTGATTATGCAGGGGCGACT
Source organism: uncultured Nitrospiraceae bacterium (assembly GCA_964646375.1). Lineage (GTDB taxonomy): Bacteria > Nitrospirota > UBA9217 > UBA9217 > UBA9217 > JBAZLV01. The sequence goes on along the minus strand of CAZYEF010000037.1, from coordinate 9,938 downwards.
GCAATAGCGGTTGTGATGCTTGCTGTATCTTTTATTTTGCTTTTTATCATCAACCTGCAACAGGGTGCGAGCAGTAAACGGCTTTTGTAATCAATGAACAAGTGGGAACAAAGGAATATATCGACATGCCGGAGCAAACAACGCAGAGAAAAACGTCGGGCAAGAAAACGCATGCGATGACGGAGTCGGCTGTTATACGATGGGTATTGACAATAATTGCCGTTCTCTTTCTTGCAATGTTCCTTATTTTGCCGCTGATAGCTGTATTTGTACAAGCTTTTGAAAAGGGGTTTGATGCTTATGTGTCCGCAATCCGGGATCCGGTGTCTTTGAGTGCGATAAAACTAACACTCTTCGCAGCTGTCATTTCCGTACCGCTCAATCTTCTGTTTGGTGTCTCCGCTGCGTGGGCCATTGCACGGTTCGATTTTGCCGGCAAAGGGTTTCTTTTAACGCTTATTGATCTGCCGTTTGCGGTTTCGCCGGTGATTGCGGGACTGGTGTTTGTGCTGTTGTTTGGATTGCAGGGAATCTTCGGTCCATGGCTGCAGGCGCACGAAATAAGAATTATTTTTGCAGTGCCTGGTATCGCCCTTGCGACGATCTTTGTCACATTTCCGTTTATTGCCCGGGAACTAATACCGCTTATGCAGGGGCAGGGAAATGAGGAGGAAGAAGCGGCGCTTGTGCTCGGGGCTGGCGGGTGGAAAACATTTTTTCGAGTTACGCTGCCGAACATCAAATGGGGGCTTTTGTACGGCATTATTTTGTGCAATGCGCGTGCGATGGGCGAGTTCGGCGCTGTATCAGTGGTATCCGGACATATCCGCGGCGAAACCAACACGCTCCCGCTCCAGGTGGAAATACTATATAACGAATATAGCTTCTCAGCTGCTTTTGCCCTGGCGTCGATTCTTACGCTTCTTGCCCTCATCACCCTGGCAGCCAAAAGCATTGTGGAATGGAAGGCTTCAATCAAGGCGCATGCGCAATAAGGATACGCTTTGAAAGGGAAAATAAATGAGTATTGAATTAAAAAATATAACGAAGCATTTTGGCGGCTATACCGCGCTTCGAAATGTCAATCTGAGCATTAAAACCGGCGAGTTGGTTGCCTTGCTCGGTCCTTCCGGCTGCGGCAAAACCACGCTTCTCCGGCTCATTGCGGGCCTTGAGAACATGGATGAGGGGGCCGTCATTGTCGACGGTCAGGACGTGGCGGATATGAATGTCCAGGACCGGCGCATCGGCTTTGTATTTCAGCATTATGCCCTGTTCCGGCACATGACCGTTTTTGAAAATGTGGCATTTGGCCTTCGCGTGAAACCGAGACGCCTGAGGCCCGGCAAAGAAGTGATTGCAGCACGCGTGCGGTCACTCTTAAAACTGGTGCAGCTTGAATGGGCTGCCGACCGATTCCCGTCTCAGCTTTCCGGAGGACAGAGGCAAAGAATAGCCCTTGCAAGAGCACTTTCCGTTGAACCGAATGTTTTACTTCTGGATGAACCGTTCGGCGCGCTGGATGCACAGGTCCGCCGTGAACTCAGGCGTTGGCTCAGGCGTTTGCACGATGAATTGCATATAACGAGCATTTTTGTAACACACGATCAGGAAGAAGCCCTGGAAGTAGCTGATCGCATTGTCGTTCTGAATGCGGGCCAGATAGAGCAGGAAGGCACCCCCGAGGAAATCTACGAACATCCTGCGAATGCCTTCGTATACCGGTTTCTAGGGTCCGCAAATCTTTTACGTGGTCGCGTTGATGACGGGATAGCCACGATAGGCGCCGTGGCGTTTCAAACGGAACATCATGCCGGAATACCGGATACGGACAGCTCTTTTGTCGCATATATACGACCCCATGAAATCAAAATTGATCGAATTAAGCGGTCCGAACTGGCAATTGAGGCGACCGTGAAGCACATGCGGGCGGCTGGTCCTCTCGTCAATTTGGAACTTGAGCGGGTTGACCTCCGGGAGCCGATTTATGCAGAGATGAGCAGAGACCGGTATGAAAAACTTGATTTAAAAAAAGGAGAAAATGTTTATCTGGAAATCGGCAATCTAAGAGTATTTTCTGAAGAAACTGAGAATCAGCCGGAGTATCAGATATGAAACGCGGGAAAGAGGTGGCTGAGCTGAAAAAAGAGCTGAACGGGAAAAATCCTGAAGAAACCATGAGAACCCTTACGGACAGGTTCAACAGCGAGCAACTGGTTTTAGCCACGAGTCTTGGTGCCGAAGATCAGGCGATTACGCATGGTATCGCTGCAGCAGGCGGGAAAATACGTATTTTTACGCTGGATACCGGAAGACTGCCTAACGAAACGTATGAGCTTATTGAAAGAACGGAAGCGAGGTATGGGATAAAAATTGCTGTTTATTTTCCCAATCAACAGAGCATAGAAAGCATGATCAGCGAAAAAGGCATAAATCTTTTTTATAACAGCGTTGCCGACCGGAAAAAGTGCTGCTCGGTGCGGAAACTAGAGCCCCTGAAAAGGGCGCTTGCAGGCGTCTCAGTTTGGATAACAGGGATCAGGCGCGAGCAGGCCCTGACCAGAAACCAGATAGAACTCGTGGATGATGACGAAGCAAACGGTCTTATAAAAATAAATCCGCTGTACGACTGGAGTGAAAAAAAACTTTGGGATTTTATCCGCAATAATCATATACCCTATAATCCTCTTCACGATAAAGGATACCCCAGTATCGGGTGTGTTCCCTGCACCCGCGCGGTAAAACCGGGTGAAGACGTGCGCGCAGGACGGTGGTGGTGGGAAAATCCCGCTCAAAAAGAATGCGGGCTCCATAGACGAGGTTAAGGATGAATCATTTGGACAGACTGGAATCACAGAGTATTTTTATACTGAGAGAAGCGTATCGGGAATTCAAGCCACTGGGCATGCTCTGGTCAATAGGTAAGGACAGCACCGTGCTTCTCTGGCTTGCGCGGAAGGCTTTTTTCGGCCATGTCCCTTTTGACCTTATTCATATCGACACGGCGTATAAAATTCCGCAGATGATCGAATATCGGGACCGGCTTACCCAGGAATGGTCGCTCAATATGCTAATCGGAAAAAACGAAGACGCGATAAACAATAAGGAGACCTTTCCCGACGGTGCGATAGACAGAATCGCCTGTTGCAAGAAGCTCAAAAGCGAAGCGCTGATAAATACGCTTTCCGGCAAAGGGAAAAGATATCGTTTTCAGCACGACTCAAAAACGTATGAAGAAGACCACAACTGCACACCCTATACGGGAGTAATAGCCGGCATCCGTGCTGATGAGGAAGGTAGCCGCTCCAAGGAACGATATTTCTCGCCGCGTGATACAACCAGCGCATGGGATATTGGGGAACAGCCGCCGGAACTCTGGAACCAGTTTAACACGGATTTCGCCCCCGGAACTCATGTCCGGATTCATCCGCTTCTGGACTGGACGGAGTTGAATGTCTGGGAATACATTGCCCGGGAACAGATACCGGTGGTACCGCTTTATTTTAACAAAGGGGAAGGCAGCCGCTACCGGTCTCTCGGGTGCTGGCCTTGCACTAAACCCGTCGATTCAGAAGCGGAAACCGTTGAGGAGATTATCGAAGAACTTAGAGTGGGGAAATTTGCAAAAGTTCCGGAGCGGGCCGGCAGAGAGCAGGACAAGGAGGGAGACGGCACTCTCGAAACGTTGCGAAGGGAAGGTTATATGTAATGACAATCGCTGAAATTTCTACCGAACGGATGAATATCGTTATTGTGGGGCATGTGGATCATGGCAAAAGCACGTTGGTGGGGCGTCTGCTTGTCGATACCGGTGCAATTGGGCAGGCTAAAATCGATGCAGTCAGGAGTGTTTGTGAAAAACTCGGAAAACCATTCGAGTATGCTTTTCTGTTGGACGCGTTGAAAGATGAGAGGACGCAGGGAATAACGATTGATACAGCACGGATTTTTTTCAGGAGTGCGGTCAGGGAGTATATTATTCTGGATGCACCGGGTCACATAGAGTTTCTCAGGAACATGGTGACTGGAGCAGCAAGAGCGGACGCCGCGCTGCTGCTCATTGACGCCAAGGAGGGAATCGCCGAAAATTCGCGCCGCCACGGACTTATCCTCTCCATGCTCGGAGTGAAGAAGGTGGTCGTGCTGGTAAACAAGATGGATCTTGTTGAGTATGATCCGGAAATTTTCAATTTTCTGCGGCGGGAATATGAGCAATTTCTGAAAAGCATAGAAGTCTTGGCACAGGCATTTATTCCAATAAGTGCAAAGGATGGTGACAATATCATACATGTATCTTCGCGCATGGCATGGTATAAGGGCCCCTGCGTTCTGGAAACGCTGGACAAATTTGAGTCAAGCAAAACGGCTGCCGTCACCGCTCTCAGAATGCCGGTACAGGATGTGTATAAATTCGATGGACGGAGGATTGTCGCGGGAACCGTGGAATCCGGCCGATTAAAAATCGGCGATGAAGTAATTTTCTTACCCTCAGAGAAGACATCTCGTATCGAGACAATAGAGTCTTTTGGAAGCGATGCTCAGGAGGAAGTCGCTGCAGGAACCGCAACAGGCGTGACGCTCTCGCATCAGATTTATGTAAAGCCTGGCGAAATAATGTGTAATACGGCAGAGTGGCAAAAGCGGCCAACGACCGGAACGCGATTTAAAGCAAAGATTTTCTGGATGGGAAGGCAGCCGCTCCAGACAGACAAAATTTACATTCTGAAGCTCGCAACCGCACGTATGAACGTCCTGGTCGAGGAAATTGAGCATGTGCTCGATACGGAGTCTTTGAAAAAACAGAGTGGAGGCACTTTTGTGGAACGAAACAGCGTCGCTCTCTGCAAGCTTATGACATTGCATCCCTTCACCTTTGATCTATTCGACGATTTTGAAACAACGGGAAGGTTTGTAATTGTGGATAATTATCAGATTGCCGGAGGAGGCACCATCGCCGAGGCACTGACAACAGTCGGCGCAGAACCGGGCACGATTGGTGCACAGCAACGTGACGAGTTTGAACATGAACTGAATGCGTTTGTACGGAAATGGTTTCCGCATTGGGAAACAAAAGAAATTGCCTGAGGAGGATGGAGATTGGATATCAAGGTAAACGGTCAACATCGACAGATAGGAAAAAACAATGTCTCCGTTTTCGACCTGCTGACGGCCGAGCTGGTAAAGAATCTCGACACCGTTGCAGTAGTGGTAAACGGAGGTTTTCTTAAGAAAGAACAATTTCAAATAACTTTTTTGAAAAACGGGGATGAGGTAGAATTTTTGTACTTTATGGGCGGCGGAGGGAGTCAAACTCGATGAATGGTTTTACCACGAAAGCAATCCATTCCCCGTTTCCTGCAGGTGACCGGCATGGTGCGCTCAGAATGCCGGTATATGACTGCGTATCGTTTGAACTCGAAAGTGCGGAAGAAATGGAGGCGGCATTTTTTGGAAGGCGAAATGTTCACGCATATACACGCATAACAAATCCAACGATTGAAGATTTTGAGCAGCGGATTAAGCAGGTGACCGGGGCATTTGCAGTTAATGCGTTGTCATCGGGCATGGCCGCAATTACGAACGCAATTTTGACTGTGGTAGGAACAGGCGATAACCTGCTTGCAAGCAAATTGCTTTTCGGTGATACGTATTCGTTTTTCAAGGAGACACTGGCGGAACTTGGCATAGAAGTGCGTTTTATAGATCCGCTGGATCCGAAAGGGTGTGAAACGCTTATCGATGCGCATACGCGCGCATTGTATGTTGAGACGATTTCAAATCCGCTTCTTGCAGTGCCGGATATCAAAGCTTTTTCGGCGCTTGCACAGAAATACAACCTGGTTTTTATCGCAGATACTACCATGACACCTCCTTATCTCTTCAATTCAAAAGAGTTCGGAGTCGACATCGAAGTAGTGTCGGCGACAAAGGCCATTTCCGGTGGTGCCACCGTATTGGGAGGACTCATTATTGATAATGGCACTTACGACTGGCAGAACAACAGGATCCTCGCTCCGTATGCAAAAAAATTCGGCCCTTTTTCCTTGACGGCAAAGATCCGAAAGCAAATCGGCAGATATCTCGGCGGATGCTTGGCGCCGCATAATGCCTATCTTCTATCCCTGGGACTTGAAACGCTGGCGTTAAGAATGGAACGGGCCTGTTCAAACGCGCTGTATATAGCGGAGCACCTTGATGCAAAACAAGAAATCGCAAAGGTCCATTATCCCGGGCTCAAAAAATCCCGTTTTTATGATATTGCGCAAAAGCAATTTCATCGTTTTCCCGGCTGTGTTGTGAGCTTTGAGCTGGGATCACGCAAAGACTGTTTTTCTTTCATCAATGCCCTTCAGGTTATACGAAGATCAACGAACCTGCATGACAATAAAACACTCTGCATACATGCCGGATCAACGATCATGGCGCAGTTGAGCGAGCAGGAAAAACAATCTGCAGGCGTAAACGACTCGTTGATACGGCTGAGTGTGGGCATTGAAGATAAAGAAGACATAATCCAGGACATTGATCAGGCTCTTGCAGTGAAAGGATGAAAATGGAAGTCAGCAACGAATATCTTGAGCGCTACAGCAGACATATCATTCTTGAGGAAGTAGGGATTGAAGGACAGGAGAAAATCAATACTGCTAGGGTGCTTATTATCGGCGCAGGCGGCCTTGGTTCTCCGGTTGCGCTCTATCTTGCTGCGGCCGGAGTCGGCACCATAGGAATTGCGGATGCCGATGCTGTAGATATATCCAATCTTCAGAGACAGATTATTCACTTTACCTCGGATGTCGGCTCCCCCAAGGTCGTTTCGGCTGCGGCAAAAATGCGGGCAATAAATCCCCATATCCTGATTAATGTGCATAAAGAGTATTTAAGCGCTGCAAATATTACCAACATCATTCGAGAATATGATTTTGTTGTTGACGGTACTGATAATTTTGCGTCGAAATTCCTCATTAATGATGCCTGTGTATTGAATCGAATACCGTTTTCCCACGGTGGCATTCTGCGTTTCTCCGGACAGACCATAACCGTTAAACCGGGAGAAACGGCGTGTTATCGATGTATTTTTGGACAGCCGCCGCCCTCAAACAGTGTTCCTACCTGTTCTTCAGCCGGAGTTCTGGGGGCGATTGGGGGAATGCTGGGCACGATCCAGGCTGCGGAGGTGTTGAAATATATAACGGGTGCTGGTACGCCGCTTTATGACAGCCTGCTCTACTTTGACGCAAAAAAAATGGATTTTCGCAAGATAGTTGTAACGAAGAACAGACATTGCCCTATTTGCGGGGAGAGGCCAACCATACATGAACTTACAGACGGAGAACAAGCCGTCTGTGATATGAAAAAGGGGCAGGGAAATGACAAAGATGAATAGAAGCGTGTTGGAAAATCTTCTCGCACATGCGCGAGAAGATTTTCCGATCGAGGCTTGCGGTTATCTTGCAGGTGACGGCGGGATTATCAGCAGTCATTATAAAATGAAAAACATCGATAATTCACCAGAACATTTTACGTTTGACATCCAGGAGCAGTTTTCAGCTTTACGGGATTTCCGATCGCGAGGCTTGACTCTGGTGGCCGTATATCATTCGCATCCGACAACGCCTGCCCGGCCGTCAGAAGAGGACATAAAGCTTGCTGTTGATCCCGACGTCTGCTATGTCATCGTATCTCTTGCGGGAGAAAAAGAAGATGTGAGAGCATTCAAAATAAGAAATGGCATAGTAGAGGATGAGGGCCTGGAGGTAATAGATTAATGACCAACAATGATAACCAGCATAAGAATGAATCAAACACTGTCAACACAAAAAAAGAATCGAAGGTTGAAGTGACATGCACACCAAATGAAAAAGCCGCCAATACCGCAAACCGGTTCAAGGATTATCGCGGAATCATCTGTCCTATGAACTTTGTAAAAATTAAACTCGACTTGGCTTCCATGAAATCAGGTGAAATACTTAAAGTGCTGCTTGATGACGGGGTTCCTGCGGAAAATGTCCCTGCGTCGGTAGCGCAGCAGGGGAACATCGTTTTGAACCGGGAAAAAATTGAGGACCATTGGGTTTTGCTGATACAGAAAATCTGACAAACTATTTTAATATATAATCAATTATTTATAAAAAAAAGTTGATAATCTTTTTTAAAGATTTGTTATGCGACAATTATTCGATGATCAATTTGTAAGGAAAGGCGGTGATTTCGCATGGATGTTGTTGCTGTTAATGGAATTAACGTTGAACTCGATCAGGAAGGGTACTTGATAAATTCGGAAAACTGGAGCGTCGAAATTGCTGAGTATCTGGCAAGGCATGATAATATTGATTATTTGACCGACAACCACTGGAAAGTAATCAGTTACTTGCGCGATTACGATAAAAAGTTCGGTTGTGCACCGATGACGCGAAAACTGTGCAAAGAAACTGGGTTTACCTTGAAAGAAATACGTACACTGTTTTCTTGTAATTGCATACGACGTATCTATAAATTGGCCGGACTCTCGAAGCCATCGGGATGGATATAATATGCAGTTATTTAATAAATCGCTGTAAAAATCGTAGTGTTAAAATTGGTATCTTGAAAGCTGACCAGTCAACTGGAGGCTACAGGTGTAAGGGATATAACCTGTGTTCTCTGTTGCAGAGTCAGCTTTTTTTCAGCTTTTTTGCTGAAACGAAGATAATAAAACTACGTACAAAAATTTACTTAATAGTCTGATGTGAGTATTTTTTAAATACCGATCACTGCTTTTATTTTCCATGCGTGATCAAATTTCTATCCACAGTAGCACGAGATTGGAGGTGATCTCTTAAATAAAGCTATTAGTACCAGACAACTGGAGCATTACTGGTAATACTGGATAAAGCCTGCAACCAGTCCACTGGAGTAGAGCCTTAACGTATAAGGGAGGAAGTTAATAATGAAGAAGTTAAGATTGATTGCGGTGATTTTTGCAGTAATAGCTCTTTTTGGCACTGATGTATATGCCGGTCCGCCGTTTACGAATTTGGAGGGTGTTGGAGGTGTTGCATTTAATCCGTTAGCATATCCGGCAGATTCTGACGGGGAAAATAGTCATCTAAAAATTGGAAATACAGATATTCTTGGTAAGCCAAGATTCGGTGTATGGTATGTTAGTCTCGGAGAACCAAAAGTTGACTGGACAGCAATCGGAATTGCTGAAACTTTCTTTAAAAGACTTGAAATTTCGTATGGTTTTGAATCGATAAACCAGCAAAATGCAAGCGCAAGACATAAGAACAACGTTGGCGCAAAACTTTTGTTGCTGCCTGAGAATTCATTTGACAAAAAATATATTCCGGCAATATCAGTTGGTTCTGTTTTCAAGTATACATCTCCGATCGGCGCTGGTGTAGATTCCAGCAATCAGGATTACTACGTAGTGGCGACAAAGCTGATCACGGAACTGCCGATTCCAATACTGGTTTCTGGTGGTCTTCTCTCAACCAAAGGAAAGGCAACCGGTGTATTTGGATATGATCGAGATAGGAAAATAACCGGTTTTGGAAATATCGATGTAGTTCTTCCTTGGAATTTTATTGCAGGATTTGAGTATAAGCAAGGGGCTCGGTATACGGACTGGAAGGATGCGGATTATTGGGATGCGCATCTAGCCTGGACGCCCACGAAAAGTCTCACTCTCATTGCGGCATACGTCGATGCCGGTAGTTATCAGTCCACAAAGGAAATTGGCCTCGGGGGCGGTTTAGTCCTCAGTGCACAGTACGCTTTCTAATGAAGTACAATAACGAAACTATCTTGAGGAGAGTAATGCATACTCTCCTCACTTTTAAATGTAAATTCTTTAACAGCATTAGTTAAATTACAAACTGATGAAGGAGAAAAAAACATGTCAGGAAAGAGATTTGATACACTGGCAATACATGCAGGGCAAGAGGCACCGGATCCGG
>CAZYEF010000036.1:0-18976 GCA_964646375.1 uncultured Nitrospiraceae bacterium | reverse complement strand
GGGTGTTGATGAGGAGGACTATAGCCCCGGATTGCACGCAGTCCCGCGCCTCCGGAGGCAGACGGTGGGCACGGGAAGGGCCTGTTTGGTGAAGCTCGCCGATATTGTTGCCCAGTTGAGCTACAGCAGCATCGAGCGTGCGAAGTGCCTCGCAGAGCGTGACTCCCTGATGTCCTCGCTGAAGTCGAGCGAGGAGCGCCTGCGATTGCATGCGGAGAACTCACCGTTGGCCATTGTCGAGTGGGACGAGAACTTTATCGTGACGCGCTGGGCCGGCGACGCGGAGAACATCTTCGGCTGGAGCGCCGCGGAGACGGTCGGCAAACCGATTATGGATCTGCATATAATCTACGAGGAAGATATTCCGATTGTCACGCAGACGATGGGAAAACTCTCGGATGGAGTGTCGCGCAGGGTTGTTTCCACCAACCGCAACTATACCAAAAACGGCGGGCTCATCTGCTGCGAGTGGTACAATTCGGTACTCCTGAACTCTGAAGGGAAAATGTCCTCGGTCATGTCCCAGATCCTTGACATCACCGAGCGCAGACGCGCGGAAGAAAACCTCAGGGAAAGCGAGGAGCGGTTTCGGAACATGTTCGAGCGGCATCGGGCAGTCATGCTGCTGCTCGATCCGAAAACCGGCGCCATCGTTGAGGCAAATTCGGCTGCCGTCGAGTATTACGGATATTCCCGCGAAATGCTCCGTACTATGCATATTCAGGACATTAACCTGCTGCCTCCTGCTGAAGTATCCTCCGAGTGGAGTAAGGCGGCGCAGGAACAAAAAAATCATTTCACATTCCAGCACCGTCTCGCTGACGGATCCGTACGCTGGGTGGAAGTATATTCCACCCCGTTCAAAACTCGGGACAGAGCTCTGCTTTTTTCAATCATCCATGACATCAGCGAGCGCAAACATGCAGAAACCGCAATCCAGCACAGTCTGCAGCGCTTTGAATTGATGTCCAGCACGGCCGGTGAGTTGCTGGTGGCCCTTGAACCGCAGAAGATCGTAGAGTCCCTCTGCCAAAAGGTAATGAACCATCTGGACTGCCATGTCTTTTTCAATTACCTTGTGGATGAGCACACAACCCGTCTCTATCTGAACGCCTACGCTGGCATACCTGCTGACGAAGCCCGCCGGATAACTTGGCTTGATGCTGGCACTGCGATATGCGGATTTGTCGCTCAAACCGGCTCTCCTGCAGTATCAGAACATATTACAACCTCCGCAGATAGCCGTGTTGCATTGGTTCGCACATACGGGATCACGGCCTATGCCTGCCACCCCCTGATCGGCGCGGGCGGGAAAATAATCGGGACACTTTCCTTCGGCACACGCACGAGAGAACTCTTTACCAGAGAGGACCTGTCTCTCATGAAGGCGGTTGCAGACCAGGTGGCGGTGGCAATAACACGCGTGAAAGACGCCCAAGCCCTCAGGCAGCAAAGCGATGAGCTGCTGGCGGTAAACAACGAACTCGAGGCTTTCATCTACTCCGTCTCCCACGATCTGCGCGCCCCTCTTCGCACCATATCCGGCTTCGTGGAAATTCTGCTCGAAGATTATAAAGATAAACTCGATCAGCAGGGCGTCAACCATCTGAACCGCATATTCAGAGGATCAGAAAAAATGAGCCGGCTGATTGAGGACCTCCTGCATCTCTCCAGAATCTCCCGGCAGCAGGTGGTCAGGTCTGCTATTGATTTGACCGCCATGGCAAAAACCATATGCTCGGAACTGCAGGAAGCCTGTCCGGAACGGAAAACCGAGGTCTTTGTTGCCGAGAATTTGCGCACTGTCGCAGACGGAAGACTGACAAAGCTGGCGCTTGCAAATCTTCTTCAGAACGCTTGGAAATTCACCGCAAAGACCCGGGATGCCAGGATTGAGTTTAATGCATTCGATCAGGATGGAGAAATCATCTTCTTTGTAAAAGACAACGGAGCGGGATTTGATCCCCGGTTCGTTGACAAAATATTCCTTCCTTTTCACCGCCTCCATACAGAACAGGAATTCGAAGGAACAGGCATCGGTCTGGCCATCGTGGAACGGGTCATCAGGCGCCATGGGGGATCCGTATGGGCGGAAGGAGAACCGGGAAAGGGCGCAACAGTTTATTTTACGCTGGGCTAGCAGGAAGCCAAAAGAGCGCTTTGCGAGAGAGGTCTGGTATCATGATGCGAACAGTGATGATTGTGGATGACGACCAGGATGAAATAGAGCTCCTGAGAAGAGCGTTGAAAAAAGCGGGACGGGTGAAGAATATTGCAACCGCCCGGGAAGGAGAAACTGCACTTGAACTTCTCCGGACCCGCAAGGTTGCGCCTTCCCTGATACTGCTTGATTTGAAAATGCCCGGAATGGGAGGAATAGAAACAGTGCGGCAGCTGCGCGCGGACGCGTGCCTGAAAGATATTCCCGTGGTTATTGTGACAAACTCTTCACTCGAATCGGACAAGCAGGCGGCGTATGATGCCGGTGCGGATGCTTTTCTCCATAAAGCTTTTAATATGGACCAATTCGGCAAGGACATTAAATTGCTTCTTGACCGTTGGCTTGCTGCCTGACATTTCCCTTCCTTATTCCAGTCATCTTATCACCACAGAGTACGCCGAGATCGCAGTGTTTCTCATCTTTAGAATCCCGACCTTTCCCGAGGGTATTGCTTTAAAAACCCTGCAACTAATTTATTACAGCTTTTCTCGGCGCTCTTTGCGCTCTCGGCGGTAATATCGTCTAGAGCCGTTTCTTCAGCCATCCTTCTTAACGATTTTTTTCTTTAAAACCAAGAAACGATTTCCTCGGCGATCTCCGCGTTCTCGGCGGTAAATTACTACAAGCTAATAGCTTTCTCCTTATTTACTACCCACCAATTCTTATACTCCGTCAGTTTTGCCTTGATGGCCGTGCCGTTGTTCGCGGTCAGATACCCTGCGAGGAGGCTCTTTTCATCCACAGCTTTGATGCCGTAATATTTCTCTCTATAATCCAAAAACACATTCATGCTCTTTAGCACAGCCTGCAACGTGTCGCCCTATGATACCTTTTCCAACTGCAACTGCATGAACCACTTGTCGCACAGCCACAGCCTGCGGTCCATCTCTTTTTTGATCCATTGGATGCTATGGGACTGGCTTTTTAGATAGTTATCTGTAAGCGTTATAGTTGAAGGGAATTTAGTAAGGTAGGCCTGAACTATTTCAAGCGGTTCAGGTTTGGTGTTTGGGCAGCTTGAACAGCCAATTCTTATTACAATATTGTTATTAGCTATCCAAGTATACGTTTTGGCACCATAGATGCCAATGAAATAAATATTTGTCTCATTTATCGATCTCATTTGAACATTCGTATCGACTGTTGCGTTTAGCTGATCGTCATCTCTATACCCATCCTCCACCTCATGCTGCAGCCACTTGTCGGAATCTCCTCCGAAGTGCTGGGTGACTTGGACTTCAATCCACATCTTTGATGCATCATTTACGTACGATATGCCATACGCTGCATCTTTGTGATCTAAGCCAAAATGATCGGCACCAGTCAAAATGTTCCCACTTGGCCCACCTTTCGTTATCTTCTTATACGGACCTATATCATTTGTTATTAAAAAATCACTTATAGTTTGAGAATAAGCACACGTCGAAAATACCAGCAAAAATATTATCGCCAAAATCTTCTTCATCGCTGTCTCCTATTGGTACTGGCCTCTTATAATTGCTTTAACGGTATCCGTCAATTTCCAATTGCCCTTACAACTACTGTAATTACTTGTGCATGTTGTACAAAAAGGGCAAATATTTAACTCACTTTTCTATCGAGGCTTCTGTATTGTATCGCTTCCGCAATGTGCGCCGAATCAATGCTTTCATTTCCTTCCAAATCCGCGATCGTCCGCGCGACTTTCAGGATGCGGTTGTACGCGCGGGCCGAAAGCCCGAGCCGGTTCATGGCTGTTTCCATCAATGACTGGCAGGTCTGGTCGATTTTGCAGTATTTTCTGAGATGCCTCGGCCGCATCTGCGCGTTCGCATATATCCCGTCACTTTTAAAGCGTTCCTGCTGGATCGCGCGCGCACCGGTCACGCGAGCGCGAATGACTTCGGACGCTTCACCCGGCGTATCGGACGAAATTTCGTTGAACTTTATGGCTGGAACTTCCACATGAATATCGATGCGGTCAAGGAGAGGACCGGACACTTTCGAGCGGTATGTCTGTACCTGATGCGGTGTGCATAAACACTGGTGAAAAGGGTCCCCATGGAAACCACACTTGCAGGGGTTCATCGCCGCAACAAGCATCAGCGAAGCGGGATAGGTCAGCGACGTCACGGCTCGGGAAATCGTTACCTGACCGTCTTCAAGCGGCTGCCGGAGCGCTTCCAGCACGTTTCGTTTAAACTCCGGCAGTTCATCCAGAAATAGCACCCCATTGTGGGAAAGACTCACCTCGCCCGGTTTCGGAATCTGTCCGCCTCCGATGAGACCCGCGTCGGAAATCGTATGATGGGGCGACCGATACGGACGCGTGGCAATGAGCGGCTGCCCCTGTTTAAGCAACCCCATGATACTGTGGATTTTGGTGGTTTCGATGGATTCCTCAAAACTCATTTTTGGCAAAACTGAAGGCAACCTCCGGGCAAGCATGGTTTTGCCGGAACCTGGAGGACCAATCATGATTATATTGTGCCCTCCTGCCGCGGCGACTTCAACGGCGCGCTTGGCGTGCTCCTGCCCTCTCACTTCGGAAAAATCCTCCTGGTACGCGGAATATGTCTCCATGGCGTTCTGGAGATTGATTGTCTCGGGAACGACTGAAGCTTTTCCGCCGAAAAATTCAACGACCTGAGGCAGGGTCTGCATGCCGAAAATTTTTACTGCATCCACCACCGCTGCTTCCTGAGCGTTGTCGGCAGGAATGATCATCCCGCGATACCCTGCCTTTTTCGCCAATACCGCCATGGAAAGCGCGCCCCGCACGGTCTTGACCCGCCCGTCAAGTGAAAGTTCCCCTACAATAAGATAACCGTTTACCAGATCCTGAGTCAGGACGCCTTCGGCGATAAGCATCCCGATGGCAATTGGCAGATCGAAAGCAGACCCTTCTTTTTTAATATCAGCCGGTGCGAGATTGACAAGGACCTGTTTCAGGGGAAAATCGAAGCCGGTGTTTTTAAGAGCAGCACGCACACGTTCCTTGCTCTCCTTAACGGCGGCATCGGGCAGGCCGACGGTTGAAAAGAAGGGCAAGCCTCTGCTTGCGATGTCGACTTCAACTTCAACGGGATACGCATCGATGCCGAGCACCGCGGAACTGATCACTTTGGCGAGCATGAAGACTCCTTGTGAGAGTGTGGAGAAAATGCCTGACGGCGCCGGAGGCAGAGCGGAAAAGAAATTGCCGCATCGACATCCTCGATTCAGACTTGTATTCCTAAAATTATCAGAACAGAGAATAGCAGAGGAACGGAAGGGTTGTCAATTGGAAATTACAATAAGAATAGTTATTCAAGCCGTGTAACAAAGGCCCCGATAAAACGCATGGACTTGAGATAGTCGCTGAACAGGACCTCTTTTACCATGCCGCCACCGCGCTTTGTCGGGTGGTCTTTGTCGCCGGACGCATGGAGTACGTAAACTTTGCCGGATTTTATCCTGACGATGGAAAGATGGCCGACGATTTCATCAACTGCTCGCTTTCGGGGGTCCTTTACCCAGTAGATGATATCGCCATCCTGGAGATTTTTCTGCAGCGCGCGCGTCGCAAGAACGTTCTTGGGGAGGATGTCAACCTGGTCGCGGCCTCTCGATCCGGCGATTGTCTGCGTCGAGCCAAGGGCAGCCGTAATGTCCCGGCCCCACTTGCCGCTCACCACCATGTCTTCGCCGTACTGGAACCGGTCATTATAATTGACGACAAGACCGTCCGCCAGCGCGCCTTTCATGATAAACCGGAGCGTGAGTGCCTTGGCCACCGCTTCTTCCGGAGTGCTGCTCTGGGCAAGTTCCACGGAGCGAAAGACATGGTACATGCAATCCGCCTTTTCATCAGCAATAATCCGGCTTGTGCGGACGTAGAACCCGAGAGGATCGGTATCGTACGGCGTCCCGATAAATCTGCCAGCCCAATACGCGATACGCTGCCCCACGGGGAGCGGCGCGACGCGAGTTTGCGCGATCAATATCTCGTCGGCCGTCATGTCCGCCAATTTCTTCTTTTCTTCAGACTTCGCGCCGATGATTCTGAGTCCATACAGCAGTGACTGGCTTGCCCTTCGGTCATGGATGCCTGCAATCCCTACCGAGCCTTTCCGCGTCGTCTGGAGGAAACGGCCGTTTCCCAGATACAGACCCATGCCGTTGCCGTGGAACAGGAGAATGTCTCCCGGCTCGAGATCTTTTTTCTGGATCTTTCTTGTTTTGGCGAGAAGCGCGTCCCCGTCCATCCCCAGGAAAAATCCGTGTATGCGATAGGCGACATAAATCAAACCCTGCATATCAATGCCCTGGGCCGTCACCCCTCCGGCAAAGTACCGCACATGCAAGAACTGTTTTGCCGTATTGACGATTTCATCCGCTTTTGTGTCATTTGCCAGCGGGTCGAGCGGTTTTTCAGGCATTGCTTCTGATGCCTTGATGACCGCAACCGACCGGTCGGGAAACTGGACCTCATACCGGTCAGCGCTCTTTTTGAGCACCGGCAGGCGCGTGCCTGCGTAAAGCGCAACCTTGTGGTTGCCGGTTTTGTCGAGAATAAGCGCGTCGGATTTCGGCTTTGTGATGACGATCCACTGCCGCTTTGCATTCAGGTAATCGCGGTTTTTTCCTTTTGGCACCAGCACCGCCTCCTGCTGCACCCAGCCTTCGCGACGTTCCTGGGTTAAAATCGCAATGCGGTACCGGTTGTCCTGCTTTCCGAGTATACGCACTTCGTCACCCATAAGCAGTTGCGTTATGATCGGCGATTTTGCTTTGGTGTCACTGCGGACATTGGCAAGCGGTGTGGAAATAACGCCACGGGTATCATTTTTGGTTTCCTGGGCAAAGACGTGAAGCGGGGAAAAACCGGCAAGACAGCAGAAAAAAAATATGAGAAGTTTATTTTTCATGCAAAGAAGTCAGGACTGCGAGATGGAAAACAGGATGTTCGTATAGTGACCGGCAAAAAATGGTGCCGAAGGGGGGACTCGAACCCCCATGGGTTGCCCCACACGCCCCTCAAACGTGCGTGTCTACCAGTTCCACCACTTCGGCACGTGCTTACTGAATGATCGTAAAGAACCAAGAATGGTCATGCACCAGCCGACTATTCCCGGATCTGGTTGGTTATTTTTTTGCAACCGACTGCTTCGCTGATACATGCGTAAGCCAGTCTTCATGACGGCTGTCTTTGCCGTACACAATGTCAAAAAATGCGGACTGCAGTTCCTGCGTGACCGGACCGCGCGAACCTTTGCCGATAATCCGGTTGTCCACCTCGCGGATCGGCGTGATTTCCGCCGCCGTTCCGGTAAAAAACGCCTCGTCCGCTATAAAGAGTTCATCGCGGGTGAAGCGCTCCTCAACAAGACGCATGCCGCGTTCTGCGGCAAGTTGTATAATAGAGTCTCTCGTAATTCCCTCGAGGATCGAGGTAAGCGGCGGAGTTTTTATCAAACCCTTCCGCACGATAAACACATTTTCCCCGCTGCCTTCGGCAACATATCCCTCGGTGTCAAGCAGCATGGCCTCGTCATAACCGTCTTTAAGCGCTTCGCGTTTTGCCAGCAGGGAGTTCGCGTAGTTCGCCGTGGTTTTTGAGCGAACCATCGCGGAATTGACGTGCGGTCTGATATAGGATGAAATTTTTACCCGAATTCCGTTTTTCATCCCTTCGTCTCCCAAATAGCTGCCCCATGGCCAGACTGCAATGGAGACTTGAACGGGGTTCTGCTTGGGATAAACCCCCATGGCCCCGTAACCAATGTAAACAAGAGGCCGGATATAGCACGCATCAATCTTGTTGACGCGAATGGTTTCGAGTATTGCTTCTGCAATCGCTTCACGGGTAAACGGCATCTCCATCTGCATGATATGCGCGGAATCGAAAAGACGGTCGACATGCTCCTGCAGGCGAAAGATGGCGGAACAGTTGCTGGTTTTATAGCACCGGATTCCTTCGAACACCGCGGTAGCATAGTGAAGCGAATGGGTCAGCACATGCACGTTGGCATCGTTCCAGTTTACGAAGGAACCATTCATCCATATTTTCTCGGTGGCTTTAAGCATAGGTGTATCTTATAACAGCCTGTTTTAAAATTGTCAATCGTTTTTTTGCGGGCCGTACGTCGGGGAACAACAAAAAAAATGGCGCTGGAGCTGCATGAGACTCTGCGCCGATACCATCAAAAAATTGTCACCAGGGGAGGATGAGATGTGAGTCTGACATCCATGATGCGGTAGTTGCTCCGGTTTAGTCAGGACACTTCTGCTCCATACGCAAGCTTTTTGTTTTCCACAAGGTTTTAGTTTTTTTTCTGCTGAGCAAACTCTGGAGCTCTTTAAGATTACTGAACGTGGCATGGTCCCTGCCGTTTCCGCCTATTTCCTCAACTGTTCCCAGAACAATAGAAGTGGTATTTTCATCCCGTCGGCAGATACGAACCAGATAGGTACTGTAAAATTCCATATTCCCTCCTGCCACTTGTGTGATAAGTTTAAGCGACTACAAAATATCGTTCATTCATTGAATTGTAAATACCCAATACCGGGTATTTTCAGGGGTAAAAAGATATCGAACAAAATATTGTTTGGTCGGGAACTTGAAAAGCGCGGAATTGTCACAGCGCATGAGGACAGAGCGGCTGTAAAATGAGGCCTCGTGCGGTTCGGCAGGCAACATCGCGGAGAGAGAGGTGCTCCTGCTAGATGATCCCTTTTTTTCTTGCCTTGTAAATGGCGTCGCTTCGGTTTTTCGCTTGTAGTTTTTCGTAAGTGTTTTTAATATGCGTATGCACCGTATGAATGCTGATGCCCAGTTCTTCCGCAATCTCTTTATACGTCAGGCCTTCCTCAATAAGTTTGACAATTTCTTTTTCCCGCTGCGTCAAAAGAAACTGATCGCCGGTTGTTTCATCCTGAAATTCCTGGATGACTTTTCGCGCAATCTTCGGGCTCATCGGCGCTCCGCCATTA
The DNA here is from genome assembly GCA_964646375.1 of uncultured Nitrospiraceae bacterium. GTDB lineage: Bacteria > Nitrospirota > UBA9217 > UBA9217 > UBA9217 > JBAZLV01. The sequence continues at coordinate 9,801 of CAZYEF010000036.1, read as the reverse complement.
TGGAGCGCATGAATGGATTCTATGAGTTCCCTCGGGCTGCTTCCTTTCAGCATGTATCCCGAGGCGCCGGCTTTTATGGCGGAGAAAACCCGTTCCCTGTCTTCGAAGACTGTATGGGCTATTATCTCTAGTTCCGGCATGCTTTCTTTTGCTTTTTTTATAAGCTCTATTCCTGACATGCCGGGGAGCCCAATGTCTGTTATCATAATTTCCGGGTTGGCGCTCCGGAGCCCCTTCATGGCGTCTTCAGCAGACCGGAAAGCACCTGTCACGGTTATCCCCTCGTCTCCCGTTAAAAGCAGCGGAAGACTTTCAATGAGAAGAGGATCATCTTCAACGATTACAATTCTCATGGGATAACTGTCACCTCAAAATGCGGATCATGCAGGTCGAAAAACAGGATAAGAGCAGGCTCATTGTATGTTAATACTCATAGGCGGTCAAGCAGAAATTCACAAAAATTTTTGTTTTCATTATATATATGCAACCACGTCGGCGACATGGCACGTGCACTGTCACTGCCTGCGCATTGGTTTCTACCTTGGTTATTCAGTTTGACAATGTTTTCTGCGGAAGCTATACTTGAAAAAGTCATCCTGTCGCGTACAATGCAATGCGCTTTCCGGCAATCGTTTGACAAAACCGCGGCACTGAACCAAGGAGGCCGGCATGGAAATCAAAACCATTCTTTATCCGACGGATTTCTCTCCTGGCGCGCGAGCCGCCATGGACCATGTCGTTTCGCTTGCACAGGATTACGACTCAAAGCTGATTCTTCTTCATGTCATTCAGGACATCAGTGTCGCTGAGTGGTTTATCCCCTCCTCGCTTTCTGTGGCCGAGTTGCTGGAAGACCTGGAAAAAAATGCATGGCGGGAAATAACCGCCTGGGCAAATGAGATTTCTGCAAAGGTCAGGTCGATCGAAAAAATTGTCGTCCGCGGCATGCCTTTTGTTGAAATTATCAGGGCGGCAAGAGAAACAAATGCCGATCTGATTGTTATCGGCACTCACGGCAGAACGGGAATGGATCATGTGCTTTTTGGGAGCACCGCCGAGAAAGTTGTCCGCAAGGCGCCCTGTCCCGTGCTGACCGTACGCATGGCCGGCAAAGAATTCAAGATGCCATAGTCGTGCGGCTGGCGCAACTCGGTTCTTAACTTTTCTTATTTTACAAAATAAGTGCAGAATATCGTCGCGACTTTTTGTATGAAACACCTTCATATTAACAACTCTTTCTCTTGTTGAACTCCTTTAAGTCTCATTTACTCATAGCGAAGCGCATCGATCGGATTAAGTCGGGCCGCCTTTCGGGCGGGGAAATAGCCGAACAGGACGCCGACGGCAGCGGAAAAAAGAAACGCTATGATGATGATCAATCCATTGAATATGAAGGGGACGTTGAGCAGGACGGTAAGTCCGAAAGACACCGCAATTGCAATGATAATTCCTAGGAGACCGCCCAAAGAAGACAAAACGACCGCCTCAACAAGAAACTGCATCAGAACTTCACGTTCCAGCGCGCCTATAGCCAGCCGGGTACCGATTTCCCGCGTCCTTTCCGTGACGGAAACAAGCATGATGTTCATGATCCCGATGCCTCCGACCAGCAGGCTGACGGCCGCGACTGCGCTCAGCAACGCAGTGAGCAGTTGCGTGGTCCCGGTAAGCATTTTGGAAATCTCTTTCATATCCATCACGTTAAAGTTGTCGTCTTCGTTCGGCGCGAGGTGGCGGCGTTCTCGGATCAGTCGACCAATGTCCTGCTGGACCTTCTCGGTTGAAGCATCTTTCTGCACCGAGACCTGAATCATTCCTACATTCCGGTTGCCGGTGATACGCCGTTGAAACGTGTGCAGCGGAATGACGACGATATCGTCCTGGTCAGTGCCCATGGTGCTCTGCCCTTTTTCCGCCAGAATACCGATAATCGTGCAGTTCAGTTTCTGCAGCCGGATATTTTCCCCCAGCGCATCCTGCCCTCCAAAGAGCTTACGGCGAACCGTTTGCCCGACGATGCAGACCGCTCCGCCTCCACGTACCTCCCCGTCAGTGAACATCCTGCCGGCCATAAGTGATCTGTTTGTTACCTTGAAGTACTGGTTATCGCTTCCGGTTACCGAAGTCGTCCAGTTCTCATTACCGAATATGGCCTGCAGAGATTGGGAGGCAATAGGGCTGACAGCATCCACAGAAATTATGTCCCTCGCAATAGCCTCGGCATCAGATTCCTTGAAGGGAACATTTGAGGTGTCGAGGCCCGGACCCAATTTTTTTCCTGGTGTGATCATGAGAACATTGCTGCCCATGCTCGCGATCTGCTGTTCGACCTGAGCCGTGGCTCCTTTGCCCACGGTCACCATGATGATGACAGCAGCAACGCCGATAACGATCCCCAGCACGGTCAGAAAGGAGCGCATCATATTGCGCCTGATCTCCCGCACCGCAAGTATCGATGCATTCCCTATTTCCCGCAACGCGAGTGTCAGTCCGTTCCCGATCATCATAGTGCCTTCCCGTTGCGTTCATCCGCCTCGACGAGACCATCACGAAAACGGATGATCCGGTCGGCGTACGACGCCATGTCCGGCTCGTGGGTGACCATGAGCACGGTGATGCCGCGTATGCGATTGAATTCGGTCAGCAGATCCATGACCTCTTGGCTGCGGGCTGAATCGAGGTTTCCCGTTGGTTCGTCAGCCAGGAGGACGACCGGGTCGGTGATAATGGCCCGCGCTATGGCAACCCGCTGCTGCTGACCGCCGGAGAGTTCGCCCGGGGAATGCGTTTCCCATCCTTTCAGTCCCACAGCCGCCAGAGCCTGCCGGGCGCGTGCATGCCGTTCGTCAGCCGGAATCCCCCGATACACCAGGGGCAGTTCGACGTTCTCCAATGAAGAGGTCCGATGCAGGAGATTAAAGCCCTGGAAAATAAAGCCCAGGTAATGCCGGCGCAACCGCGCAAGCTGGTCGCGGGACAGCCCCCCCACGTCCACACTCTCGAACAGATAGGTTCCTGAGGATGGGACATCGAGACAACCAATAATATTCATGCACGTGGATTTGCCTGATCCGCTTGGACCCATTACGGCCACGAATTCTCCCGCGCAAATGCGCAGGTCTACTCCGCGAAGCGCCTGCATTTCCGCCTGCCCCTTCCCGTAGACCTTGCTCACTGCCCGGAGCTCAATCACCGGCCGGCTGCTCATGCCTGTTCCAGGACCCGTTATGAATGATTGTGGTATGCTTTCTGTTTTCATTGTGTGAAATCCTGTCGATCATCCGGTCTGTGCCGGAAAACAAATAAATTGAAATACTGATTTCAGTTAAAAACATCCACGAAAGACTGTCTTTCCCGCCCGTCTCACTACTTATTAGCCACCGTATCCACGATTACTTGCATTCCGGGTTTAACATCACCGGAAAGTATTTCAGTCATGACTCCGTTGGTTGCGCCCGTCGTTACGTCTATTGATGCGGGCTTCCCGTCACGTAATGTCCAGAGGACCTGCTGTTTTTTCGCAGACCCTTCGGTTTGTTGCTGCTTCGATGAGCTTTTCGGAGGCCTGGGCATAAGCTTGGAAACGAGACTGCCGCCTGAAGATGCCTCTTTCTCCTGTGCTTCCGGAGTAAACCGCAGAGCGGCACTGGGTACAAGGACCGCATCTTTGATTTCATGAACGGTGATGTCCGCGGTCGCCGTCATTCCCGGGCGAAGAAGCAAATCCGGGTTGTTGACCTTCAGCGCGGTCAGATACGTCACAACACCCGACGATGACGTCGTCGACCCGTATCGGGCCTTGGTGATCTGCCCTTCGAACGCTTGATTCGGATAAGACGAAACGGTGAATGCCGCCTTTTGACCTTCCTGTACTTTACCGATATCGGCTTCGTCCACATTTACCTGCAGTTCCATGCGCGTCAGGTCCTCGGCAACAGTGAAGAGCGTTGGGGCTGTCATGGTCGCGGCCACTGTCTGGCCCGGGTCTATGCTCCGGGTGAGGATGACGCCTGCAATGGGAGACCGAATGATCGACTTGACCAGGTCGGTTTCGTTGGCCTTGAGCGTGCCCTCTGCCTGCAATACGGCGGCGGCTGCAGAAGCCGCGTCCGCTTTTGCCCGCTCAAAGGCGGCTTCAGCAGCATCCATCTCGGCTTGAGACGGTATTTTTCCGTTGCTGATCTCCCGCACTTTCTGATACTGAGCAAGTTTCGCTTTGGTTTCCCTGACCGTTGCCTCTGTTTGCTGGACTTTTCCTTTTGCCGATTCGAAGGCGGCCTTGTATTGGGTGCTCTGGGCTTCGAGTTTGGTGGTGTCCAGCCTGGCAAGGACCTGTCCGCGTTTCACCCGGTCGTTGTAATCTGCGTTTACGCTTTTGACGATTCCGGATAGCTCACTGCCGACGGTGACCGTATTTGTCGGCTGAAGCGTGCCAGTGGCGGTCACCTTGACCGTCAGGCTTGCGCGCTGGACCTCCTGCATTTTGTATTGTATCCGCTGAGTATTGCCCATTGATAATCCGATGACCGTCACAAGGATTGCAAGCCCCAGAAACAAGCCCGCGACCCATCGTTTTTTTTTCGTTACCCGGCCGGGAGAACCATTATTGAGGTGGAGAATATCAGCAATACCTGCTTTCGCTTCTGATTTCGTTACCATTTTGCATCTCCTAGCTTGCCTTATACAGCCGCGACAAGCATGTTTTAATAAAAACGAATATGTTAATATCACGAAAGATGCAACCACAAATGTTTTGAATTATGAATTTGTTTGTGGCGATTTACTCTCGTGTGTGTGTGTTTGTTTTTGGTTCCGATTTTGAATTCACCCCTGAGGGTATCGGCGTCCATCCACCCCCCAAGGTTTTGTACAACCGAATCAAATCGGATGCCACCGCTGCCTCGCTCTGTGCGAGCGAATCCTGAACCGTGAGGCGTGACCGCTGAGCATCCAGCACAACCTGAAAGTCAACGAGTCCTGATTCATATTGATTTTGCGCAAGCTCGACCGCCCGTTGCGATGCTTGCTCTGCTTCTGCAAGAGACTTCCGACGACTCTGTTCGCGCCCGAAGGCCGTAAGCGCGTTTTCGACCTCCTCGAGCGCAGAAAGGATTGATGCCTCATACTGTATCAATGCCTGCTCTTGAAGAGCATTCTGCACTTTGATATTTTGCCGGATACGGCCGGCATCGAAAATATTCCAGGTCACCGGTATGGTGATGCCCCAGGTCCCCCATGAGGTAAGCGCTTTTGCCAAAAGAGCCTCAATGCCGATCGAGCCTTCCAGCGATACTTTCGGATACAGTTCTGCGGTTGCAACGCCGATTCGAGCATTCTGGGCAGCAAGCTGTCGCTCTTTTTTTCTGACATCCGGCCTGTTGCGGAGCGCATCAGCGGGAACTCCTACGGCAATCTCGAGCGAAGCCGCGGGAATGGATTTTCGTTCCTCCAGTTCCTTGTCCAGGCTTCCCGGATGTTTGCCGAGGAGCACTGCAAGCCGGTTTTTAGCAGCAACCAGACTTGTCTCAAGAGTCGGTATCTGCGCCCGTGTCTGCTCAAGGTTGGACTTCGCCTGTTCCACGTCCCGCTGAGTGACAAGGCCAGCCTGGAACCGCCATTGCGTCAACTGATATGTCTCCTGCTGAGCATCGCGGTTCGACTCGGCAACGCTTAGTCTGGCCTGATAGGACCGGAGATCGATGTAATTCAGCGCCATCTCAGCGGTGAGACTCACGAGTACGCCGTATCGGTCCGCTTCACTCGTCTCCAGATCGGCCTGTGCGGCCTCAACACTGCGCCGTTTGCCCCCGAAAATATCCAGTTCCCATGCAGCATCGAAACCCGCCGAGTACTGGTCCTGTTGTACGGTGCCGCCGCCGACCGCATTGCCGCTGCGGCTCCTGGATGCTGAGGCTGTCGCCTCGGCTGAAGGGAACTGCTCGGCCGCGCTGGCTCCCCTCCGGGCCCGGGCCTCGCGCACGCGCGCCTCGGCTTCACGCAGATCCAGATTTCCCTGTACGGCGCGCTCGATCAGGCTCGTCAGTTCGGCATCATTCAGGGTTGTCCACCAGGTGGTCAGCATGGAGGTATCGAGACTTCCGGAGGGGACGTAAGATTCCTGTTTGTTATTCCATGCTGCGGGTATGGCAATATCCGGGTGCACATAATCCGGCCCTACGCTGACGCAACCGGAAAGCGAAAACAACAAGAGAGCACCCAATGCCAGTTTTCGGATTTGATGTATCATCCTGTGCATTACTTTGCCTCTTCTTTTATTGCAATAACAACTCCGCGAATCAATCGTCGTCTTTACTGAAAACACTGTAACCGTCAAATGTAGCCAAAATATGAAAGAATTGTAAAAATTTATTATCGGCAACCTTCTTTCTTGACGTTGCGTACAATACGTTATAAATTAATAATTGAGATGTCTATCAGCATGAAGATTGGAATTACTCATAAGCTTTTTTTCGCGATCATGGGGGCTACCGCGTTGGCTGTTTTTTCCTCGCTGCTGATCACGCTCTGGAGCATCGACCGCGGTTTTTATCAATTTTTCGGAAAACTGGGAGAGAACAGGCTGGAGGAGGTTGCAACCGATTTAGGAAATGCTTATGTGCAACACGGGAGCTGGGATTTTCTGAAAAAGGACCCTCCGCGCATCGACATTGCGCCCCGCTGGGAAATCAGCGGTGTCAAGGCATCTTCCGCGCAGATTGCGCCTCGATTTACGAGGCCACCAGACGACAGTGATGACCGCCATCCAGATTCCGGTAAGTTCGAGGACGAGCATCCGAGCGGGCCGCTGGTCATATTAAACGCGGATAGGCATGCGGTCCTCGGTTCTTATCAAAAGAACGATAAGATTAATTTTCTGCCGATTATTGTACGTGGCCACACTGTCGGGTTCGTCGGCCTTCTCCCCCCGCGACATTCCCTCGTGCCCATGCAGGTAAGGTTTCTCGCTCACCAGAAATATATCGTGGCCGTGGGAGCCATAGGAATAGTGGCGCTCGTTATCATTATTTCACTTCCCCTTGCACGCCGACTCGTCAGGCCGATCAGCGCCATGACCGGAGCAACCCATACCATTGCCCTGGGCAAGTATACAACCCGTATTCCCGTCACCTCATCCGATGAACTGGGACAACTCGCGCGCGATTTCAACGCCATGGCATTGACACTCGAACAGAACGAAAAAGAGCGGCGACAGTGGGTTGCCGATATTTCCCATGAGCTGCGGACGCCGGTCGCGATATTGCAGGGTGAAATCGAGCAGCTCCTGGATGGAATTGTTCCTGTCACTCCGAATGCGATCAGCTCGCTTCATCAAGAAACATTGCGTTTGAAGCGTCTTGTCGAAGATTTATACCAGCTTTCGCTGTCTGATAGCGGCGCTATGACCTATAAGAAGGAACGACTTGATCTGGTTGAGGTGCTCTCAAGCTCCATGGAGATTTTTCGCTCAGAGTTTGCGCGAAAAAATATATCGATAGGGTTTGACACCGGGGTAGAGGAGCTCCCATTCGTTGCTGATAGAGGGCGGTTGAAGCAACTTTTTGCAAACCTGTTCAAAAACTCCTTGAGATATACTGATCCAAAAGGTCAACTGGCCGTCAGTCTTGCTGTGGCCAAAAACACCGTCACGATGGACTTTCAGGACTCAAAGCCTGGGGTCCCCGAACAGGATCTCGAAAAACTATTCGACCGCTTCTATCGCGTGGAAGGGTCTCGTAATCGCGTGTCGGGCGGGGCGGGCCTGGGATTGGCAATAAGCAAGCACATTGTGGAGGCCCATGGCGGAACCATTTCAGCGCATCCTTCTCCCTTGGGCGGTTTGCGCATCAAAATTACCCTTCCTATTGAAGAGGACTGCCGTGAGTGAAAAAATCCTTATCGTTGAGGATGAAACAAAACTTTCACAGCTGATGTCAAATTACTTGAAAGCTACCGGGTTCGAAACGTTTACCATCGATACTGGGACCGAGGTTGTGTCCTGGGTCCGGGAGAATAAACCGGATCTAATTCTGCTGGATCTGATGCTGCCGGGACGCGATGGGATGGAGATCTGCAGGGAAATCAGAACCTTCTCCCCGGTTCCAATAATCATGCTAACTGCCCGGGTCGAAGAAATAGACCGTTTACTCGGACTCGAACTCGGCGCGGACGATTACATCTGCAAGCCCTTCAGCCCGCGTGAAGTGGTTGCACGCATCAAGGCCGTACTTCGACGCACGCGCGATGGGCGGGCACTCCAGGAACATGGGCTTGTACTCGATGAACATTGTTACCGTGCAACACTCAAAGGCCGGGACTTGGAACTAACGGCAGTAGAATTCAGGTTGTTGCGGCTTCTTGTCGAGCATCCCGGACGTATTTATAGCCGAGAACAGATCATGGGGAAGATATACCTGGACGACCGATGCGTAATCGATCGAACCGTGGACAACCACGTAAAAAAGCTGCGCAGAAAAATGGAGATTGTCGATCCCGACGCGGTGTTTGTCCAATCTGTTTACGGCGTAGGCTACAAATTCGAACCTGAGCCAGAATAAATCGTTCAGATCAATTCCAGACGTGCATACTATAAACTAAGCGGGTTTTAACGCCTATCTAAAGCTTGCAAACTGCAGATTATCATTTATAATATTCTTACTTGAATACTTCCTGTTATCGTGAACCGAACGATGCGCGAAGGTACCGCAATTATCAAGTAGATTATCGGATAGCATTTCACAGGTTTTAAGCTAATGCGAACCAAAATTTCTTTCATATTTATTCTATTTTTTCTACACGCCTGTGTTATTGGTGGGCCACCAAACAACGCCTTTTTCTTCGATCAAGTTGATAAGCTGAATAAATTAGAAGGCGTCTACCAGAACCTTGGTGAGAGCAGACAAGGGTTATATGAGACTATTTATTTGTCGCAGCTAATATGGCCAAAAGATAAAAGCTTATCTCACGCAGCGATAACCTCTGTCGATGTCCGAGCTGTGAATGATACAACTCTCTTAGTAAAAGCCATAGGTTGGGAGAAAGAAATAGTAAAAGAAGCGAAATTTACAAAAGGGAAGGACTTTGAGATTAATTTTGGGCATATCCTGTTAAAACAGCGCGTCGGTTTTATTGCCGATGTCTTTCTCGGACCTTACTATGAAAGATCAGAACTTGGCATTGATACCCAAGGCAGCGGAAAAAACAGACAATATACTGCCCTTTTGGGTTTAGGTTTTTTAATTGTTCCGGTCGCGGGCGGAGGATGGGATGATATAAGATTTGTTCGCATCGGGAATTAGTTAAGTACTTCCTATTTATTACATAAAGAATATTCTTATCGCAAATGCATGTTTCATGTAGATTTAATTAAAGAAAGAAATCGGCGTGATTTCAAATAACTTATTTAAAATAAACCGGACGTTAGTAGTGATTATACTATCAATCGAGTTTGCAATATGTTCTGTAGAACTAATCCGTGTTATTTATTGTCACAATACCGCTGGTGAATGCTGGTCATGGTTTTTTGCCTTCATTGCTAATATCCCAGCTTCAATTGTAATTAACTCGATCCAGCATTTTATTCATATTAGCTTTGCCATTGAATCATTCGCAATTGATTCGGCGCTGGTATATATGCTCTATTTACTAATTGGAACGCTTTGGTGGTACTTTTTGATACACCTTGCAATATTGTTTTACAAATATACATCCCGATTTATTATAGAACGTTAAAACAAAAACTTCCTGTATCTTAGCTTTAAAGCTGTCTTGATTAAAGTGTAGTTTCCAAATTGATTTTAATTT
>CAZYEF010000035.1:0-19567 GCA_964646375.1 uncultured Nitrospiraceae bacterium | reverse complement strand
ATCAGGACCGCAATTGACTTTATTATCAGCAGAGCCCATGGCGTTCCGTGCAGTACAAGATCAAACCAGTCAAGAGGCCGCGTGAGCTTTCCCTGAAAAAGCATCAACAGTTTTTCCCAGATATGCGGTGGATTGAAAGGTGCAAGGCCCAGGGTGAGGCAGAGGAGAATCAGCATCCCCCACGGTATTTTTGATAAGACTTCCATAGAGAGTTCCTTCCCCATACAAGACGGCAACTGACCGGACGCACCGTTCCGTGATCACAAGAGCTGGTCGAACAGGCTGCCCATAGATTGCTGCTCTTCGCCCGCCCGCCTCCACGACACGCATTGCAGGAACGGTTCCGCGCCCCATTTCTTTTTAAAAAAAGCGACGCCCGGGTCAATTCCCAGCCCCAGATTAATATAACGCCTGCCTTCCGCCTGCGCGCGCTCGATGATGTGCGCGAGCAGCAGGTCGGAAGCGCCCGGAACATGGTGTCTGCGCGAGCGGAAGTTGAACAGGTAAAACGCATACTGCCGTGCGCCGAACTCTGCGACATCAAAAGCGACCAGATTGCCGCGGGTATTGCGCGCCTCAAACACGACCGCACTGCTGCATTTCGCATAGCGGGGCACTCGCTTGAAAATGAACCGCTGTGCTTCATCGAGGTGATGCGTGCGCATGAAGTCCCATATCAACCATTTATGCGCCCAGCGGATTTTTCCGATAGAAACGGTTATTTCGCCGCGCGCACGTTTCAGCATATTGGCTGTTTTACCGGGGATGGCAAGCCGGGAGACGTCGAGGCGGTAGTACGCATCAACAGGCAGCGCGGAATCATCAGGCGCTCCTACCTGCGAGGGCGCGATCACGGAAAAAGAGGCCGGTGCAAAGCGTTCCCTCGCTTCTTGAAGCGATTTCAGCAGTCTCGGTTCATCGGCAGACCCGGACAGCGGATATCCCACAAAAATCAGATGCGTCCCGGCGGCATGAACGACGTAGTCGTTGATGAGAAACGATTCGGTTTGCGAGATTGCGGCAACATAGTGCGGAAGGTGCTCCGGCACATACGCGCGCTCGATAATATATGCCTGTTCGTCCGGTGTTATCATGAGGACACCTGCATGACGGCGTATCCTGCATCGCGAAACAGTTTTGTCACTCCAGGCACATGCGGAAAACCGACAAAAGCAAGCGCATCCTCGCAGTCGAAGACTTGCCGCATCCGCTCAAAGAGAATCCTGTCGCGCGCCGCGAGCGCGGGGCCGCGCGCGGCAAAACGCGCGGTCAGTTCCATAATGTTATCCAGATCACCGTCGAGATACATTTTGACGTAATTTTTTTTATAGTCCGGCCAGTTCGCAACATCGTTCAACTGCCGCGCGAGGCGGTCCAGGGGAATTTTGTCAAGCACGGCAAGCTGTTCCTCGAGCGTTTCGAGAAAGCATAGTTTCTTTCCGGCCGCCCGGGCGATCCGGTATGCTTCCATGTCAACGGAGTGATTCCAGTCGAGGTATGTGCGCCAGATCGCAAAAAATGCAGCCCAGGGACGCACCCCGCGCGTGAATGAATCGAAGTAGATTGGCCTGTTTTCATGCAATGACAGGAGCCATGTGTCTCCTGTTCTCCCTCGTCCGTCGCGTTCGCGCAGGATGCAGTCAATCGCGGCAATTGTTTCAGACGTGAGGAGGTCGAGAAACGCCTGATTATTCCCACCGTGCCTTCCGTGCTCTGCAATTTTCTCAAAGCTTGCCTCATCGAGCGGGCCTTCAAACATTACAGTTGAAACGTCCCGGACCAGGCGTTTCAGCGGGCTGCAAAGGCTGTAAGGGAAAAAATGCGCCGTGCCTACAAAATGGGACAAGCGCCCGTTTTTTTCGACACGCCAGACCATGCGAAGCGGCCTGGTTATTGACCAGGGGAAAAATCTCATTTTTATAGAAGATGATTGCTCACGCTTTACGGTTTTCCGTCCAGCAGGGCTCCAAGCAGCGAAATCGGAGCAGGCGATCCATAATAGCATTCACAGAATTCGTAAGGCAGGCATGGTTTGCCGCCCCATTTTGTCTTAAAGCGCCGGATACCCTTATTGACTCCCAGGCCCAGGTTGATGCTTTGTTTTCCGCGGTCACGCGTGAACGCAATCATATCGGCAAAAAGCAGGTCCGATGCGTGCGGTATATAGTTATTTTTAGAATGACATCCCAGGACATAGGCGTCGAAGCGTTCCGCTGCGGTTTCAATGACGAAAAATGCCGTTAATGTCCCACGCTGGTCGCGAGCATTTAATACTCGCGCGCTTTTACAATGAGCCACATAGTCAGGCATCGAGCGGTACAATTCCATGATCATGGGCGGGAGATCCTTACGGTGCATCAGTTCATTTGTCAGCAATTCGTGTTCCCGCGTGAATGAGCGCGTGCGTTCCACGGTTAGTGTCCGGCTGGCCTGATCTGCTTCGCGCTGCAAGGCTGAAGTAATAATTGATTGCGAGATATCAAGTTGTAGATATTGGTCGCGCTGGCGCACGCGACAAGATGCAGCAAGCGAAGGGGGTATTTCCGGACCGACGAACCAGAGATAGTCAGGATGGAATTGCCCGAGGACGCGCGCAATCAGTTTGTCGGAGCCGCTCGCGTCAAACTGCGTGCTCAGAGGATACCCGACAAAAATGAACCAGTCGTCCTTCGCCAGGCAGAGATAATCTTCGATGAAAAAAGGCTCGGCGTGTGAAATTGCCGCCATCAGGGAAGGAATTTGCTCCGGCACGCTGGCGTGTGCCAGGACGAAGCGTTCATCAACTGGATTCAGCGGAAATGGGCTGGCAGTCTTCATTCGATGTGTCCCGAATTCGTTTGAGTGGAGAAAACGCCGATGTACGCCGAAAAACGTTGCAATAGGTCTATTTTATCAGATATCAGGAAAAACGGACAGATGGATTGTCAAACTGGTGTGGCATATGAGCCAACGCTGTGTTCTGGAATAGCCTGAGAGGTTTATCGAGGAAGATTCGCATCCGGGCTTTGGCCGTCATGTTTGTCCAGAACGTCCCTTATTTTTTTTAAAAGAACACCAGGCTGCAATGGTTTTGATATGAAGTTTATTGTATCGCGCTGCATTCCTTTCTGCTCAAGAATGTCAGCCGCATATCCGCTTACATAAATTACTTTTACGTCTGGCCGTAACTTTTTTAATTCACTATGCACATCCTGTCCGCTGAGTTCGGGCATAATCACATCGGTAATAACGAGGTCTATTTGACCCTGATGCTCCTGGAAGGATTCTATGGCCAGCTTTCCGCCGGCAGCCTCCAGAATCTTGTATCCTGCATCTTCAAGGATTGCCCGTGTTACTTTTCTGACCGCGTCATTATCTTCCACCAGTAAGATTGTCTCGCTGCCGGAAGAAGGGACAGCTGCGGACTGGTTGTTGATTTGCTGGTCTGATATCGTTGTAAAAGGAAGATATATTTTGAAGGTAGTGCCAATACCGGGTTCGCTATAGACATTGATGAATCCATCATGCTGTTTAATGGTCCCGTAGACCATCGCCAATCCCAAGCCGGTGCCTTTATTGACTTCCTTTGTCGTAAAGAAAGGGTCGAAAATACGCTCCAAGGCCGCCTTCTCAATACCGATGCCCGTGTCTGTCACCGAAATGACCGCATATTTCCCGGTATTGCCATACTGGTGGACGTTTATGAATCGTTCGTCTATCAGCACTTCTTCGGTAGTTATCGTCAGCTTTCCCCCGTGAGGCATCGCATCACGAGAATTTGTTGCCAGGTTCATCAGCACCTGTTCTATCTGGGCCTTGTCAGCCTTGACAATTAAATCGTGATTAGCAACTCTGACAGTAAACGCTATATCTTCGCCGATGATTCGTTCCAATATGTTTTTCATGCCCGCTACAACGGTGTTGATATCGACAGGAAGCGGATTGAGTATCTGTTTTCTGCTGAAGGCGAGCAGATTTTTAACGAGATTTGCGGCTTTTTCGGAGGCAATGAGGATGTTGCTGACATATTCGTGCAAAAAATCAGACGCAGGCAACTTCGCTTTTAAAATGCTGCCGTAGCCGATTATTGCAGTAAGGATGTTATTGAAATCGTGCGCAATTCCGCCTGAAAGCTGTCCGACGGCTTCCATCTTCTGAGCCTGGATAAACTGCTGCTCAAGCCTTTTGTGCTCAGTAATATCCCGGTTGATGCCGCGATATGCCACGATGTCGCCATTGCTGTTCAATAAGGTTGTCGTTGTGGATAATACGGTTATTTTTTTCTCGTCCTTTCTGTTAAATTCCAGCTCATACTCCTTCACAAACCCCTGTTGCCGAAGGACCTGCTCATACGCTTTTCTCCGCTCCGCATCCGCGAAAATGTCGGTTTTTATATCCAAAGCGAGCACTTCATCTTTGGAAGAATATCCCAGCAACTCCACGCCGGCGGGATTTATGTCCAGATATTTACCCTGCGGCGTGCTCATGAAAATCATATCTTTCGATTCCTCGAAAAGAGCGCGATATTGCTCCTCTGTTTTTTGGCGTTCCTGAATATGGCGCTCGAGGGATTCCGCCATTTTGTTGAAACTGTCTCCCAACCGGTTGATTTCATCACGTCTGCCGCGGATGTCCACTCTCGCGCTCAGATTGCCTCTGGAGAGCTCTTCTGTCGCTCGCGTGAGCAGATTCATGCGCCGCATGATGAAATACTCTCCCCCAAACCAGGCAATGACAAGGACAAAACAGGTAATGAAAAAAAGGGTCATCAGATTTTTAACAAGCTGCCGGTTGATGTCCGCAAAAGCTGTTTCACGGGATATCCCGTATCTGACGGACATGCTTTTGCCGGTACCTGGCACCTGATGAAAAGCCCATATGCGCGAAATGCCGTCCATATTACTTCTGGCCACGACTATGCCCTCATCCTGGTCTGCAATTTTCTTCGTGAGCTCCGTGCTTGACAGCGTTTTCCCGATCGCGGCATCAGTATTTGGATAGCGGTAGAGAATTGTCAGCCTGCGGTCGAGCACCGTCAGGATTGCGTCATTGGGTATCAGTATTTTACTAAGCTGTTCTTTAAACCAGTTTAAATCAAGTGAAACATAAACGACCGCGATTACGCGTTGATTCCCGTTCATGACCGGCAGCCCGAGCGCGAACGAAGGCTTGTCATATACCCGTGCGATGACATATTCTCCGATGGAATATCCTTTGCGTTGAACTGCGGACTGGAAAAAAAATCGATCAGCGAGATTTACTTTTTTCTCAAGAGGGATTGCGCTGCAAAACACATCGCCATCCGGTTTCAATGCAGCGATATTGGCATACATGGGCAGCTGTTCTTTGACAGCAGAAAAATATTTGTTGCAGGTTGATGAGTCGTAGTGATGAATCGCAGGCAGTTTTGATAATCCGATAAGCAACTGATGTGATCCCTCGAGGAGTTGTTCGATACTATTTGTCGCGAGCTTGACGACGCGCATTGTTTCTTCACGAATTTCAGCTTCTCTGCGGTCTCTCTGTTCTGCCGCCGTATAAAGTATATATACCAGTGCAGGGATAGCCGCAGCAACAATCAAGACTAAAAGTCTGACCCGGAGGCTTGACAAGGTGGACGTGGACATAAAAAATCCTCTTCTCATTTTATGCGAAAGTTTTCCGATGGTAACATAAAGTTGCAGAAAGGGCAATCGTATGCGACTGAGTCTGAAGAACGTGGATTCTGCGATCCGTACGATGAGGGAGCACCGTGGTTTTTTCCTGAAGAACGCAGCGGATGGTGGTGCACCGTTTCAAACCTATTGAATAATAAAGAGGGGGGGAGGGGCTATTTTTGATAGCGCTTCATATCGGTCCTTGTAGGCATTGGTTGATGATTTTACGGGAAGACACCATCCACTTGTCAAGACCGTTTCATTCAGCGAAGAATACACTGGTCCGTGGCTGAGTTTTTTTGTTTCCCGATCATTCGTGAAAGACAGCTGTGCACGCCAAATATACGCGCGAACCGGGCTCGTGCCGTCAGAGGAAACCTGAGCATACACTATTCGATCTGATTCGCGTGTGATGAATTTCTGCAAATAGATTATGCCCCGAGGCGAACACGTTACCCCTTCCATGATAATCTTCTGCCCGGATTCAAGAGACATGACTCCGCTGCCGTCGACGGACGTGACTTTAAATATAACCGCGTTCTTTGGGATCTGGGGACCGGGATATTTCTGATCTATTTCGCTGATAGTCTTGCGGATCTGTTCGAGACGGCTGATTTCTGCGGCGGTGAGTTTTCGAATAGGATTTGCACCGTCCGGATTTTTACCTGTTGCAGTTGAGCCGGACGCTTCAGCTTGATTATCAGCGTATGCTGTGTGCACGCCGCACAAAACGCTTGTGCAGAGCAGCGCGGCTAATGTGCATATCAGTTTATTCATTGTTGCGGGTACCTCCGGACGAGCGCTATCCGTTTTGAATACTTTCATTGCGCGGCGTTTTTCTGCCTGATCTCGACTCTGCGTATCTTGCCGCTGATCGTTTTGGGAAGCGCGGGGACAAATTCGATGATGCG
Source organism: uncultured Nitrospiraceae bacterium (assembly GCA_964646375.1). Lineage (GTDB taxonomy): Bacteria > Nitrospirota > UBA9217 > UBA9217 > UBA9217 > JBAZLV01. The sequence continues at coordinate 13,020 of CAZYEF010000035.1, read as the reverse complement.
CGGATATTTATAAGGTGCGGTGACCTTCTTTACGTGCTCCTGCAGCTCATGCACGAGCTTGTCGCTGGGCGAGTATCCCTTGGCCAGCACGATGCTTGCCTTGACCACCTGTCCCCGGACCGGATCAGGAGCGCCGGTGATGGCGCATTCAAGCACAGCGGGGTGTTCATGCAGAGCGCTTTCCACTTCAAAGGGGCCGATTGCATAGCCGGAACTTTTGATGAGGTCGTCCGCACGTCCGACGAACCAATAGTAGCCGTCCTCATCCTTCCATGCCATGTCGCCCGTATAATAAATGCCGTCATGCCACGCATCTTTTGTGCGTTCAGGTTCCCGATAATATCCCCCGAACATGCCGACCGGCTTCCGCGCGCTGGTGCGGACCACGATCTGTCCTTCCTTGCCGATGCCGCACGGTTTTCCATCCTCATCCAGAAGGTCTATGTCATACCAGGGAGATGGTTTTCCCATTGATCCCGGCTTCGGCTGCATCCACGGGAAGGTGGCGATCGCGGCGGTCATTTCCGTCTGCCCATAGCCTTCCATCAGGCGGATTCCGGTCGCCTTCAGAAACTGCGAGTAGACCTCGGGGTTTAATGGTTCGCCCGCGACGACACAGTACTGCAGACTGGTGAAGTCATATTTTGAGAGGTCTTCCTTGATAAAGAACCGGTAAACCGTGGGCGGTGCGCAGAACGTGGTGATTTTATACTCCACAATGATATCGAGAAGCTTTTTGGGATCGAATTTATCATAATCATAAATAAATACGGTGGACCCTGCAAGCCATTGGCCGTATATTTTTCCCCAGACTGCCTTTGCCCATCCCGTATCAGCGACAGTAAAGTGGAGGCCGTCCTTCCGGACGTTCTGCCAGTATTTAGCCGTAAGAATATGGCCAAGGGGATAGGTAAAGTCATGCTGCACCATCTTCGGCATTCCGGTGGTCCCGGAAGTGAAATAGAGAAGCGAGATGTCTTCATTCGAGGTTCTGGCACTGCCGGTTGGACGCTCGACTTGCGCAGACGCGCGCAGCATTTCCGCGTTAAAATCCAGCCATCCGTCACGGTGTCCGTTGACCATGGCCTTGAGCTTCAGGGTGGGGGACTGCGCTTCGGATTTTTCCACATGTTCGATGACTTCCGGGTCCGACACGCACACGATCATTTTTACATCAGCGGCATTGTTGCGGTAGATGATGTCCTTGTGGGTGAGGAGGTGCGTGGCGGGTATGCATATGGCACCGATTTTATGGAGCGCAAGAAGGCAGAACCAGAACTCGTAATGTCGTTTAAGAATAAGCATTACCGGATCGCCTTTTCGGATGCCGTGCGACAAGAAGAAGTTTGTGGCTTTATCGGTGTAGTGTTTTAACTGGCTGAACGTGAAAACGGCCTTGTTTCCGCGATCGTCGCACCAGACCAGCGCATTTTTCCCCGGGTGTCGTGAGGCAATTTCATCCACGACGTCAAAGGCAAAATTAAAATGCTCCGGCACGGCAATCCGGAAATTCTGAATGAAATCTTCGTAGGAAGTATACTCTGTTTTCGAGAGAAATTGATTGAGCATCATTCGTCAAAGGGATCGAACGTATTCTGGAAGGTTCTCTACTCAGCGCTTCGAATTCACCGCTGAAACTGGAGCTGGTGAAAAGTGGTCTTCCTGGGTCTGAGTGAGTTGTATCTCACGGAGGTTTTTTGATCGCGCCTTTCTATTTGTATTAAAATCAGTATTCTTTTTTAGAAAGTACCACACTTGAAGAAAGAACACAAATAAAAAAATCCGCAGCCGGTTAGCGTTTCGGATTTTTTACAAGGCTCCGCGGATGCAGTGGAAATTTTGGCAAAGAAAAAAAGAAGGTGCTGTGAAGCCCGCGAGCAGCAACACGATATTTACGCGAGTGATCAAAAAAGCGGATGTTATGATACTGTGCCTGTCTTGCCGTAAAATAAAGAGCAATTCAAGGGGAAATCTCCCGCCGGTTGCACCGGGAACTCCGCAAGCAAACGCCCATTTCCCACTTGATTTTATCATCCCGGACAGGTAAAATACGGTGCTTTTTGGCATCTTATCATATTTAAAGGAGGAATCAGAAACAATGTACAAAGTGACAGTTGACAATGGGAAGTGTGACGGCGACGGCGTCTGCGCGGATGTCTGCCCGCAGAACGTGTTCGAAGTCAAGAACAATAAGGCTGTTCCGGTGAACATGGCGGATTGCATCAACTGCGAAGCCTGCATTGAAGGCTGCCCGCAGAAGGCCATTACGATTACGGAAGAATAAGCCGGAAGCAATACTCACTGCAAGGGGGGCCGAGTAGTCATCGGTCCCCCTTTTTGTTTGCAGCGGCAGCAGGAAGAATACGAAGGCCTCCTATTTTTTTTCCAGCAGCTTCTGAAATGCGGTAATAAGATCAATAGGCAGCGGGAAAATAATGGTTGAATTTTTCTCCGAGGCGATTTCGGTAAGTGTCTGGAGATACCGGAGCTGCAGCGTCGTGGGGTTCTGGCTGATTACGTTTGCAGCATCGGATAGTTTGGAGGAGGCCTGGAGTTCGCCTTCGGCGTGAATGACTTTGGCGCGGCGTTCGCGCTCCGCCTGGGCCTGAATGGCAATGGCGCGCTGCATTTCCGCAGGCAGGTCCACGTTCTTCACCTCCACGGTGGTCACTTTCACACCCCACGGCTCCGTCTGCAGATCAATCACCTTCTGGAGTTCGGCATTGATGGCCTCGCGGTTTGAGAGAAGATCGTCCAGGGCGTTCTGGCCCAGCACGCTTCTGAGCGATGTCTGCGAGATGAGCGAGGTCGCGTAATAAAAATCCTCCACTTCGACGATTGCCTTGCGCGGGTCGATGACTCTGAAGTAAACCACAGCATTCACTTTTACGGTGACATTGTCTTTCGTGATCACGTCCTGGGCCGGCACATCCATGGTCACGGTTCGCAGGCTGACCCTCACCATTTTCTGTATTCCCGGCCACAGGAGAATCAAGCCCGGCCCCTTTACACCGTGCTCGACACTCACTTTGCCGAGAGTGAAAATAACCCCGCGCTCGTACTGTTTCAAAATTTTTACAATGTTATACAGAACCATGACGAAAAGAATAATCAGAAATAAAAAACCCATCCCCACAAACTGAAACATACGAAGCCTCCTTTGGTTTTTTGCGGATTGGTTGCAAGATTCGCAGCTATGCGCTTTTTTTAACTTTTAACTTCAGACCTTCGAGGGCCACGACGGTGACTTTTTCTCCCTGCCGGATGGGCTCGTCACTCCACGCACTCCAGTATTCACCCCGCAGGAACACCTGTCCGTCCGCATGGATATCGGTTTTTGCCGTCGCCTGCATATCAATAAGCCCTTCTCTGCCGGTGTCCGGTTTCTCCCGGTACACGCGCACGGCGATCGTAACCGTGATTATGAACAGCACGGCGGACACAATCACGACAGGGATGATTACCGCCCAGGATATCTGAAGAGCCGGTGACGCGGAATCAATGAGCATGATTGATCCAAAGAGCATGGAAATGACACCTCCGACGCCCAGAACTCCATGGCTTGTTATGAAGGCTTCTGCAATGAATAATCCGATGCCGAGAATAATAAGCATAAGGCCCGCGTAGTTAATGGGAAGTGTATGCAGGGCGTAGAAGGCGAGAATCAGGCAGATGGCGCCCGCTACACCGGGGAACACGGAGCCGGGGTTGGAAAGTTCGAAATAGAGGCCGTAGAAGCCGAGGATCATGAGAATATAGGCGATGTTTGGGTTGCTGATGATTTCCAGAAGGCGGTATCGGAAACCCATCGTGATTTCTTTTACATTCGCGCCTTCGGTCGCAAGCGTTTTTTTGCCAAGGGCGACTTCAACGGTTTTGCCGTTGATCGCTTTCACGAGTGAGGGGATGTCGGAAGCTATCAGGTCAACCACCTTGTCCTTGACAGCCTCGGTTTCGGTTATGGATACGCTTTCCCGTACGGCTTCCTCCGCCCATTTTGCGTTTCTTCCGCGTTTTTCAGCAATGCCCCGCACCATGGCTGCCAGATCGTTCACTGCTTTTTTCTCCATGGTTTCATCCATCTTACCCTGCCCCGCAACCGGGTGTGCAGCTCCGATGTGCGTGGTTGGAGCCATGGCCGCAATGTTTGCCGAGAGCGTGATGAAAACGCCAGCCGATGCTGCCCGCGCCCCGGAAGGAGCGACATACACCACGATGGGCACCTCGGATGCCATCATTTTAATAATGATCTGGAGGGTGGAGTCGACAAGCCCCCCCGGCGTGTTCAACTGAATGATGAGTGCCTCAGCTTTTTCCTTGACGGCAGTGTCAATGGAGGATCCGATATATTCCGCCACCACAGGCGTGATCGGAGCATCTATCTTGATAAGGTACACTGTTTTCGGCTGAGCAGGAGCAGCGTCTTTCTTAGTTTCAGCTTTTTCAATGGCGGATGCAATCACGGCAGCACAGGTAAAAAACAGGGCGAGAAAACTGACAAACAGCAGGGCTTTGAAAGGTTTTTTCATTGTTTCTCCTTAACAAAACAAGTATATCCTTAATACCAGAGGCTGTCAAGAATCGCTTGACTCAACAGTTTTTTTTCTGTAGCATCGTAGAAAATTTTTCAGTTTCCAGGTCAGAGGACACCGCCATGCAGGAAAACTCAAACGATCAGCCGGCACCGTTTCTGAGATTTTTCCCCGGATGCAAGGGGTCTCAAAGAGGTGCTTTGCTGTTGCTCATGCTCCGCGGAAAAAACAGCGATGTAGCTGCTGCCATCGCAAGGAAGCTTTTATGAGAGTCACGGGGGGGGCCGGTAGAGGCCGTCGGCTGAAAGTCCCGGCAGGATTGCGGGTCCGCCCCACGTCTGATAAGGTAAAGCAGGCACTTTTTAATATCCTGGGAGACAAGGTGTGCGGAGCGGCGTTTCTGGATTTGTACGCTGGAGCAGGCAGCGTGGGCATCGAGGCGCTCAGCCGGGGTGCGGGCAGGGTGACTTTTGTGGATGCCTCCCGTGATTCCTTGAATGCTATCAAGCGGAACATTCAGCTGATGGCATTTGAGGATCGGTCGCTGATCCTGTTGTCGAAAGCGGAGTCGTTCCTCAAGAAAGCAGCCGAATCCTATGATATTGTGTTTCTCGATCCACCCTATGCAGAAGAGCTGACCCCGCTGCTCGGATTGCTTGGATCAGGGCTGCTGCGGCCCGGCGCAATTGTCATCGCGGAACACTTCAAAAAACAAGCATCTCCGGAAAAAGTTGCCGGGCTGATCCTGAGTCGTGAGTCGCGGTATGGAGACACGGTGCTGGCTTTTTACAAGAGCATGGAAAAACAGTAAATTGAGCTGAAGATACACAACGCCTCTTATCCAGCAAAGGGAGAACACATGATAAGACCTGTCGCGGTATATGCCGGTACGTTCGATCCTGTCACCAACGGGCATCTTGACCTTGTCGAGCGGAGTCTCAGGATTTTCGGTGAATTGATTGTTGCCGTGGCTGCGAATCCCAAAAAAAATCCGCTTTTTTCACTTGAAGAGCGCGTTGCCATGTTCAAGGAAATAACGGCGGGTTACAGCAATGTTACGATTGAAGGCTTTGACGGCCTGCTTATTGATTATGTAAGGCGCAAAAAGGCATCGGCAATCATCCGGGGGCTCCGGGCCGTTTCCGATTTTGAATTTGAAATGCAGATGGCGCTGACAAACCGCAGGCTTTGCAACACGGTCGAGGCCGTTTTCATGATGCCGAATGAGGCGTATTCCTTTATTACTTCGACCATTGTGAAGGAGGTTGCGAGTTTTGGCGGCGACATCTCCACGCTTGTTCCGGAGCTGGTTGCGGAGCGCCTCAAGAAAAAATTTGCAAAAAAATAGTGGAGTGTGAAGCGCAGAAAACAACCGTCCGGAAAGAGGGACGGGTTGCTACGCCGTCTTTCCGCCGTCCTGTGCCTGTGCGCGGCAGTAATCCCTGAAATTGTTTACCCCGATAAAAAATTCACGCATCATCAAAAACCAGTAATACCGCCCGTCTTTGGTAAGCAAGAGCTTGTTGCCCTTCTTTTGCAGCCCGTTTATCAGTCTGAAGAACATGATTTCCGGCCAGAGATACCGGTAGATGTTTACCCCGTGCTTCGCATTCAGCAGATTTATATCCACGCTCAAACCGAAGAGCTTCATAAGGAAGTCGTACGAAATCCTCTCGCGCAGGGAAAAATCCCGCTTTGCCGCTATGGGTAAGATGCCTTTGTTCACTTTTGTGATATACGTTTCGATGTCGAATGTATTCGCATACGCAGTCCTTCCTAAATGACCGATGGACCCGCTGCCGAGACCCGCGTATTCATCAAAGTGAACGGCATATTCATCTATAAGCGCGTTGTGCCGTGAAAAACACCAAGCGGTACTTGCCCGGTAGTGGGACGCAAGACCTTCTGAAATGATGGTATAAAACTCTCGCGCTCGGGTGGAATCTATGGTCCCCCCCAGTTCGCGGGCCATTGTCTCCTGTGTCTGAAGAGATGACATTAACGGATAATAGGTTATCTGGTCGACGCCGAGATTGTTTATGGTTGCCAGGTCCTGCTCCAGCATCTGCCTGGTTTGTGAGGGGAAGTTAAATATCATGTCCACATTCAGGGTATGAAAAATGCCCTGGGTCTGCTTCAGGCGTTCGGCGATTTCCGCCCCGCTTCCATATTTGTGATAGCGCTTCAGGGCCTGCAGTAAATCATCGTCGAACGTTTGTACCCCAACGGAGAGCCTGTTCACCCCGGCGTTCTTGAGGATCAGGAGGTTTGTCCTGGTGAGATGGTTGGGGTTTGTCTCAACGGAAATTTCTTTGATGTTAAACTGCTCCGTCACCAGCCTGATCGTGGTCTCAAGTTCGTCTATTAAAACTGTCGGAGTGCCTCCGCCTATGTACAAGGCCTGAAAATCGTGCCCCAGTTTTTTATAGAGCATGACCTCCTTGCGCAGGGCATCAAAATAGCGCCGCGTTAGATTTTCCTGAAATTCCACACGATTGAAGGAGCAATAGGGACAAAGTTCCTCGCAAAAAGGTACATGGAGATAAAGACCGGCCGGAATATTTTTAGACCGCTGCGGAACAGCAAGCGATTTCGTCGGATTGAATTGCAGACACTCTGCGTTCTTTTTCCGGGTAACATATGTGATGAATTTTTCAGCAAGTATAATGCCGGGTTCCTTGAAAAAATCCAGCCGCATAGAAAGCACCATCCAGGGGGAAGTAGTATCCCAAACTAAGGTATGATTTCACAGTTTGTTATATTATCACCAACGAGCTGAAAAAGATATATCAAAATGGTGGGACAACTGCAGCTGGAAACTGCGTGAGATTTTGCAAGGTAAAGGCAATGCGCATGCCGCATTGTCAGGGGTTCTGGGATGAGATTCCCCGCAATACTTCGTTTGTGATAAATGATCTGATGTGTTCCTGGTCGTTCTTGCTGATTTGAACAAACTGGAGGCCAACTCCCGGTTCGCTGTAGGGGCCGGTCCGGGCTGGACAGTTGTAGACTACCGCTGCCTCCGTGTAAACGCGGTGGCCGTTCAGGTCAACCTGGAGGGAAAGACGCAGATTCCGGACAGCATTCCGGGTTGTGCGCAGGAACAGGCCGCGTTCGGACAGCTCCAGAGCATACGCGCCTTCAAAGTCTTCGAGCGGCATGTTGGTGATTTTCACCGGTTGAGTTGTCCGTATTCTCATGCTTGTGCGGGGTGTTTTTTCTGCCGCCACCTGAACGGCACGGTAAAGCAACTCGGGCGACACGGGACGGCTCAGACACTCCATGGCCCCCAGCTCAAAACAACGTTGTTTTACGGACAACTCATCCTGGTCTATCACTGCAATAACGGGAAGTGCCGCCGTGGGCGGGTAATCTCTGAGCTGCTGCATGAAGTCGAATCCGCTCATGCCCTTGAGCGTGAGGGATGTGATGATAAGAGCGGGAAGGGCCACGGCTGCCATCTGCAGCGCCTCTTCGCCGGTAGATGCCTTGAAAATTTGATAATTGAACCGGTGGAGGAGCATGGATGTGTAGGAGAGACTGCCGGGATCACCGTCCACAACCAGCATGAAACGACTTCTTCGACTTATTCTGCTGTTCGAGGTGTTTATTTTGTGTTCTATCAGGCTCATTTCGGTTGCCTCAGGATTGCAGCCGTTTGCTTCAGACCGGTCAAAAAAATCTTTGTAGCAAGAATTATGAGTATGCCGCGACGTTTCGAAACAGCGCTCCGCAGAATAGCGTTGCCCGTACCCGGTGTCCGGAACTTCGAGAGCGGCGGCCCTAGATCAAGCATTTACAGGCGGTATCCCCCGGACGACTTCCGTTCTGATAAAGCGTCGGATAAGGTCCTGATCCCGGGAGCCAATCCGGGCGAATTGAAGCCCCATCCCCGGTTCACGGTATAGCCCTCTGCCCGAGCGGTTGCTGTAGAGGACTATTGCAAGCACGTGTATGCTCTGATCGTACAGGTGAAACTGACATGACAGCTGTGTATGCACGCTGGCCGGCTTGCTGGTCCGGACGAACATTCCGCCTTCCGATAAGTCCGTAGTACATGCATTGTCGAAACAATCATGCGATGTATCATTTGAATGAATGGGGAGCAGTGTCCTGATGCGAATATGGGCCCGCGGAGTTGTTTCAATGGCTGTTTGCACCGCTTGATACAGCTGCTCAGGAGAGACCGGCTTCGCAAGACACTTCACTGCCCCCTGCTGCAAGCATTGTTTTTCTCCTATCAGGCTTTCCAGGTTTCGTAAGGCGATACAAGGAATTTCCGCGGTGCTGGAGTTTTGCATAAGCTGCTGCCTAAGGGAAAGAATGCTTCCGTCCGTCAGGTCAGTTGCGATTAAGATGAGAGACGGAACCGCAACCGCTGTCATGGTGAGCGCTTCCTTTGCGGTGGAGGCTGAAAAGGTTTTGTAGGCAAACCGCTGTAGAAGCGCAGAAACGAAGCAAAGATGATCTGGGTCGCTGTCTACAACCAGAAGAAAACGGCCTTTACGATCAAACCTGTTCCAATCGGCAAGTGTCGTGTTGTCCCGCATGCTGTTTCCCCTTGAAAAAAAGAGAACCGATGGAATATGCAAATAAAACAGTACGCGCTCTGCAATGCTCTGAATAGCGCCTGTCCATCAATCACTGCTAGTCCCGCAAATACTCGATGCCTCGAGTGATCTCATCCATGATAAACTGCCTGACAAGTTCCCGGTCGGCGGGTGTAATCCTGTAAAATTCAAGCCCCATGCCGAGTTCTTCGGAAGAATTTCCAATGGCATGGTTGCTATAGAGAACAACTGCCTCGACGGTAACAAGATGATTGTTTAATTGTAACTGAAGAATAAGTCTCGTGTCAATGGGGGCAGGTCTTGTTGTCGGCAGGAAAATGCCTCGTTCTGAGAGTATTGCCGCAGACGCGCCACCCAGTCCGTTCAGCGGCAAATTGTTCACTTTTACGGGTAGAAGGGTCTTTATGCGAATAGTGGTTCGGGGTGTTGCTTCAAGTGCCGCCTGGATGGCGCGAAACAGCCTGTCTATGTTGACCGGCAGCGTAACACAGTCCACCGCAGGTAATTCCCGGCAACGTTTTTCGCCGGGCAGATCATCTTGCTCCCGCATTGCAATGACGGGGACGGAGGCGATGTCCGGATTCTGCCTCGCCTGGTGAATGAAATCAAGTCCGCTCATATCCGGAAGTTTTAGTGTGGTGATGATCAGAGAAGGCGTGGCAACCGCAGATATGGCAAGAGCTTCCCTGGCGTTTGCGGCGGTGCTGATTTGGTATCCCAGCCTCTGGAGAACAATGGACAGATAATAAACATTATACGAGTTGTTGTCCACAAGAAGCAGAAATCTGTTGCCTCTTGATGGTTTTTGGGCGGATATGGTCCTGTTGAAGTTTGTCATGGATTATCGTGTCGCGGTGCCTCGCACCTGCATGCTGAATAAGTATCGCCAGCGTAATAGAATGCCTTTGCGCCGGTTTTAGGCATTTTCCCGCGGAACAAGACGGATAGCGTTCGTGCTGCATGTCCGGCGGCACAAACCGCATCCAAAACAGCCGCGCGGATCAATGCGGGCAAGGGATTTTCCGCTTTTAAAAACGCTGATGATTGCCTTAAAATGGCAATCCGCCGCACAAAGACCGCATCCTGTGCAGAGGGCTTCATTTACAACGGCGACGTGCTCAGCCCGCTTCATGGTCTCCACTCTGACCTGCGATAATGTCTTTAGAGCAAGACAATCGGCGGGAGAACAGTTGCAGATTGCTCCGATAAAAGGGGTCATCATCGTCCAAATGGTATGAATTGAACCGTAAGCTTCCATTTCCTTCATCTGGTTCACGGCTTCATCGGCAGTAAGCTGTTCAAGCCCCTCAGAGGGCGCCTTTCCAAAGCAGGTCATGTCAATGCCCTTGTACCAGGGCTCGGGGCCGTAGCTGATGGCATAACAGCAGCGCGTCTCCTTTTGCCCCATGCTCCAGCGGCATGCGCAAGGCATGCGAACAACGGTCATGGCCTGTTTTACCACCAAGCTGATTTCTTCAATAGGCAGAACCTGACCGAAGTGCTCTTGCTCCGCTTTGGTGACAAGAGCTTTTGCCACGGCATCAGGCAGTTTCCCTTTTTTTTTGTAAATGGTCTCCAGCCTGCCCAGTGTTTGAAAGCCCTCCGCGAACGTTGTGGTAAGAAAGTTCTCTATATACTGCCTGCGGCGGATATCGGACAGCAAGTCATGGGAATAATTTGAGGCATTTTTGTACCAGATTTTTCCATCACCATGGCGTGTACAGAATTCACACATTGGTTGCTCCCGCGGCAAAATGATCATGCAGAGCAGGGGCGTTTTTAAGAATAATGCCGGTCAGAGAATGATAAGAAAAACCGTCCACCATGCGCTGAACGCCGCTGCAGTGCAATCTGATAATATTGTATAGGAAAAAATACTTGATGACAATATTAATCCCTGCGACACGGAATTTCTCGATTCCTGCCGGGGGGCCCGATCAACTCTCTTTCCGGTCAACAGGATAAGTGGCCACCATGGGCAATTTGAGAGGGATATTCGCAGCATCAATACAAAGACGGAAGAATTACCTGGAGTGCATGTCAAAAAACGTGGAACCACTCAGTCACGCCGAGAGGAGGGTATAAAACGTTTTATTTCCTGCCTGTATTGTTGCGGGTGGTTTGAGATATTAAGTAAGGTATTGTTTTACATCAATTTTTGCAATTTTGTTATCAATGGTGCCGGTAACAGTTCGTTTATACTTTCCACCAGCTGTTTCGAGGAGGTTGACTTCTTCGCCGGTTTTCTTTTCTGAACCGTCAAACCTGGTAAGAAGAAGAACCCGGGGACGCAGGAGGTCCCGGGTCTGGTGCATGACTAGTCCGATCTCGCCTGTGTCCAGTTTTACAAGAGTACCCGTCGGAAACAATCCCATCATGTTGACAAATGCTTTTACCAGCGTAGGATCGAAGTTGGTACCCCGTTTCTTTACAATAATCCGAATTGCCTGCTCAGGCGATATCTGGACTTTGTAGTATACCCGTGCAGCGGTGAGAGCTTCATAGGCGTCTGCGAGGGAAATGATATGGGAGAAGGGATGCTGCTGAAGTCTGTCGTCAATCCATGGGTAGCCTTTCCGATCACCGTGCTGATGGTGTTCAAATGCCGCAACCATGGCGAATTTTGACATGCCGGGGGTGTGGGAGAGAAGCAGCGCCCCTTCTATGGGGTGTCGTTTAACGATTTCCCATTCCTCATCAGTCAGCTTGTCCGGTTTATTGATGATTTCGTGAGGCACATTCACCTTGCCGATATCATGCAGAAGCCCTGCCATGCCCAGTGCCGCAATTTGTGATTTGGTGAATGAAAGAAATGACCCGAGTGAAATGGCAAGAATTGCCGTGTTCACCGAGTGCGCAAAAGTATATTCATCATACATCTTTATACTGGTGAGACCCATCAGGGCGTCCCGATTGTTCAGAATGTCATCAACCATGGTTTGGACGGTCGTATTGATTTTGCGCATGTTGATCGCTTTGTCCAGATGTACGGATTCCACCATTTCCTTGACCGTATCCACGGCTTCCGTAAAAATTTTTGCGGCCTGTTTTCTTCCTTCCTTGATGGCACCACTGACATTTTTGTCAACAACCATTACCCGGTGAAGTTCAATATGAACAATGCCCTCTTTTTCGAGTACTTCCGTGATGCCTCCTTGGGCGCTGAAGAAGGCTGGCTCCTTGTTCATCAGGAGGGAAAGCTTTATCAGCTCTTTTTGCGGAAGTTCCGGGTAAAAAATAATTCCACTCACCTCAAGACCATTAAACTGCTCCATGAGCTGGGCAAGCCCTTGATCAGCAGGAATGGACATGGTCTCAAAAAACAACTCGCCTCCTACGAGATAGAAGGCTACCTTGGTCCGATCCTTCATCAACACGGCAATGGTTCCCAGGAGTTTTTCCGCGGAGGCACGAAGTGACGGATGTTCCTCGGGATAAAGGGTCGTATTTCTCATCACGGCAGACAGCTGCTGAAACGCGGTTTTGGCAGCGTTTATCAGGTGCTGTTTTGCGATAAACGATTCGCGATTCTGTCCCTGATTGTCAAACAGTGTTTCTGCCGCCATTACCCTGTCTCCTTGTGATTTCTTCCATGGCCCGCTGCGCCGCTGCACGGAGCTCAAGCTGAAGCTTCCGGGATTTCCACCATCGAATACGGGTATACCTTTTCAGAAATTCCACCGCGTCACGACCCCCGATTTTGGCGAGGGACTTAATTGCTTCAAGCGTATGATCCTGTTCCTTCTTCTTAATCGGCCGGGTTTCGAGAAAAGTGATAAGATATCGCGACTCTTCAGCGCCGACGTTGAGGATCCCGGCAAAGCCCCGGATAGCCATTTCCTGGATGTCTTCTTCCGGGTCTTCCAAAAACTTAGCAAGCAGGCCAGCAGCCTTTTTTCCGCCAATGGAAATCAGTC
>CAZYEF010000034.1:0-19777 GCA_964646375.1 uncultured Nitrospiraceae bacterium | reverse complement strand
TGCCGGGCGATGAGCTGTCGGTTTCCGATCTTCTTCATCTGGCGCTTATCAAGTCTGTAAATTCTGCAGCAGTGGCTCTTGCCGAAGCTACCGCCGGCACGGAGGCGCGTTTTGCGGAGATCATGAACCGGAAAGCAAAGGAGATAGGGGCGCGGAACACGCATTTCGTAAACGCCTCCGGCCTGCCGGAAGGCAGACAGTATACGACGGTACGCGATCTGACCGTTATCATGAAAAAAGCGCTTACCTATCCGCTGATTAAAGAGATTATCGGCAAAAAAAAATATTCTGCCAGGACGGCGGCGGGCAAGCAACTATATGTTGAGAATACAGACAATATGCTGTGGCTCCGGAGCGATGTCATCGGTGGCAAAACAGGATTCACCAGAAGCGCCCAGCATTGCTTCGTGGGGGCGATCGACACCGACCAGGGACTGATTTTTACGGCAGTTCTGGGTGCTCCATCAAGAAGCCGCCTATGGAAAAGCACCGCCATGCTGGCTGATTTTGGAACGAACCCGCCTCAGGCAAAAGCGGCAAAAGAGCCGGTAAAGGAACCTGCGGGCAAAAAGCCGAAACTTACTTACATGAGAGCCACACTTGTGGAACTGACCCGGTAAACAAGCATCATATTGATTTTTTCTTCCAGTGTATGCCGCAGAGTGCCTGCAGTGCAAAAAGGTAATCATATGAAAAAAAAGGTTTCAGTTGTAAGAAAAGCATTGTACGCGGTGCTGTTGCTTGCGGGATTTTTCGCCCTGTACACAATTTACGATATAAGACAGGCTAAGCATATGGCTGCCGAAGCATGCAGCCGCGCGGTGCCGGGGACGCTTTTAAGTGATTTTTTGCCAGGCATTGCAGAAAAGGAATTCCGAATAATCAGAAGTTCCGGGTCTACCGTGCTGGTGCCGAGGAAAGGCATGGGGCGGAATTCCTGCACGGTTTTGCTTGATGGACAAAAAATCCTGAACGCAAAAACAAGTTTTACTGACTAGAGAGGTCGGATGATGAAAAACCGTTTTTTGAAAAAAGCCGCGGCAGGAGTTCTTGTCTTTATTGCAACGATGATTGTTTGTCCCGTTCTCTCGCCGGGGCAGGACGAGAATCGGAAATTTACAGAATATGTTTTCCAGGGGAATTATTTTAAATGCGTCATCCCTGCAGATTGGAGCGTATACGATCCCGGCTTTGGTTTGTCCGCGGAACAGAAAAAGGTATACGGTCTGACCCTGTTCGGACCCCGAAACGGAAGCAAGGTTTCCCCTGAGATTTCCCTACATTATTATGCCCCGGGGAATCTCCTGCACAAAACAATGAACCAGTTTGTACGGCTGCATGCAGAGCCGGTTTTTGGCGTGGAGCAGGAAGGGACGTCCTACGGCAAGGCCGGCAGAATTACAATCGCGGAAAGGGAAGCGATAGCGTTTGAACGAAAAGACGTTCAATATGTCGGCGAGCGCTCGCTGCATCCTGTGAAGATGTTCCTGCACGAAGAATATATTGTTGTTCCCGACAGAAAGAACGAAGGGTTCTATGTCGTTCGGTTCTCAGTCCCGGAAGAACTCGGGAGCAAATATGCGGAAACATTTAAAACCGTCGTAAAGTCCTTTCGTCCCGAAAAGTGATCAACACAAAACAAACCGGCACCGGTGAAACGCGAACTGGTTGGGAACCGGCCTGCTGCGAACGGTCTGTGTTCAAAATCCTCCCCCCGTATAGACCACTCTTGCTGATATGCGGTACTCCTGAAATCGAATAGACGGTGAGCCATGGAAAACCGGCGCTCACAGCACCGTGGGGACTGTCCTGGTTTCTATGTTTGGAAATCCGCGGCAGAACGGCTTTTTCGCCGGTGGTAAACGCCGATCAGCGTGGAAATAGTACTTGACGTTTCAGGCGTTGCGTTATATTCTATTGAGCGTCAATGGTGGTTGCACGATTGAGAATCTCGGAATATTTTGAGAATGCGGTCAAAATTCCTCATTTTTCCGGCAAATAAGCTAAAAAATAATTTCATACTGACTGAAAAAAGAAATTCCGGAAATAAAACAGCGTTTATTCCGGCCATGAATACTACAATAACAATTTCGTAAGGAGGAATGTGCATGAACAAGAATCTTCGCTTGGTTGTCATCCTGCTTGCGGCGCTGCTGCTTTTGCCGTCATTGTCTTTTGCGGAAGATGTGGTGCGCCTCGGAAACCTGAAATTTGCGCATTATGGTGCGGTTTCGTACATGAAGGAGCACTGCGGGAAATTTGGCCTTAAAGTTGAAGAAATTATTTTCCCGAAAGGGATTGACATGTTTCCCGCTATAGTCCGCGGTGATGTTGATATTGCCGCAAGTGCGGCGGACGCGGCGATTGCCAACCGGGCCGGCAAAGGCCCGATTTATGTGGTTGCCGGGTTCGCCAAGGGCGGCGCGAGGCTCGTCAGTCGCGCAGACCTGAAGTTGAAGAGCGTTGCCGACCTGAAGGGCAAAAAAGTCGGTGTTGCCCGGGGCGGCGCGCAAGAGCTTCTTCTCGCGGCCGAACTGTCGAAGGCCGGCCTTACCTGGTCCGATAAACCGGGAAAAGACGTGCTCATCGTGTATCTGCCTTTCGGCGATCTCAATCAGGCATTGCTGCAGAAGCAGATCGACGCCATGTGCCAGTCGGAGCCGCAGTCTTCACAGGCGATCAATAAAGGATTCGGCACGGAAATTCTCAAGCCCTACGATACGCCCATGGGTGAACCGGTGCGCGTATTGGTGATGACGGAAAAGCTTTACAACGAGCGTCCCGATGTCGCAAGGCGCGTGGTGGAATGCTTTGTTGATTCAACGCGGTATTTCATCAAAAACCCGGACGTGGCAAGGAAATACGTGGTGAACCAGATGTTTAAAGGCCAGATCACGGAGGATGATTACAACGACGCAATGAACAACGCTTCATTTACCTATGATGTGACGGCCAAGCACATCCAGATAACAACCGATCTTATGGCAAAATACGGCATCGGAAAAATGACGGTTCCTCCAACTGCGGCCGAATGGGTGAAACTTGATCTTCTGCAAAAGGCAAAAAAGAAACTATGGGTAAAATAGTCTGGTCACCGGCAATTCAGCGGCTGGTACGCTCGCTTCTGGTTCCCGTGGTTGCGCTGATTGTATGGGAGGGGGTCGTCCGCATCGGATGGGTGTCTCCCCTCGTGCTTCCTGCTCCATCCGAAGTATTTGTTCGTTGGATTAAATACGCGTTGCCGGTACATCCCTACGACCCGGCCGAAGGTAGTTGGTTTGTCTGGGCGATCTCCGGAGAGCTGCCGGGCGACGCGTTCTCCAGCCTCATGCGCATTGCCACGGGTTTTTGCATCGGGGCGGGACTTGCCTTGCCGATCGGCCTGATGATGGGCGCCAGTCCGAAGTTTTATGAGCTGTTCAACCCGATCATACAGATCGTCCGCCCGATTCCTCCCATCGCCTTTATTCCGCTTGCCATTCTCTGGTTCGGACTGGGCAACCCGCCGGCGTTTTTTCTTATTTCGCTCGGTGCTTTCTTTCCGGTTCTGATGAATACCATTGCCGGGGTCAGGCATGTGGACAGCATTTATCTTCGCGCCGCCCAGAACCTGGGGGCCTCCCGATGGGTGATCTTTCGCCGGATCATGATACCGGCTTCGATGCCGTATATCCTTACCGGCATACGGGTCGGAATCGGCATTGCCTTCATCGTGGTGATTGTCGCGGAAATGATCGCGGTAAACAGCGGGCTTGGCTATCGCATCCTTGAAGCGCGCGAATACTTCTGGTCGGACAAGGTCATCGCAGGCATGATCACGATCGGTTTTGTCGGCCTCGGGATCGATCTGCTCATGCATCGGATAAACGCCCGGCTGCTGCGCTGGCATCGGGGGTTGGAAGAATGAAAAGCAAGAACATGCCGGATATGGCTGTGCAGGTCCGCGACCTTCGCAAGGTATTTTCCGGCAAAGACCGGGAAGTCGTCGCACTCGACGGCATTACGCTCGATGTGGAGCCGGGGGAATTTGTGTGCCTTCTCGGCCCCTCCGGCTGCGGAAAATCAACGCTCCTGAATGCAATCGCCGGATTTTCACCGCCCACAGGGGGGGAAGTGATTGCCAATGGGCGGCACGTTACAGGGCCGGGTCCGGACCGCGCGATGGTTTTTCAGGAATACGCGCTGTTTCCCTGGATGACGGTGGAGGAAAATGTTGCATTCGGCCTCGATATCATGGGCAAATCCTCGCCCGAGATCAAGGCCGTCGTAGAAGCGCTTCTTCGCAAGCTCCGTTTGTTTGACTTTCGCGACCGTTTTCCAAAAGACCTTTCGGGCGGAATGCGCCAGCGTGTTGCGATTGCGCGCACGCTTGCGATCGATTCTCCCACCCTGCTCATGGATGAGCCGTTCGGCGCGCTGGATGCGCTTACCCGCCGCAATCTCCAGGACGAGCTGCTCAGAATCTGGTCCGAATTGCGGCGTACTATCATTTTTGTGACCCACGGGATCGAGGAATCGATTTATCTCGCGGACCGGGTCGTGGTGATGACCTATCGGCCCGGCAAAATCAAGGAGATTATTCCCATACGGATGCCCCGTCCCCGGGACCCTTCTTCAGCAAAATTCAACCAGCTGGAACGGACGATATCAAAACTTGTCATGGAAGAACAGGCGCTGTTCAAGGCGGATGAAGAGCAGGAAAAGCCGGACGCACGGGCATCAGCCTGACGGTCCAGACGGAGTCTTGTCCCCGGCGGCCAATGCTTTGTTTCCGGTTTCGGACTATTCAGTTCCACCCGCAGCAACACCACGGTATTCCAGCAAACAGCAGTCTTCCCAGTACCCAGGCGCTCAACCCGGATTTTCCGCGGCAATGAGCGTTTGCTTTTTGGTGCGAAGGCAGTATTCAGTTGAGTCGGCAAGCGCAAAATGTCCGTTATGAAGACGAACAACATCAATCTGCAAACGGTTCTTTATCTTTCCGCCGCCGTGATTCTGGCGGCCGGTCTGGCCGGATCCCTCTTTATTTACCTGACTGCGGAAAACAACCCGGGCGGAGACCAGGGCTATGAAATCGTGGGTGGATATGTCTATTCGTCAGGCTCGGCCAATACCAAGAAATATACCCACGATCTGGAACTGTACGGCGGAAAAGCGGCTGTGCTCGCGGAACAGTTCAGCCGCTGGTTTCGGGGGTTGTGGCACGGCCGATCGCTTGCGCTCACCGTGGCCTGCATTGCAATGCTGCTGTCCAGCGGGATTTTTCTTGCTGCCCGGTATCTGTCCCACCGAATGTCCGGCACCGGCGGCAGGAACAATCGTGATGAAGTCGATACGCATGACTGAATTATCCGGTTCGCTGTCGGCAGTTGATATACGGCATGCTACAATATACTTACCAGGGCACATGAAGAGGAATAAGGCATGTTGATTTTTGCTGCAATGTTTTCGCTGGGTCTGCTGCTCGGTTTTATCGGTGTCGGAGGGGCGGGCATCGTTATCGCGATTTTAAGCGTGGGGTTCAATGTCCCCATTCATACCGCGCTCGGGACCTCGCTTGGCGCGATGGGATTCACCACCGTGGCCGGTGTGTACAGCCATTTTCGGGAGAAGAATGTTGCAGTAAAATGCGGTCTGGCGGTCGGGTTGTTTGGAGCTGCGGGTGCGTATCTGGGGGTCAAGATAGCGACGCTGCTGCCGGAGCACGCTCTCACAAAACTGACAGCCGGCATGCTGCTCTTTTCCGCAGGCTTGCTCTGCTTCAGGATGTCATTTTATCCAAATGGTGTTTTCAAACGCATGGAAGATAAAATCGTCTCAAGAGGGCCCCGCTTCTGGGTTGCTGCAGCAGGAGTAGGATTTACCGCGGGTGTACTGTCGGGAGCCTTCGGGATCGGCGCCGCGCCGTTTATTCAACTCGGACTGCTTGTCTTTTTTAGTCTGTCGCTGCCGGAAGTTGCCGGCACAACCATGTTGGTGACGCTGCCCATCGCTTTGCTCGGAGGCTTGGGGTATTTGACCGCAGGCTATCTTGACATGAAGCTTTTTTTCACGGTCATCGCGGGATTGATGAGCGGAACGTTTATCGGCGCGAAGTTTACCAGACGGTTTCCTCCCGCTGTTTTAAAAGGCGCCATGATTTCAACCCCGGTTGTTGCCGCGCTCCTGCTGCTGTTCGGTACGTAATGTGAAGTGAAATATGCTGAATGAATTAGAAAAGCCCCGAAGCGATTCGGGGCTTTTTATTTAGTGGTTCATGAGCAGCGCTAGGCGTGCGTATATCTTGAACTATCCGGTTTCAGTTCAAGAGAAGAGAAGGAAAAATGCGGCAGTTCAGCCCCGCGCCGTAGAGCGGGGGACTCGAACGACGTGTTAGTCTTTACGTTTGCACTTGTCGATTTTTTTTGCAATAAGATAAATCATCCAACCGCTAACTATAAGGCCAACAAGAATTCCTGCTTTCGAAAGTAGATTGAGGAGGCCGATAAATGGCATGGCGGCAGGATCATAATCTTCAACGACGACCAATTCATTGACTCTATCTTGAAATGTGGTGAAGTAGCCATCTGAACTTCTGAATGATGTGGTGAGGTGGTAGCTGGCATCTCTCATGGCGTTGAAGCTTAAGAGTGTCATGTCAATTTTGTCTTTGGAAAAACCAATCGGAATGCGACTATCACGGTTAATTTCTTTTCTAGCTACAACGGTATTCTGACTATCCTTCAATTCGGCGGTGATTTCATACCGCAATTTGCTTTTAATCTCACCATCAACGACGCCAAATACGAAATCGCCATCTCTTTTGTGAAGTCTCAATTCCACGTTGTATTTCTTATTCCAGAGATTAGCGACCGGGAACTCATAAACTTGCCTTGAGCCATCAAACAAGTCCTCCTTTATAGTCACCTGATGAATAGATAAACCGGAAGAGCTCAGGAAGAATGCATAAAGCGATAGAATGCAGATAATGCATGAAATGATGAGTATCAGACCACTCGTTTGTTTGGTCATCTTCATATGGTCTATTCAATCAGAGACTAATGCGGCAGTTAAGCCGCCGCGCAGCGGTCGGTCTTGAACTCCTGGTTCTCCCGGCGTTTCTTGTTTGTGCCGGGAAGGAGTTCACGGCTGAACTGCCGCATTCTCCCGGCACGTTTCCCAGCCGGGAGAACGCGCGCGTGAGGAGCGTGGTGTTCGCGACTCACTCGACGCGCAGGTTATTCTTGCAGCTTCTCGATTTTTGGTACTGTCAAAAGCTTCGTTGCATAAGCATCGCCGTAAGGGGTCAATTCCCATTGTCCGTGAGGCTTTATAGTTACTAATTTCAAAGC
Source organism: uncultured Nitrospiraceae bacterium (assembly GCA_964646375.1). GTDB lineage: Bacteria > Nitrospirota > UBA9217 > UBA9217 > UBA9217 > JBAZLV01. The sequence goes on along the minus strand of CAZYEF010000034.1, from coordinate 12,446 downwards.
TCGAAATTGCATAAGAATCGTATCGGCACTATTTGATGCAATTCTAAAATCATCTAACTTATCATCTGGATATTTTTCTTTTAATTTCGTATAAGTTCTTGCCTTAATCAATGGATTAATAGAACGGTCTATCGACCACCATTGTCGATTTTCAATAAGATCCGGTGCAATAATGGAAAACATATCATCCCAGGATACGCCCACTTTACTCGATGCTTCCTCTATCTTCTTGTATCTGCGCGTGTCCGGATTCAGGACGTTTCGGTTAAATGTGAATTCCACTTCATAAATTTCACTGCCGCAAGAGAGATGGTCTGCTGCTTCCGGTTTTTGTAGCCCAAGATGATAAATGCTTTCTTTCAGTTGTTCATTCTCTTCTTTAAGTTTAAGAACTTCATCAGAGCTTGCAAAAGATGATAATACATCTGCTCTTATCCAACCAATTGCGGGATACTGTTTTTTCAACTGAGTTAAGCTTCGGCTCACTTTTGCACCCAAATCAGCGGGTGATGTATAAAACTTACATAGTTTCTCAGAAACAAACTTTCTAAAATTCTCGAGCTTCCGTTTCATGCCAGCCGACTGTTCAGTCAATTTTGCTTGTAGTTTTGTTATGTCTTCATATAAGAAACCTATAACCGGTTTCCCGGATTCGATCGCATATCGGTATTCCATTTCCGTGTAGCTTAAACCCGTCTCCTTCGATACGGTTCCGTAGCGACCAGCGACAACAACAATATAATAGTCGGATTCATCTATAACTTTTTTTATCCAATTCCATTGTGTATCATTCGCAGCTGGAAACAACTCCATTCCCGCTGGCATGCACTCCAATTCCAGCAAGGCCTGCATAACTTCGCTTCGTTCAGGTATGAGATCGGTATAGGTTGAACTAACGAAGACTTGATAGCGTTTATTCATAAGCATCTCCACTTCAAATGAGTATTAAGGAATAACAAGATATTAGTTTTTCGGAAAATATAGCATAGAGATGGAATGGCGGTCAATGATTTTAAGAAACAATTTAGGGTAACTGTATAGAATAGTTGAACTATTGAAAACGACTAATATTCAAATTGTCGTCATGTTATATTAGATTGACTAATATGCAATTTAAGGAATAGCTTTTTTAGAAGAAACGCGGTTATGGCATCAAGTGACTATAATGCAATTGAATATTGTTTTAAGGCTAGAGCAGTTGTAGGATTCTTACGCGCGGATTAATAGTGCTACAATATATTCAGGAGCAGCGAACATGGCACTAGAAATATCCGATATGAAACTAACGCAGAACGCATTGACTGTTCTTGCCCGAAGGTATCTCAAGAAGGACGAACAAGGTAGCGTGATCGAGACACCGGAGGAGATGTTCCGGCGGGTGGCTGCCAACATTGCCCAGGCGGACTTGATTTACCATGAACATGCAAATGTGCATACAACAGAAGAAGAATTTTTCTGCATCATGTCCAGCCTCGAATTTCTGCCGAATTCGCCGACCTTGATGAACGCAGGCCGTCCTCTTCAGCAGCTTGCGGCCTGCTTCGTCCTTCCGATTGAAGATTCCCTGGAATCCATTTTTGAGAGCGTAAAGAACACGGCCCTTATTCACCAGAGTGGAGGGGGGACCGGTTTTTCCTTCAGCCATCTGCGGCCGAAGGATGATACCGTGCGCACAACGGGTGGTGTCGCGAGCGGCCCGGTTTCTTTTATGCGGGTTTTTAATGCTGCCACGGAAGTGATCAAGCAGGGCGGGACGCGCCGGGGGGCCAACATGGGAATCCTGAACGTGGACCATCCGGACATTTTTGAATTTATCTCGGCCAAGGCAAACAACAAGGAGCTTTCGAACTTTAATATTTCCGTCGCGATCACGGAAGAGTTCATGCGTCTGGTGGAGGAAAACGGAGACCTGGTCCTTGTCAACCCGGCGAACCGGAGAAAAGTCAATCAGCTGAAGGCAAGGGATGTCTTCGAGAAAATCGTTGAGATGGCCTGGCAGAACGGTGATCCGGGCATCATTTTTCTCGACCGCATAAACCGCGACAATCCCACGCCGCAGCTCGGAGACATGGAAAGCACGAATCCTTGCGGTGAGCAGCCGCTGCTCGCGTACGAGCCGTGCAATCTGGGCTCAATCAATCTCAGCCTCATGGTAAAAACCAAAAGCGGCGTTGGTGAAATAGATTGGGACAAACTCGGCCGGTCTGTGCGGACCGCGGTCCATTTTCTTGATAATGTAATCGACATGAGCCGGTACCCGCTTGATCAGATTGACCGCATGGCAAAGGGCAACCGGAAGATCGGACTCGGGGTTATGGGTTTTGCCGACTTGTTGATCAGGCTCGGTATTCCGTATGATTCCGAGGAAGCGCTGCAGACCGGCGAAATGATAATGAAGTTTGTACGGGAAAAAGGACGGGAGATGTCGGAAAAGCTCGCTCTGGAAAGGGGTGTATTCCCCAATTACCGGGGGAGCATGTATGACCGCAAAGGAGGGCCGAAGCTTCGGAACGCCACCGTAACCACGGTCGCGCCCACGGGCACTCTCTCGATCATTGCGGGATGTTCAAGCGGTATTGAACCGCTGTTTGCCCTGTCGTTCGAGCGGCATATTCTCGGTGATCTCATGCTGCCTGAAGTGAACAGGTTCTTTCTTGATACGGCGAAGGAGAGGGGATTTTACAGCAGTGAACTCTTAATGCGCATTGCCGCAGGCGCTTCTCTCCGGAGCATTTCCGGGGTGCCGGAAGACGTGCAGCGCGTGTTCGTGACCGCCTTTGACATTGCACCTGCATGGCATGTCCGCATGCAGGCAGCGTTCCAGCGCCATACTGACAACGCCGTGTCTAAGACCATCAATTTTCCGCAGAAGGCCACCCGGGAGGATGTGCGGCAGGCGTATCTTCTTGCATACAGGGAAGGAGTAAAAGGTATCACGATTTTCAGGAGCGGCAGCAGGAGCGGTCAGGTGCTCACGTGCGCGGATCCGCTGTATTGCTGAAAGCCGCCTGAAGAGAATATTGACTTCACGAAATAAAAAAGCCGGGTGGCTTTCCGCCATCCGGCTTTTTTCGATAAAGGTGCTGCTACCGTGTTACTGTCTCGATGACTGCGTTGATGCGGCGGTTTTTCTGCCTTCCTTCCGCGGTCGCATTGTCCGCTATAGGCTTCGACGGACCGTAACCTTTGGCAGTCAGTCGTTCAGGAGCAATTCCGAATTTCTCAATCAAGTATTTCTTGACGCTTTCCGCGCGCCGCGTGGAAAGCGTGCGGTTGGACGCATCGCTCCCGACATTGTCCGTATGGCCTTCGATGACCGCTTTTGTTTCGGGATACGTGGTCATAAAGTCGGCCACTTTCTTTATCTTGTCATGATACTTGGGTTTGATGTCCGCCTTCGCGGTGTCAAATTCGATCTCCAAGGCTACGCTGATTTTCTCCGGAGCTTTCGCGGCCGGTGCCTTTTCCTGAACCGGACAGCCGTTCTTGTCTACGGCCGTCCCTTTCGGAGTGTCGGGACATTTATCGAGATAGTCAGGCACGCCATCTCTATCGCTGTCCAGCGGACAACCATACCGGTCCACGGCAACGCCGCTCGGCGTACCGGGGCACCTGTCCTGATCATCGGGCACACCGTCATTGTCGGAATCGACAACAGCGGCTACAGCCGGCGCTGCCTTGGCTTTCGGCCCGCCGAACAGGTATGTCAACCCGACGGTATATTCCCAGTCGTTTCTGCCGCCGTCGAACACCCATAAATTCCGGACATCAGCCCTGAGCGCCAGTGCCTCCGTCAGGAAGTATTTCAGACCGCCGCCGTAGTTAACCAGAAAGTCTGTTTCGTTGCTTCTGCTGCTGGCTGATTTGTCGGATGTTGTTCCGCCCACGCCCGCGGCAAGATATGGAACGAGCCTGTTCTGCGGCATGAAATGGAACAATGCGTCAAGACGGTAACCGAAAACGTTGACGCTGCCTCCTCCGTTTTTCAAGGTTGTCGGCACGTAGTCAAAAGCGCCTTCCACGCCCCATCGCTCGGTAATATCGTAGCCTGCTCGCAGGCCGACCACGGGATTGTCTCTGAAGTATGTCTCGTGATAGAAGGAATAACCGCCGATGACGGGCGTTATCGAAAATTTCTCCGGTACGATCTGCGCCGAAGCGTCCGATGACAAAATAGCCAGAAAAACACCCAGGCATACCGTAATCAAAGATTTTTTCATAGTAGATTCTCCTTTGCGGTGAATATTACCACTGGTTAAAAACAAAACACATCGTCCGGCGTTTTCTGAAAAAACCGGATGATGTGCCTGTTATTGTGCAGCATGACTATTTCAAAAATGTTTTTTTCAAGATGCTGAGACCATCTTCAAGAACACTGGCGTTCGGCATTTCGCCGTTCGGCGTTAGTTTATCGATGATCTGGGGCAGGTACACGGACAACTGCAGGGACAGAGTTTCTCCTGACATGCCGGCCTGCTGGGCGATCTGACCGATTTTTTCCGGCCCAAGCACCTGCAGAATCTGCTCGGCAGATACCGGCAGGTTCTTGCCTGTGGATATCCAGGACGCGACAAGATCACCGAGGCCCTTGTTCTTGAATGCATCGATGACTCCGGGCAAACCCCCGGTCGCAGGATTATTGATGAGACCCATGGCCTGTTCCAGCAGGTTGTTGAGATTGGCATCACCCCCGAGACTTTGTGCTAATTTTCCCTTGAGTTGGTCGAGCAATCCCATGACGCCCTCCTTGGTGCGCTGCGATGGTACTGTCCGTTATTTTTTGGCTTTGCCCTTCTCCGGTTTTGCCTCGATGCTCGTTGCTTTCATCTGGTACTGAATGGTGACTTTGGACCCTACTTTAACGTCGGCGGGAACTTTGGTGGTCGCGTCGAGCGCGATTTCCCATTTGTCCTTACCTTTTTGCACCACGATCTTGTCTTTTGTCAGCTCAAGAACCGGTCCGGTTACCTGATAAGAGTTGACGCCCGCAAATGCAACTGATGCCACAAACAATAATGCCACTACAACGATTAAAACACGTTTCATGTATGTTCCTCCCTGTTTAGGAAATTCTCAAGCCGCATGAAGGCATGAGTGCAAATGTGTTCCGCGCTATCGTACTGCAATATAATCTTTGAGTTTATCGTAGGTTTTTTGCTTGATGCCCTTGACCTTCATCAGGTCTTCCGGTTTATCATACGGCCTGGCGTCGATGATGGCCTGGGCTTTTGAAGGGCCGATTCCAGGAAGGGCCTCTATCTCTTCCTTGGTGGCGGTATTGATATTGATCCGCTGACCGGGAGCGAGTTTCTTCGCGGCTTTTGAAGTTTTGTCCGTTGCTGATTTCTCAGCGGCTGCCATTTTCTGAGAAGCCGCGGCGGAGGTATCGGTCATCTTTTTCTCCGCAGAAGCCACTTTTTGCGATGCGGCGGCAGTCGCGGTTGATGCCGCTGCTTCCCCTGCGGAAATTTTCCCTTTCAGGGCCTGTATCTTTTTGTCGGACATTCCCTTTACGCGCTTCAACTCGTCAACGCTTTTGTAGGGACGGCCTGCAACAATGGCTTTTGCCGTTGCTTTTCCGATTCCGGGCAGGGACTCGAGGGTCTTTTCGTCAGCGGTGTTGATATCAATAATGGCCGCCGACCCTTCCAGTGTTTTTTTTGCTGCGAATGAAGCAGTTGTTACCCCCATGATTAATGAAGCTATGACAGCTATGTACAGAAACATATGCCACACTCTGTGCATCCGTGTACTGCTTGCTTTTTCCATTCCGTGCCTCCTCCTTTCAGTAGTATTTTTGTATTATTTGTTCCTATTATAATGGGTGGTATCTCTTACAATGAATACCATGGTATGTAAGTATAGCAAAAACAGTTATTTTCTGCACAATATTGTTTTCGCCGTGGACTTGTTTGTTTGACAAGCTTCTTTTAGTACGATACACTCTTTATAATGCACCGGCGGTGTTCTTTTTTCTGGCTGGAAGAAGGAGGTGGGCGGTGAAAGACACCCTGACAGAACAGGGCGTTCCACTGATTCAGAACGCGAATTTGAACGGAAAAATCGTGTTGGTCCGTTTTGACCACAATGTGGTAAAAAAAGGCGAGGTGCGGGACCCTTTCCGGATAGACCGGACCATCGGGACGCTGTTTCACATTGTCGAACGGGGCGGAAGGCCGATTCTGATGACTCATGTGGGAAGGCCCAAGGACAAGAAAACAGGGGCCATCGTATGCAGGTCCGAGGAAGCGGTCGAACCCATCGCGCAATACCTCGAACAGAAACTCCACACGAAAATCCATATTCCCCGGTTTCCTGCTGAAGCCGACAAGGGAATCACCGGCATAGACACTTCGATCAACCTGGCCATTCGGGACCTCCGGGAAAGAAAGTTCGGAGCCATCTACCTGCCGAACACACGGTGGTTCCAGGGGGAGGAATCAAAGGGAGCGCTGTGCGACAGCTTTGCCCTACAGCTTGCCGGCCTGGCGGATATATATGTCAACGACGCTTTCGGATCGTGGCAGCCGCACGCTTCAACCTATAACATCACGCACCACCTTCCCTCCTATGCGGGCTTTCTGATGCAGCAGGAGCTTTTGAATCTGGACCGGGTGCTCAGTCCTGCAAGACCTTTTCTCGCCGTGGTCGCAGGCGCCAAGTACGACACGAAAATCGGCCCTCTGTCCGCGATCTATGACAAGGTTGACCGGCTCATTCTTGGCGGAGTCATTTACAACACCTATCTTTGCGCCAAATATGATGTGCGCATTCAGGGCGTGCTTGATGAAGATATTCAGCTTGCAAAAGCACTGGTCGAAAAGGACCGGAAGCAGAAAAAGATAGTCGAACTGCCCCGCATCGTGGAGTCCGATTCGCTGGAAGGAAAACAGGAAGGCAAATACCGGACAATATCCGTAAAGGATTTTAAACCGGGAAACGAGTATCGCTATGTTCTTGACATAGACCCGGCTTCTTTTGAAGACAGCGAGGTCGCGTCAGCACTGGACAGCGCGCGCACGATTTTCGTCAACGCGGTCATGGGGTTCACCCCGCATTTCTCCGAAGGCTCGCAGGCGCTGGACCACACCATAGATAGAAACCGCGCGGCCATGAAGATGTATGGAGGAGGCGACACGCTGCAGGAGTTTAAAGACCTTTGCCCCGGCCTCTACCTGTCGGTGATGGATAACGCCAACTATTACTTCTTTACCGGCGGAGGGACGGTGCTGACTGCGATAGAGCAGGAGAGCCCGTATGGATTAAAACCCGTTCAGGCGCTGATCGAAGCAGGGAAAAAATAGGACCGAGGATTTCCGATGTCCGCGTTCCGGTTACCAGACAGAGCCGGAACTGGCGGACGTTGCCGGTACGAGGAGGTTGTCATGAGTGAAAAGAAAAAAACGACGGAAATGAACAGACGAGAATTCTTGAAGGCAGGACTGGCCGGAACAGCATCAGCCCTTGTGGGTGGCAGCGCAATTGCCGGGACGGTTCCGCAGCATGCGGCGGCGGATCCCTTTGTTTTTCCCCAGCCGGTGTACCGCACGCTCGGCAGGACCGGCCTGAAGATCACGGTTGTGAGTTTCGGCGCCATGCTGACTCCCGAGCCGGAGGTTATTGCGGTTGCCCTTGATCACGGCGTCAACTATGTCGATACCGCCCGCGTGTACATGGGCGGCAAGAACGAGGAGATTGTGGGGAAGGCATTAAAAGGAAGACGCAACCGTGTCTATCTGGCGACGAAAACAAAATCAACATCAAAAGCGGACGTTATGAAAGACGCTGAAACGAGCTTGAAAGCGCTTGATACCGACCATATTGATGTGCTCCAGCTTCACAGCCTGGCGGACAAAGAGCGCATTTTCATCTCAGAAACAAAAGAAGCGCTCCTGAAACTGAGAGAACAGGGAAAAGTGCGCTTTTTCGGAGTGACCACGCACAAAAACCCGGTGGAAGTGCTGAACGCGCTTGTGGACGACAAGGATCGATTTTTTGATACGGCGCTCGTTGCCTATAATTTCAAAAGCGACAAAAACGTTACAGAGGCAATCGCGCGGGCAGCACAGGCAAAGGTCGGCATTATCGCCATGAAGACCCAGGCAGGCGGCTATACCACAAAAGAGCTGGGGATGATCAGCCCTCACCAGGCGGCCCTCAAATGGGCTCTTCAAAACAGCAATGTCGCGACGGCGATTCCGGGCATGAGAAACATGGCGGAGCTCAGGGAAGACATCGCGGTCATGGGAATGCCATTCAGCTACGCTGATGAGCGCATTCTGAACCGCTACAGCGCCGCCATTGAACCGTACTACTGCACCCTGTGCGGACAATGCGAGGGAACCTGCCCCCGGGGTGTGGAAATCAGCACGATCAACCGCTCCCTGATGTATGCAGAAGGATATAAAAGTCCGAAGCTTGCCCGGTTGACGTATGGTGAAGCGAAGGTCCCGGCCTCTGCATGCCTCGACTGCTCCGAATGTGTTGCGACATGCGCGCGCGGACTGAATATCGCCTTCAAGATGGAACAGGCACGGATGGTTCTGGGCTAGCATAGCCGCGATGAGAGGCGGAACCATGGATTGACGAAACGCATCCGCCTTTCCTGCGTATCATCCAGAAGCAACTACGGTGTCCTTGTTTTTAAACGGTGATCAGTCGCGTCTGGTGCGGCAGTGAAGACACCGTGTCGAGAGAAAACAGGAACGTCCTCAGTGCAGCCTCCCAAATTCCAACGAAAATCCGGAGAAAATAATGATTTTTGAAAAAACAATCTTTGAGCTGATCATGCTCATCTGTTTCGGGATATCCTGGCCATTCGCAATTGCAAAAACATTGCGGACAAAAACGGTCAAAGGCCAGAGCACGGTTTTCTATGTTTTTATCGTTATCGGATATATCAGCGGCATTCTGTATAAATTTCTGTACAACATGGACTACGTGATCTATTTTTACGCGATCAATACCGTCATGGTCACATTTCAGATATTTCTTATACATTACTACCGTCAGCAGGAATAGGCTGCATATGCAGCCGGGATGAACTGCTGTTGCGGGAAACGGTTTTACCCTGGTCCGGTTCGAATGAGGAGGTTTCATAATGCAGAAATTTTTTGCAGTTCCGATGTGGTTTGGCAGCGTGATGCTTGCTTGTTACCTGTTGCTCCCGGGCAATGCAGCCGTTGCCGACGGCTCGCTGAATTCAGCATTAACAAATGGTTTGCAGTCGGCACAGCCGGGAACGGATGCGTCAACAGAGCCGATAACAGTTTATACGGCGAAAAAAATCATAACTATGGAGCGCGGCAATCCCGAAGCGGTCGCCGTGGCGGTGGCCGGAAAGCACATCCTGGCCGTCGGCTCGCTCGATGAAGTGAAGTCTGCGCTTGGCGGACGGCGGTTCACGACGAACGATATGTTTAAATCAAAAATAATTCTGCCGGGACTCATTGACCAGCATCTGCATCCGATTCTCGGATCCCTGACCCTCTCAACAGAGGTGATCGCGACCGAAGACTGGGTCCTGCCGGGGCGCACATTCAAGGCTGCAAACAGTGCAGAGGAATACCTGGCAAGGCTGAAAGCGGCAGACCGCGCGATGAAGGACAAGAGCAAATGGCTGTTCTCATGGGGCTACCACGCGCTCTGGCACGGCAAACTCGACCGCAGGAGGCTGGATGCCGTCAGTGCCACGAGGCCGATTGCGGTCTGGCAGCGGTCCTGCCACGAATTTTATCTGAACACCGCAGCCATAAAAGCGCTCGGCCTGACCGAGGACCAGATGAAAGGGAAGGGCGATGCCAGCAGCATGGTGAACTGGGAAGAAGGGCACTGGTGGGAGACGGGGATGAACCTTATCCTGAAGCCTCTTCTCAAAGTATTTGCCACGCCGGAGCGCATGGCGTTCGGACTGAAGCAGATGGTTTCTTACCTTCACCAAAACGGCGTGACCGCCTATATGGAACCGGGCGCTCTTTTTACGCCCGACATCTGGAAGCTCTACCAGCAGGTTCTGGGGTCGGACGATTCCCCGTTCTACAGCTATTTCGTCGTGGACGCGCGCAGCCAGGTTGACGCTGGCCTCGGACTGTCTGAATCGCTTGCCGCGACCGAGAAGCAGGTCGCCCTGGCCCCGCAGGGCAAGGTGTCGTTCTTCCCGAAGCAGATCAAGCTGTTTGCCGACGGCGCGATCATCTCGCAGCTCATGCAGATGAAGGACGGCTATCTCGACGGCCACCATGGCGAATGGCTGATGACCCCGAAGAACCTTGATCAGCGCGCGCAGCTTTACTGGAACGCCGGCTACCAGCTCCATATCCATGTGAACGGAGATTTGGGTCTCGAAACGGTGCTTGACATACTGGAGCGCCGGATGATCGAAACCCCCCGTGCCGACCACCGCTCAGTCATCGTTCACTTTGCCACATCCACACCGGAACAGATTGCGCGCATCGCCCGGCTCGGAGCCATTGTGAGCGCGAATCCCTATTATACCGTGGGATTTGCAGACAAGTATGGTGAGTTCGGGCTTGGACCTCTGCGGGCGGACGCGATGGTGCGTTCCGCTTCGGTTCTGAAACGCCACATCCCGCTCTCCTTCCATTCCGACCTCCCGATGGGGCCGAGTTCCCCGCTCAATTTCGTGTGGTCTGCTGTCAACCGTGCAACTCCGTCTGGCCGCGTGGCGGGCCCTGAGGAACGCATCAGCGTGGACGACGCACTGCGCGCCGTCACGATCGAGGCGGCGTATTCGTGGCGGAAGGAGGCCGAACTCGGCAGCATCGTCCCCGGGAAAATTGCAAATTTTACCGTTCTCGATCAGGACCCGTACAGCGTCGATCCCATGAAACTGAATCAGATTTCCATCTGGGGCACGGTGTTCGAGGGGAAATCGTTTCCGATTCCGGCCAGGGCACGAAAACCCGCCGGCCTGATGTTTGGAACGCATCCCGTGCATGACACTGTGTCCGCCCTGCACAGAGACGCGGCAGACCAGCACGCAGGCGACCCATGCGGAGTGGCCCGGCAGGTGGCCGCGGCATTGCCGGATGCCAGGCGGTAAAAAAGGGGGACACCATGCTGACGATTCGTCTTTTGTTCGTATTCCTTTGCTTGCTGATAATGCCGATTTCGGGCAGTGCCGACGAAATGGCTCCTGAAAAACTCCTGCCTTCGCAATCGTGCGCTCCCGGCTGGAACATTGACGGGAAGGTGCTTCTCTATGACAGGGACACTCTCTTTGAGCGCATTAACGGCGAATCAGAGCTCTATTTTCCCTACGGGTTCGAACTGCTCGCCTCAGCCAGATATGAAAACAGTAAAAATTCCCAAATTGCCGTGGATGCGGATGTCTACAAGATGGGCTCTCCGCTCGACGCCTTCGGCATGTACGCCAACTACCGGAGAAAAGACGACGCCGAGATTTCCATCGGTACTGAGGGGACGGTTTCTCCATCACAGCTGTTTTTTTACCAGGACAGATATCTGGTACGGCTTCAGGCAACAGGAACCACAAATCTGGCACAGGATGTTTTTCTTTCCTGCGCCCGGGAAATAACCCGTCGCCTGCCGGAAAATACCAAACGACCCGGGGAGCTTGCGGTGCTGATGATACCTGCAGTGGTCCCGAAGAGCGAGCGATACATCGCCCAAAGCCTGCTTGGGTATGACTTTTTCAGACGGGGACTCATTACAGATGCTCGGTTGCAGGACGAAGAGATGCAGGTGTTCGTTGTGCTTGAGGATTCTCCGGGAGCCGCCGCCGGAGCGCTTGATCGCTACCGCGGATATCTCGCAGCATCGGGACAAGATGTTCCCATAAAAAAAACACCGCACGGAGTTTTTCTGCAGGCCGTTGATCCGCTATACGGACAGGTGCTGCTGGAGCAGAGCAGCCGCCATCTCATCGGAGTCATCAAATTCAAAAACAAATTCGCAGCGCAGCAACTTCTTGATCAGCTTAAAAAAAGAACACCGAGGTGACGGCTTCGCCGTCGGCAGACATGATGAGAACTCCTGCTGATACCCTCTCTGGTAACATGTGCATGCTCCCCGGCGGCCGATGCCGTCGCGCGGCCTGATGTGCGGGAAACGGGCCTGGGGGCCGCCTTTCTTGACATCCCTTCCGGTTATGCTATGATTTTTTTGGACGTATTCTTCGCTGAAAAGCACGCTCACGTTTTTTCCCGCATTCCGTATCGCATGGGAAGGGAGTAAAAAACGGTATGCAGATAGCCATTGGTGCAGATCACGGAGGTTTTCAGCTTAAGGCAATTCTGGCGGAATATGCGCGAGCGCTCGGGCACACGGTGCGCGATCTGGGAACCCACAGCTTCGAGGCTGTGGATTATCCGGACTATGCCCGCGCGGTGGCTCTTGCCATATTCGACAAGGACGCTGATCGCGGGATCGTGGTTTGCGGCAGCGGAGTCGGTGCGTGCATCGCG
>CAZYEF010000033.1:0-19849 GCA_964646375.1 uncultured Nitrospiraceae bacterium | reverse complement strand
CAGGCAATTACAAAGGAAGCCGGCGAGGCAATGGAAGCTGTAAAAGCGGCCGGCAATACTGTCTCCTCCGGGGAAGCACCTTTAGTTGAAGAAGGAATTGATGACACAACAGAAGATGAAAATACCTAACTTCTTCGCACAAGGGTTGCAGAACACAAATATTTTCATACAAAAAAAAGAAAATGCATTTTTGTTCTGTTTTTTATTTTGAAAGGGGTTTTAAAGTATGGCAACCATATCTGCGGCTGTAGTAAAAGACCTTAGAGAAAAAACCGGCGTCGGCATGATGGAGGCAAAAAAAGCGCTTGAAGAAGCCGGTGGCGATTTTGAAAAAGCTGTCGATATTCTTCGTAAAAAAGGCCTTTCTGCAGCAGCAAAGAAAGCAGGACGTATCGCGGCAGAGGGAATCATCACATCCTCAACATCGGCAGGCTCCGGCGTTCTTATCGAGGTCAACAGCGAAACTGATTTTGTGGCTAAAAATGAAGAGTTCCAGAAATTTGCAAAGACTCTTGCCGAGCTCGTAGGCACCAAGAAACCGGCTGATGTCCCGGCCTTGTCACAGCTTACCATTGATGGTGAGACCGTGGAAGCCCGACGCCAAACTCTTGTGCAAAAAATTGGAGAAAATCTCTCAATCAGGCGGTTTGAGCATTATCAAACGGATGGGAAGCTTTCCCTGTATCTCCACGGAACGAGAATTGGCGTTATGGTCGATTTTACCGGTGGAGATGACCAGCTCGGGAAAGATGTCGCCATGCATATCGCGGCGGCAAATCCGCTTTACCTTTCGCGGGAGGCCGTTCCCGCTGATGCGATAGCCCGTGAACGAGCTATCTATGAAGCTCAAGCAAAGGAAACCGGCAAACCTGCCGCAGTCATTTCCAAAATAGTTGATGGTAAACTTGAAAAATTTTATGGAGATTTCTGCCTGTTAGAGCAGGTGTACATCAAAGATCCGGACGGAAAGCTCAAAGTCAAAAACATTCTGAAAAATGCGGTGATTCGGCGTTTTGTACGATACCAGCTCGGTGAAGGAATTGAGAAAAAGAAGGAATCCTTTGCAGAAGAAGTGGCTTCGCAACTTAAATAGTCATCCATGACCCGTTCAAAATATAAACGCATATTGCTCAAGCTCTCAGGCGAGGCTCTCATGGGCGAGCAGAAATACGGTATTGACCACGCCGTGCTTGACTCAATCACGTCGGAGATAAAAGATGTCTGTAGTCTCGGCGTCGAGGTGGCAATTGTCATCGGCGGCGGCAATATCTTCCGCGGGCTTTCAGGCGCAGCAAAGGGGATGGAGCGGGCCAGCGCAGACTATATGGGCATGCTCGCCACTGTCCTGAATGCCCTGGCTCTCCAGAACGTTCTTGAAAATAAAGGCGTCGTAACGCGTGTTCAGTCGGCTATCGAAATGCGGGAGCTCGCAGAAACGTACATCCGCAGACGCGCTGTCCGGCATCTCGAAAAAGGAAGAGTTGTTATTTTCGCCGCAGGCACGGGCAATCCCTATTTCACCACGGACACTGCCGCCGCCTTGCGCGCTATGGAGATCGGCGCGGAAGTCATCATGAAGGCTACAAAAGTGGACGGGGTTTTCAATGCCGATCCCATGAAGGATAAAACCGCCACGCAATTCAAACAGTTGAACTATATTGATGTTCTCCAGAAAAATCTCAAGGTAATGGACGCCACAGCAATTTCCTTGTGCATGGACAACAATCTTCCCATCATTGTTTTCAATCTTACCGTCCCAGGCAATATCAAGAAAATTATTTCAGGTGAAGAACTCGGAACGCTTGTGACCGGGAGGAATCATGATTAACGAGCAGAAAAAAAAGGCGGAAGATAAAATGAACAAGGCGCTGGAAGCTCTCAGGAAAGAGTTCGCCGCCATACGCACGGGCAGGGCATCGCTCGGCATCCTTGAGGGAATCATGGTGGACTATTACGGCGCTCCGACCCCGCTCAGCCAGGTGGCAAACCTGGCAGTGCCTGATCCGCGGCAGATTACCATCCAGCCGTGGGAACCGAAAATGCTGGGAGAAATCGAAAAAGCCATCTTGAAATCCGATGTCGGTCTTACTCCGTCAAACGACGGAAAAATCATCCGGTTGAACATGCCTCCGCTGACTGAAGAACGCCGGCAGCAAATCGTCAAACATGCAAAGAAACTTGCTGAAGACGGACGGGTAGCAGTCCGCAATGTTCGCCGGGATATAAATGACGAAATCAAAAAGAAGGGCAAGGATAAGGACGCACACGTGTCAGAGGATGAAACCAAGAAACTGCAGGAGGAAATACAAAAATCAACTGACAATTATATTAAGAAAATTGACGAATTGCTTGCGCATAAAGAGAAAGAAATCATGACAGTCTAGTTTGCTTTTAAAGTGCTACGATTAAGCAGCGCGGAAAACAACCTGGTTCTCCACAATAAGACAAGGCCGCTGAATTAAATGTTCAGCGGCCTTGCTGTTTTTGCCCCGCCTTATAAGCAGCGCGTGGTGCGTGCTACGGCATCAGGCTATGCTGGTAGAGTTTACCGGTCTTTCATTATTTTCTGATAACATGCGGCATTGCGAATATTTGTGAGGTCCGGATCGTTTTTTATGCGTTCCCACTTCTCATATCCAGCCTCGATTGCTTTTTCTAGCCAGCCGCAGGACTCCTCAATGTTTTTTTTCGCAGCATACACGCATGCGAGATTATAATATGCTGCCCGCTCTGCGGGATTTAATTCAATGGCCTTGCCATAGTCGGTAATTGCCTTGTTAAATTGCCCCGTGGTTTGATAGGCTGCACCACGGTTGCTGTACGCCTTTGCAAATTTTTGATTAAGCTCAATGGCCTTGCTGAAATGTGTAATAGCCTGCTCCGGCTGTCCCTTGGCCAGAGCAGCGGCACCCAGATTATTGTAACCTTCCTCGTTCTTCGGGTCCAACTCTATGACTTTTTTAAAATCGTCGATGGCTTTATCGAATTTTCCCTGCAGCATATAGGAATCCCCTCGGTTTTTGTATGCATCAACATACTGGAGATGCAGCTCAATGGCTTTGCTGAAGTCTGCAATGCCCTTGTCAAGTTTTCCCTGCGCTATGTAGTTAAGCCCCCGGTAAAAGTATGCCTGGAATAATTTAGGATTAATCTGAATCACGCTATTAAAGTCTGTGATGGCTTTTTCAAACTGATCTTGTGCCTGATAGGCCGCCCCCCGGTTGAAATATGCCCGATCATATTTTGGGTTGATTTTTATTGCTTTGCTGAAATCTGCAATCCCCAGATCAGGCTTGCCCATAAGCACAAAGGTGTTTCCCCGATTATTATAGGCTTCTGCATATTTTGAGTTCAGCTTGATGGCTTGGTCAAAATCAGCAATAGCCAGATCCAGCTGCGTTTTTGCCTGGTAAGCAAGCCCGCGATATAAATAGGACCGTGCGGTATTTTTACCTTTTGCCATGCCGGCAATCTGCTGGGTGCATATCTTGACGGCTTCATCGGGTTTTCCCTGCTGCAGCGCCTCAAAACACGGATCGGACTCTGCCCGAATGCCTGATGCTACGAAAAGGCCTATGGCCAGCGTTATGACAGCTATATAGTGTCGTTTCATACGACCTCCTCGAAAATGCGCTGTCATAATAACACAGACGGCCTCTGGAGAGAAGAAGAATTCAAAGTGGCACCATGCACACCTCGGGGTTGATTTTTTTCAACTGGGGATTAAGCCGGAATGCTGCTTGTTACAGCTCTGTGGAAATGGGATCGGCAACTGTGCTGGATTTGCTGTTTGATGCATTTTCTGTTTTTAGTTTACGTGTGTTGTAAACGGTCGCGACAATACCGCTGAAAAGAATGATGCCAATGCCAAACCACCCAAGCCATCCAAGAATGTCATTCCAGATCAGGATGCCCCAAACACTGGAAAAAATAATTCCCGTGTACTGCAAATTGGCTGTTACAAGCGTTTTGCCAAGGCGATATGCCCTTGTCATCGCCATCTGCGCCACGGTTGCTGTGATTCCCATTGCGAGCAACACAACAATCCCTTTGGGGCTGTGTGCATGCCATACAAATGCGGCATCAATAGGTAAATTTTTATTGAAAAGACTGCCGAGAAACCCCACGATCATTCCCATGGCTGACAAGTAGAACACAATGCGGTATTCCGGTTCTCCTAATTGTCCAAGATGCCGCACCTGCAGATATGCAACAGCTGCTACCATGCCGGAGATAAGTGCAATAATACCGCCAAGCCACTGGTCTGCGTGGATCGAAGGGCGCAGCAGCATTATCACGCCGGCAAAACTGAGGATAATAGCGACAGCCAAGCTCCACTCAAAACGAGTCTTCCCCATCCACCATCCGCCGGCAAAGAGCATCGCTGCAATCCAGATGGGTGACATGTAGTTAAGGGTCATCACCGTCGCCAGCGGCAGCTGCCCGAGCGCGTAAAACCATAACCACATGGACAGAACGCCTATTAAGCCGCGCCGGAGATGATGCCAGGGATACGCGGTCTTGAGCGTGCCACCATGGAACCTGAGGTATGCATACGTAAAAGCAACCCCAATGGCGCCCCGGTACATCACAATCTCGGATGTAGAGTACATGCTTGACGCGAGCTTAACACACACACCCATTATCGAAAATACAAAAGCCGCAAACAACATCCAGAGGGACTGCACTGGTGAAGCGGCTGGGCGGGACGTCTTGTTCAAATTCATCTCCTCGTGAGAGCATAGCATTGATGCAGAAACAAGAGAGCTGCTTTCCTCAGAAAGCAGCTCTCCACAATAGGATTTTTGCCATCATCGCCCGGTTTACCGGAACTTTGTCTGCTACAAGGTAATTTTCAATTCTTTGATCAGGTCGTCATAATCCTTTGACGCCCGCTTCAGGAACAGAGACCAGTCTTTTGTGTTCTGGTACATTATCGGCTGATACAGATCGGCCATAATTTTCTTATATTCGGGATCCTCGCTGACCTTTTTGAGGGTAGCGGAAAGATACTGAATCACTTCCTTGGGTGTTCCCGCTGGAGCTGCAACGCCTTTTACCGAGCCCCATGTGTATACATTAACCCCTTGTTCCTTCAAGGTCGGAATGTTAGGGAGCGCCGGGTCACGCTCAAGAAGGGCCACCCCGATCGCCTTAAACCTGCCGGCCTTGATATGCGGCATCACTTCCGAGGGATGCCCACCGCCAATCACGAGATGTCCGCCGGCCAATGCAGTGGTCGCTTCCGCTCCGCCGGAGAAAGGCACCGTGGTGATGGTGATGTTTGCGCGCTTGGCAAGGGCTTTCATCGTAATGTCCACGGCGCCGGCCGAGACAGAAACTGCGGCAGTAACCTTGTTTCCCGCATTTGCAAAGGCGATAAGGTCTTTTATGGAGTTGATGGGTGATTTGGCCCCAACGCATATCACTACTGAATGGATAGAAGTCCTTGAAACCGGTGCGAGATCCTTGAACGGATCATAAGGCAGCTTCTGCAGATGGGGCATGACCAGATCATGGCCTGAGCCATAACCAAAGTAAAGAGTATAACCATCCGGTTTTGACCGAACTACATACTCGGTGCCCATAACGCCACCTGCACCCGGTTTGTTTATGATGATCAACGGCTGAGAGCTGTACTTCAGCCATATTTTTTCCACAGCGCGGGCTGCAAGGTCCGTGGAACCTCCTGCCGCCATGGGGACAATCATTTGTATTGGTTTAGTCGGAAATTGGTCGGCTCCGGAGCTCGTACCGACTGCGGCAAACGTGCAAACCAGGCTTGCTGCCAAAATGAAAATAACCATTCGCATTCGTAGCATTCTTTGCCTCCTTGTTTATGTGATTGTTTTCGGCCAACTGTTTATTCCATACTTCTGAACCGTCTTCCTCCTTTCTTATTGTCCTGTGGATGCGGATGATTGCAATGCTCGTCTTCTTTTCGTGAGACCCCAAAAGACCTGTCCGATAATTAGCAGAAACAATACAGCCAGGAGCGTTCCGGAAATCGGACGGGTTGCAAAAATAGTAACGTCTCCGCCGGATATCAGGAGCGATTGCCGGAGCGACCGCTCAACAATGGGGCCGAGAACGAAGGCGAGCGGCAGCGGAGCAGGATCAAACTTCAGCTTCCGCATGAGATACCCAAGGGCCGCGAAAAACAGCATTGAATAAATGTCAAAAACCTGGTTCTGGGTGCTGTAAACACCGATTGCGGTAAAAAGAACGATAACCGGAGCCAAGATTCCATACGGCACGCGAAGCATCTGGACCCAGAGCCCTACCATAGGCAGGTTCAGGATGAGCAGCATAACGTTTCCAACATACATCGAGGCGATTACTCCCCAGAAAACATCCGGGTGCTCTGCGACCAGAAACGGACCGGGCGTGATTCCCTGAATCATCAGTGCGGCAAAAATCATAGCAATAGAGGCATTACCCGGAATCCCAAGCGTGAGCAACGGAATAAAGGAAGAACTCGATGCGGCATTATTCGCGGATTCGGGGCCTGCCACTCCCTCAATAGCACCTTTGCCAAACTCTTCCGGATGTTTCGAATACTTTTTTTCTATGGCATAGGAGGCTAGCGAAGAAATAACGGCGCCTCCGCCCGGAATAATGCCGATAAAAAAACCTATTAAGGACCCCCTCAGCATTGCCCACTTTGATCGAGCCCAGTCCTTAAACGTTGGAAATACTTTTCCAATTTTTGTCGTGACTATCTCTGTCTTGAATTTTGATTCGAGATTATAAAGGATTTCTCCGAGACCAAAGACTCCCATTGCCAGGGTAACAAAATCGAATCCTCCCTGCAGGCCGATGCTGCCGAAGGTAAACCGGACTTTGCCGGAGACCGGGTCAAGCCCCACCATCGACAGCAGCAGGCCGATGAACAGAATGATCAGGCCTTTTATAATCGAACCTCCGGAGAGTGACACCGCGAGCAGGAGTCCAAGCAACGTCATGGTAAAGTATTCAGGCGGTCCAAAGGCAAGTGCGAAGGCCGCAAGCGGAGGCGCAAAGAAGGTAAGCCCGATGACCGCAATCGTACCGGCAATAAAGGAACCGATGGCGGCAATACCCAGTGCGGCTCCCGCGCGCCCCTTCTTAGCCATCTGATATCCGTCAATACACGTGACCACCGAGGCGGCTTCCCCGGGAAGGTTGAGGAGAATCGAAGTAGTGGAGCCGCCGTACATTGAACCATAGAAAATGCCCGCCATCATGATGATTGCAGTGACCGGGGACCCGATGATATAGGTCATGGGCAGCAACAATGCGATGGTCGCTGCGGGGCCGAGCCCGGGCAGCACGCCTATTGCAGTTCCGATGACCGCTCCGAGGAGACAGAACAGAATGTTTGTTCCTGTCAGGGCGATGGAAAAACCATTGATCAGACCACTAAAGATATCCATGCCGTCTTCTCCTTTATTTCAAAAAAAATTCCTGCGGGATGGGTACTTTCAGGACGTAGGCAAACAATGCATACATGCCAATGGTCCCCAGGAACGAGATAGCCAGGGTTTTGGGCCACTTTTCACGCTCAATGATTTGCTGCCATGCGATCATAAATAAGACCGTAGCAGTAAGATAGCCAATCGTTTCGAACGCCCACCCATAGACCACCATGAGAGCCAAAGAGATCAATGGCCTGTGCCAGAGCCGTTTTTCCGCGGACCCGTTTGTGGCCGGTTTTTTCGACAACTGAAGCTTCAGTATCCAGATAATACCAAGAACCGTCAGTCCGCCTCCGCACAGAAATGGAAAAAACCCTGCATCAGGCATGAAAATCGATCCGAGCTTCAATACCTGCCAGGCGTAGTACATGGTCATAGCGCCAAGCATGGTCGTGAACACAGCCGCAAGCCGTTCGTAGTTCTTCACGTGAACGTCCCCCTTTTTCGGTGATGCGCCTGCCGTGCGATACTACCTTTTCACCTCGATATGGGCCAGTTTTTCATAATACCGCGCGAGACTACAATGGTCGCTGTTGCCCATGCCGTCCACCTTGAGCGCCTGCATCATTTCCATTACCGCGGAAGTAAGCGGAAGCGGTACCCCGACTTCATGGGATGTTTCCAGAACATTGCCGAGGTCTTTGATATGCAGATTGATCCGGAACCCCGGCTCAAATTTCCGGTCCATAACCAGCGGTGCCTTTGCATCCAGCACCGTGCTGCCGGCCAGGCCTCCCCGGATTGCCTTGTATACCAGTTCCGGCTCCACGCCAGCTTTGCTCGCCAGGACCAGCGCTTCGGACATGGCTGCAATATTGATCGCGACAATGACCTGATTGGCAAGCTTGGTCACGTTGCCCGCTCCGATGTCGCCGGTCAGTACAACTGAGGCCGCCATGGCCTTCATGATAGGAAGGCATTTTTCAAAAATATCCTTTTTGCCGCCGACCATGACTGACAGTGTGCCGTCGATCGCTTTCGGCTCGCCGCCGCTCACCGGAGCGTCCAGCATTTCAATGCCTTTTTCGGAGAGCCTCTTCGCCACTTCCCGGCTTACCAAAGGCGCGATGGAACTCATGTCAATGACAATCGCACCTGATCGGGCGCCTTCTATGACGCCGTTCTCCCCCAAAACCACCTGGGTTACCTGCGGAGAATTCGGCAGCATGGTGATGATATAATCCGCCTGTTTCGCGACCTCTTTGGGGGTAGCCGCTGCCTTGGCCCCCGCGGCAACAACTTCGTCTACCGCTGTCTTTACGACATCACATACAAACAGCTCATGTCCTGCCTTAATCAAGTTTTTACTCATGGGTTTGCCCATGATGCCAAGGCCGATAAATCCGATTTTCATAGTCATCGCTCCTTTTTTATAGATTAGCTTTGTTTATAATTTGTATCCGAAATTCGTGATCCAAGAAAGTGACGAGTTGCTGTCGGGACTCGGTATGTATTCCAGCCCGATGAAACCCTGATATCCGAGTGCGTCCAGCTCACGTATTATAAAAGGATAGTTTATTTCACCGGTCCCCGGCTGGTGTCTGCCCGGATTATCCGCGACCTGAACATGACCGATTTTTGCAATATGCTTGCGCAACGTGGCGGCAAGTTCGCCTTCCTCCCGCTGTGCATGATAGACATCATACTGCATAAAAACATTCTGCATTCCGACTTCATCAATAAGCTTCATTACCTGATCCGTTCTGTTCAGAACAAAACCGGGAATATCGAAATGGTTGATCGCTTCCACGACCAGCCGCAGATTCTTTTTTTGAAGGGCGTCCGCCGTAAACCGGACGTTGTCAACCAATGTTGCCCAATGCCGGCCGTCATCAACCCCGGTCATCTTTTTTCCTGCAAGACAATTGAGCTGGGGAACTCCGAGTTTCAATGCGTAGTCGAGTGCTTTTTCAACACCTGCCCTGAACTCGTTTACCCGCTCAGGATCGGCAGCTATACCGCGGTCACCTTTTGCCCAGTCGCCGCTCGGAAGATTAAAAAGAACCTGCTGCAGTCCATTTTTTTGCAATTGTGATTTCAGCGCATCGACGGAAAAATCGTACGGAAAAAGATATTCCACCGCTGAAAATCCCGCCTTTTTTGCCAGGTCGAACCTTTCAAGAAACGGGACTTCGGTAAACAACATCGTCAAATTCACTGCGAATTTTGGCATACTTGTACTCCTTTTTGTGGCTGTTTTTCGCTGCTATTTTTTTATCAATTCCATTTTTATCAATATGTCTCTCAATTTTGCCATATTTTGTTTCGTGCAATGATCTATGGGTTTTATGGGATCCCCCATGTTGATACCCATCAGGTTGAGCGCGTCCTTCATGACAACGGGAAAACTGCCGAGTCCAAATCCGATCCGAAGCGGGGCGAGCCGGTATTGGGCTTCCAGAGAGCCTTTTATGTCCCCTGCCATGAACTTATTATAAATTTCCACGACTAGCGGAGGCGCAACATTGGCCGTGGCGGCGACGCACCCCCATCCTCCATACGCAAGAGTGCCGAATATCATGGTGTCTCTGCCGGACATTACACGAAAACCCCTGTCCCGGGTCCGGCGTATGTATTCGGACGTAAGCGTCATGTCACCGCTGCTGTCTTTTGCTCCAACGATATTCGGCACATCCGCAAGCCGGTCGACCAGGTCCGCAGACATGTTTATATTTGTTCTGTCCGGATTGTTGTAGAGAATGACCGGAAGAGACGTGGATTCCGCAACAGTTCGAAAATGCCGGTACAGTTCTTCCTCGCTCGGTTTGATGAAAACAGGCGTCAATACTGTAACCGCCTGGGCTTTCAGCTCTTCCGCAAGTTTTGCTGACCTGATGCACTCGCGTGTTGTAATTTCACTTGCGCCTACATAGACGGGAACTCTTCCCCGTACCTGTTCCATGGTGATTTCAACGGCGCGCCGTTTTTCTTCGGCGCTGAGACCATAAAATTCTCCGGTGCTTCCCAGCACAAAAACACCATGCACCCCGCCCTTGATCACATATTCAATCAGATTCTGCAGACTTTTCCGGTCCACCCGGTCCTGAGCATCGACCGGCGTAATCAAGGGCGGTACAACTCCCCGGATAAATTGAGTATCCATAGTTCAGCGCCTCCTTTGTGATTTCAGTTTAATTTTCGTGCAGTCTTGAAACCGTGCATCATGACAACGTTGCACCTTCCGTAACGTCACCGACTTGCTTCACGTAGCGTTTTAAAATCGGGCTGTCAATTTCCTTTTTTTTGATCTGTATCTTTTGTTTCCTGCGGGTGAGTTCTTCATCACTTACTAAAAGAGTCAGTGCTCTGCCGGGAATGTCTATGGTAATCGAATCGCCTTCCTCGATATACGCAATCATACCGCCCGCGGCGGCTTCAGGCGCGATATGACCGATGCAGGGCCCCCGGGTCGCTCCGGAAAACCGTCCGTCAGTTATGATGGCGCTTGTCTTTCCAAGGCCGATTCCCATGAGCGCTGCCGTGGCGGAAAACATTTCCGGCATTCCGGGTGCGCCCTTTGGTCCTTCATACCGGATCACGACAATGTCTCCTGGTTTGATTTTATCTTCGTATATGGCCCTTTCCGCATCGTTTTCCGAATCGAATACCCGCGCAGGTCCCGTATGCTGCATCATGTTGGGGTCCACGCCTGTCTGCTTCACAATGCAGCCGTTGGGGGCAATGTTGCCTTTCAAAATGGCATAGCTTCCCTGAGCGTGAATCGGATTGTCCAGCGGCCGAATGACCTCCTTGTTTTTGTTGACGGCTTTTTCGGCGATCTGTTCAAGCGTCAGCCCGGAGCACGTTTTTTGAGCCGGGTTAAGATGCGGCAGCAATTCCTTAAGCAGCGCGGGCACACCGCCGGCAAGCTCAAAGTCCCACAAGGTGTACGGACCCGCTGTTTTGAGATTAATGATATGAGGTGTTTGTCTGCTGGCCTCTTCAACATCGTCAAGGGTGATGGGGACGCCCATTTCTTTTGCGATGGCGGGAATGTGAATGGCCGCATTGCTCGACCCGCCGAATGCCGCCGTGAATCTGAGCACATTCAGGAAGTTGTCCCGGTTGATATAATCCGATGGCCTGAGGTTTTCGCGGACCATACGCACGATTTCCCGGCCGCTCTGGATAGCGATCCTTTTTTTTGCGGAAGTGACGGCATGAGACGCACCGCATCCCGGCAGGCTCATCCCCAGCACCTCGGCAACGCAGGACATCGTGTTCGCTGTCCCGCTCATGGCGCAGGATCCGGCACCCGGGCAGACGGAACATTCCAACTCCTTTGCTTCTTCATCGGTATACTCGCCCTTTACCCATTTTCCGACCCCCTCCCGCATGTCGGGGATTGCAACGGCTTTGCCCTTGAACACGCCGGGCATCATAGGGCCGCCGGTCACCATCACGGCCGGAATATTGAGTCTCCCGATTGCCATCATCATACCGGGAACGATCTTGTCACAGGAGCAGAGACAAACGAGCCCGTCGAGTTGCTGTCCCTGGGCCATGATCTCGATGCTGTCGGCAATAAAATCCCGGCTGGGAAGGGTAAACCGCATGCCCACATGGCCGTGCACAACGCCGTCGCACAAGGCGATAGTATTGAATTCCCACGGAATGCCGCCTGCCGCCCAGATCCCTTTTTTTACTTCCTCGGCGAGCGCACGAAGATGCACGTGCCCTGGATGCATCTCATTCCAGGAATTTGCTATCCCGATAAACGGCTTTTCGAAGTCATCATCAAGCAGGCCAAGAGACCGCAAATGGGCGCGATGCCCGGCCCTGTTCGGCCCGCTGACAACGGCCTTGCTTCTCAGGTTTTTTGTAACTGCAAAAAAGTCTTTTTTCATTATTTATCTCCGTACGTGAGGTGAAAATTTCTTTCTAATACGATAACCGTATATGAGTCTTCGCGGCACGCTACCAGGCTTTATCGTCTGAATTTTGGGAGCAGCTTAGGCCCTTTTTGGTGATGGAAGTCATGAGGTTTCCCTCTCCGTCAAATTCCATAAACGCCGGCTCATCTTCCGCTTCCAGCCCTTCGTATTTCCCCTGAGCAACATCCTCATAATATGAATCAGACAACATAATATGTTCGATATGAAGGCTATTGGCGATACGAATGATTTTTGGCTTCTCTTTGTTTACATTATGTAACGTTCGTATGCATAGTTGTATGGCTTCTTTATCGGTAGCTACTATAATGGGAATAGTGGCGGATTTTAACACGGTGCTTGTCAAACAATTAGGATACATTTTTTCGGTATCCAGTTTATCAAATAATCGCTTTGTAATTGCGCTCGCCAGACCGGTGCCCAGTCCGTTTCCGTAAGAACAGTCCGAAAGATCCAGCATGCACGTTCGTTGAACTCGCACGCCGCCTTGTGCATACTCAGTAGAAAAGGTGCCGGTAATATTGGGATCTACTCCGGTTCCACTATAATTTTTGCCGATTTCGTCGACGATGAGCACGTCCCCTTCACGAACGATTATGCGCGCCATATTCGCCGCGGCAATCTTTAACAGGTGTGGTTCTCTTCCAAGAATATCATCTTTGTGTATGGCTTCCAGCTTGCATGTCTGATCATAGGCATTTTCCAGACACGCAAGCGCGAACAAAATGGGCGCCTTTTTCAAGATCACTTTTGCATTGGCAGGCAAGTTCTCCGCAATTTTTCCCATACCATCGCTATGAACACTTTCAGCCCCTATCTGCTTGCCGAGACCAACAACCATCATTTTACAAGGCCCGCTCTCATATTCTCCCCGGAAAGCGTTATGTAACTTTATCCGGCATGATACAACGATGCCATCCGACTCATAGGCCATTTTATCCAGATAAACAGGCTTTCCCAACTCTGAATAGCCTAACAGGACGGTATCCATGCTGGATTTTATCGGGCAACCCATTGTTTCTTCTGTAATATTATATCCTGCTAAAACTTCCGTTTGGCCTTCGGCCGTTGCTCCGCCATGGCTTCCCATTGCGGGAACAATAAATGGATTGGCCTGTCGAGACTTTATAAAGTCTACAATAGCTTTGGTAATGATGTCTACGTTAGCAATGCCTCGGCTGCCTGCGGTAATTGCTATATGCATCCCTTTTTTTATCTGACGGGAAAATTGTGCTTGTGACAATTGCTCAAATATAACTCCGGGTATCTCTGACGAGGCGATAACGGGTCTCGGGAATGTTTGTTTTGCATGAAACATCTTAGGAATGTGCACATTCTCCAATAATGTTGATACAACGCCACCTTTTTTAACGTTCATGCTACGCCTCCCGGTGCGACATTAGATTCTTCTTCATGTCTCCCAAAGGATCAGCCATAACTTCACTGTGTTCTTTTTTTCACTCTCTCGGTTGTATAGTGGATATGAAGCCTCATCGCCTCTTCCGCGCCATCCGGGTCTTTAGCCGTTATTTTGTTGAATATCTGCCGGTGCTCCTTCAATGCGCTCCCCGGTTCGCCCGTCTGATACAGGGCCATCGCCCGGAACCGGCTATCAAAAGATCGGATTGATTCAATCTGCTTGTATACATAGTTGTTTTTGGCAAATACCCTGATGAGCTTGTGGAACTGATCGTTCGAGGCGATTATTTTTTCGGTATCTTTGTTCTTGGTATGTTCTTCCATTTCCGCGAATGCTGCGCCGAGCGCCTCGGCCTCGGCTTTTGTTATCTTCGTCGCCGCCAAACGCGCTGCAACTCCTTCCAAAGCAGCCCGCACCAGGTTGATCTCTTCGAGCGTATGCATGACATCGTTCGAAACAAACGTGCCCACCCGCGGTTTGGTAATCACCAAACCTTCCTGTTTAAGCAGGCCTAGCGCTTCTTTAAGAGGCGTTGTGCTGATATTAAATTGGCTGGCTATTTCTCTCTCAACCAAGTGATCTCCCGGCTTATAACGCTTTGTTAATATTGCTTCTTTTATTTTTTCATAAACAACATCTCTCACAAGTCGTGTCTCAGAATCAATTTTTACTGAATGATTCATAAAAAACCGCCTTTATTGATATTTCAAATCTGATATATCAGATTATATCGCAACTTTTTCTTCTGTCAACTGGTTTTTTAACCGATATTTTATATTATTTTACTGCTTTCAGGTCAACAACAGGATTTATCAGCGATTCGAAACCGTTTATCCGACATTCCAAAACATCGCTGTTATTGATATGAACAGCGCGGGGAGTGCCGGTTAATATAACATCACCCGGCAGCATTGTCGCAACACGAGAGTGAAAGGAAACAAGATATGACGGTGGAAAGGTCATGTTGGCGATTACATTTTGAGCATGGATTTTTCCATTCAGGACCGTGGCCACGCTGATTTTTAAAATGTCACTGATCTCATCAGGCGTTACAAGAACAGGTCCAAAGCTTAAAAAAGTATCGAAGTTTTTTGATCTGGTGAGGTATCGCGGGTTGAGGCGAAGAATATCTTCCGCAGTCATGTCAAGTACGGTGGTAAAACCTGCAACTACGCTCAGCCAATTCTTTTCCTCTACATCCTTGCACCGCTTGCCATAAATAACCGCGAGCTCTGCTTCGCCGGTTGTTTTTTCGGACTGGAGCGGAATTTTAATCGCATCGCCTGCCCCGATTATTGTTGTGTCAAATTTATTAAAGCTGGCTGGTGCGGCCGTGGGAGCTTTTTCCGCCAAGTCCCCGGCGTGGTCAACATAGTTGAGTCCGATTCCCCAGATTTTGCGCGGGTACCGATACAGCGGAGCAAAGCGTATCTTCTCTTTTGGTATCGCGTCCGTTGCCATGGACTTCAGCTGGTTTTTGCCTTCCGCAGCGTACCACGATTTCATGGCTTCCAGCTGGTCCGATGTGATGATTTTGAACACATCGGGCGTCCAGTTTGTGCCGAATTTTGCATTAACTGCGCCGATCGGAAGCACGCCTGCTTCCGTGCAGAGTGCTGCGGTTTCGCTATTATCAAGTTTGACTGTCGCCAATCTCATTGAGAAGCTCCCTGTATTTTTTCTTTATCACCGTGCCACTTTTTCACGATACCCGTAGCCTTGCGAGATCCTCCGCCCAATCCCCGTGATTTTTGCAGTGATACAACTCCTGCAATGAGTGGGAGTATCACCAACACAGATCTTTCCGGGATAGAGCGCGTACATCCTGCGATAATCTCCTTCAGTCACATTGGGCATGACAACGTTCGCGCCGCTCTGCAGCCCGAGTATCCTGCCTTTTTCATTCAAAGTCTCCATTGCCGTCGTGGCCGGAATATTTATATCGGGCAGAAGCAGCCGCGTAATGGCCATGACCTTCACACTCAGCTCAAAGGTTCCGCCGACTGCATTCCCGAGTGGAGTATCCGGGTTTGGAATAAAAGGGCCAACGCCGATCATGTCGGCCCCGATATTTTTGAAGAAAAGAATATCATCGGCAAGCGACTCCAGCGTCTGGCCCGGCAGCCCGACCAGGCACCCGGTGCCAAGCTCGTATCCGAGCTCTTTCAGGTCCCGCAGGCAACGTACGCGGTTTTCAAAGTGCATGCCCGGACTCATTGTTTCATACAGATTTTTGTCAGTTGTTTCAATTCGCAAAAGATACCGGTCTGCGCCTGCGTTCCGGTATGCCTGGTATTCTTCGCGCGTCTTTTCCCCTATGCTAAGCGTAATGGCGACATCAAGCGCCTTGATGGATTTAATAATATGCACCATCTCTTCGCGGGAATAGAATTCGCCTTCACCGGCCTGAAGCACAACGGTTTTATAGCCGTTGGACGCGGCTTTCTCGGCAAAATCAATTATCGTATCGGGTTCAAGGCGATAGCGTTCAAGTTTGGCATTGTCCCGGCGCAATCCGCAATAGAGGCAGTTCTGGTCACAGCAATTGGTGAACTCGATCAATCCCCGCAGATGAACTTCATCACCTACATTTTTTCTGCGCACCCTGTCTGCGGCAGCAAAAAGCTCCGCATCGCGCTCTGGAGATTGAAGCAACGCGACGATTTCCCGTCTTGTCAGGTCATGCGTTGTCTCGGCTTTTTTGACGATATCTGCCTGCACGTTTTTATTTCTCCTTCAAAGCCTTGCGCGCCGACTGAAAAACACTGAGGGCCGCGGGAAAAGGTTGCAGGGCCCGTTCAAAGATGCCGAGACTGTATGCTATGGCAAGCCCATAATTGGTAATCGGTACCCCGGCTTCGTTGCAGCGTCGGATGCGGTTAATCATCTCGCGGCGGTTCATGGTGCAGGCGCCGCAATGGATTACCAGTTTGTAGGAAGGGAGATCCTCCGGGAAATCGTGTCCTTGATAATGGACAAATTCAAGTTTGCCGCCGACATATTGGGTAAGCCAGCGGGGGATTTTTACCCTGCCGATGTCCTCGCCGATAGGATGGTGCGTGCACGCCTCGGCAATAAGCACTTTATCTCCGGCCTTGAGCCGGTCCACTGCCATAGCGCCTTCTACTTGTTTTGTCAAGTCTCCCTTATACCGCGCAAATAAAATTGAAAAACCGGTGAGGGGAATCTCGGACGGAACATCGGCTGTTACCTTCAGAAAAGCCTGGGAATCGGTCACGACGAGTTTTGGCGGAGTCGTTAGGCGGGCAAGCGCAGTGCGCAACTCCCGTTCCTTCACCACCATGCAGAAGGCATCGCTGTCGAGAAGATCCCGTATCGCCTGGACCTGTGGCAAAATCAGGCGTCCCTTGGGAGCCTCCTTATCAATCGGAACGACGAGAATTGCCATTTCACCGGCGCCGACAAGGTCCCCAAGAATTGCCGGCGGCTGCAGACACTCTGCAGGTACCCTGGAGAGCATTGCCTGGCGCAGCGATTCAAGGCCGAAACCGGTCATGGCAGAAACCGCAACCGTTGCTTTTCGATACTGTTCGGGTACCGATGTCCGTTTTTCAGTATCCTGAATCGTGTCGGATTTATTGATGGCAATGATGATCGGAACTCCGCGCCGCGAAATTTCTTCCGCCAGCAGGTTCTCATACTCGCTCCAGAAGTCCGGCTCGGCGACAAGAACCGCGAGATCAGTCCGGTCAAAAACCTGCCGCGTCTTTTCAATGCGCAGCCCGCCGAGCGCTCCGACGTCGTCGATGCCGGCTGTGTCAATAAACAGGACCGGGCCGAGCGGCTGAAGCTCCATCGGTTTTTCGACGGGGTCGGTGGTGGTCCCCGCGATATCGGACACAATCGACACCTGTTGCCGTGTCAGCGCGTTCAGCAGGCTCGACTTTCCCACATTTCTGCGTCCAAAAATGCCGATGTGAACACGCATTCCTTTTGAAGCAGTCTGCATAAAACTCCCGCTATCTTTTTAAATTAATGTCCCAGCTTGCACACGGCTTCGGGACTTATCGCAGCATCGAACTCCGCTGCCGTCATCCAGGCATTGGCAAGAACGACTTCCCGGAGCGTTTTCCCTTCCGTCTCCGCCTGTTTCAGGGCTTCACACGCTTTTTCATAGCCGAGCAACGGCAGAAGCGCGGTTGCGGTTGCGGTGGACGTTTCAATATGGAGAGCACAGCGTTTCTCATTTGCTTCAATCCCGTTAACACACAACTCCCCGAAAATCCGGCAACTCCGCGCCGATAGTTCAAGGCTCTCAAGCAGACAAACCGCAATAAGCGGCATAAAAGGATTAAGCTCCAGCGTGCCTGACGCGCATGCCATCGAAAGCGCCGCTTCATAGCCGTACACCATCATGGCAGCCTGCCCGACTGCCTCAGGGATGACAGGGTTTACTTTGCCCGGCATAATGGAGGACCCTGCCTGGCGCGGCGGCAGCTTGATTTCGCCGATCCCTGCTTCTGGTCCGGAGGAGAGAAGCCGCAGATCATTGCTCACCTTCCAGAGCGAGGCAGCGAGCGCCTTGACCATTCCCATGACTTCTACGAAAACATCCGTGTTCTGGGTCGCTTCAACGAGATTTTCAGCCCTGGCAAAACCGATGCCGGTGAGTTCGCGCAGTTTATCAACGACACGGAAAATATACTCCCGTTCTGCCGCAAGCCCGGTCCCCACGGCAGTGCCCCCAAGATTCACAACCCGCAGACGCTCTTCACACTTGGAAAGCCGCCAGCGGTCCCGGTTAAACGCCTCT
Source organism: uncultured Nitrospiraceae bacterium (assembly GCA_964646375.1). Classification (GTDB taxonomy): domain Bacteria; phylum Nitrospirota; class UBA9217; order UBA9217; family UBA9217; genus JBAZLV01. The sequence goes on along the minus strand of CAZYEF010000033.1, from coordinate 1,306 downwards.
GCATATGCAGACATTTCCCTGCCCAGCGTGACAAGAACCGCGTCCTGCATCTCGGTGCGGCCCATTTTCACGATATGCGCCATCCGCTTTTCAGCATTCTGAAATGACTCCTGAAGTTTTACGACCTCTTCTTCAAGCCGGCGCGTTCCCCATATGGCTGCCAGGCGAAGTGCCGTCGGGTAGGTGTCGTTCGTGGATTGATTGCGATTCAGGTCCTCGACAGGGGAAACGAGACTGTAGGTTCCCTGCGGCTTGCCAAGAAGTTCGAGCGCCCTGTTCGCCAGGACTTCATTGACATTCATGTTGGTGCTCGTCCCCGCGCCTCCCTGCAGCTGATCGACGGTAATGTGATGGTTCAAGGCGCCTTCGCCCATTTCGCGGCACGCAGTTAGAATGGCATCGGCTTTTTCCGGAAGGCTGTTCCATGCACCCAGGTCTTGGTTCGTTGCAGCACAGGCCCACTTGACCATCCCGTATGCCCTGGCAAGAACGCCGGGCACAGGTCTCCCTGTCAAGGGGAAGTTTTCCAGCGCCCGGAGCGTATGAATACCATGCAATGCTCCTTCGGGAAGCTCCCGCTCTCCGAGAAAGTCATGCTCTTTTCGTTTTCGCGATGATTCTGGCATACTTGTCATTGGTCTGCTGAGAACAGACGGTTGGGCACGATTTCGGTCTTCTATTTTCTAAACATAAACGTCGCGTTTGCCTTCTTTTACTTTAGCGATGAGCTGCTTGGTAAGGTTTTTCTGAACTTCGTCCATGCCTGACTGCAGCGAATCGATGAGCTTTTCGCCGGCAGCAACAGTCTGGGGCGATGCATAATCGAGAAGATACTCCATAAAAGTGGAGATGGCATTCGGATCGCAATGGTGCTTGATCTCTCCGGGTTTGGCAAGGTCCATGAAATCCTGGCCCGTGCGCCCCATCCGGTAACAGGCGGTACAGAAACTGGGAATAAAACCCATCTCCGAAAGATCTCGCACCACTTCATCCAGGCTGCGGTGGTCGCCGAGAGAAAACTGCGCGTTTGAGTGGTCTTCCGACTCATATCCGCCCGGGTCCGTGCGGCTGCCTGCGGAAATCTGGCTGATGCCCAGCTGCAGGCATTCCTGACGAATTTCCGCCCGCTCGCGGGTGGAAAGGATCATCCCGGTGTAGGGCACGGCCAGCCTGATGATTGCTATGATTTTCTTAAAATCCGCATCACTGACCGCGTAAGGCGGCTTCATGGACAGATCGCTGCCGGCGGCGGGTTCAATGCGGGGCACGCTGATGGTATGAGGACCGCACCCAAAGCGGTCTTCCA